>CAJQQH010000048.1 GCA_905480405.1 uncultured Polaribacter sp. | reverse complement strand
ATACATATAAACGGATTACCACAAACATATGAAGTTGGTAAACCTAAAAGTAAGAACTTCTCCTCTCCTATTGCTGCTTTATTTCAGCCAGTAGATTTCTTATATAGTATGTTTGGTAAAAAACCTAAGCAACTTAAAAAGCTACAAAAGCTTAAAAAAGAAGATGATTTACGTAAAATGTTAGCAGGTAAGTTTGATAGAGAAGTTATGATGGAATATCTAGATATGGATAGACAGGAATTAACAGACTTATTAACTGATTGTAATTACTCTGAATACTTTATCAAAAAAGCTTCTGACCTTCAAATGATTGAAGCTGTTTTAGATTGTTATGAAAATTATAAAGCCCTAAAAAAAGGGAAAATTGAGCGAGATAAAATTCCTGTAAAAAACTAAAGATGATATAACTGAAAAGAGCCAAAAACACATTGCTTTTGGCTCTAATCAACTATTAAAAACTAACTAATTTCTAACTATTTATCACTTCTGATATTCTAGCTATATAATTATTAGACGCACATCTTTTATTTTAGTTACAATTTATTTGGGGCTTTAACATAACTTTAAGAAGTTATCTATTTATTAATGAAATTTTCTGAAAACAATATTTTTATTCTCTATGATGTTTTGTTTTATAAATCAATCTTTTGCACAATAAGAATTACTAGTAACAAAAGTTAAAAAATGAAAAATTAAGAAAAGTTTTAAAGAACTCTAAACTTATATCACAAAATAGAAATGGATTTATATCTGTTAAAATATATAAAATGGAAAACAGAACAACCAGTGCTAGTTTCTAAAGTTGTGAAATTTCTCATAATTTGTTAGTTACAATTTCTGAGTTTAATGAAAAACTAAAACCAATTTGGAATTGGGCCTTTTTATAATTCTAAATTCAGAAAATGGAGAGAATAAAAGAAGATTAAAAGATTTTTTTAATTGAGTATGATGCAAATAAGGATAGAAAATATGTAATTATAAAAGTTAACATTAATGAATTGAAGGTAGAAGGTTAATTTTTAGAAAAAAATATGACAACAAAAAACCAAGCAAATTTGCTTGGTTTTTTGTTTTTAAGAATAGAAGTTAAATTACTTACCTTCTACTATAATTAGGCGCTTCTTTAGTTATTGCCACATCATGAGGATGGCTTTCATTAATTCCGCTTGCAGTAATTCTTACGAATCTTCCTGTTTCTTTTAATGTTTCTATATCTTTTGCTCCACAATATCCCATTCCTGCACGTAAACCTCCTATAAATTGGTGAATACTTTCGTAAAGCTCTCCTTTATAAGGTACACGACCAACAATTCCTTCTGGAACTAATTTTTTAATATCATCTTCTACATCTTGAAAGTAACGATCTTTAGACCCCTGTTTCATTGCTTCCACAGATCCCATTCCTCTATATGATTTAAATTTTCTTCCTTCATATATAATCGTTTCTCCTGGAGATTCTTTTGTACCTGCCAAAAGTGAACCTAACATTACAGAATCTGCACCAGCAGCAATTGCTTTAGGTATATCTCCTGTATAACGAATTCCTCCATCGGCAATAACAGGTACTCCACTTCCTTTAATTGCAGCTGCAACTTCTAAAACTGCAGAAAACTGAGGAAAACCTACACCTGCAACAACACGTGTTGTACAAATAGAACCTGGACCAATACCAACTTTTACAGCATCTGCACCAGCTTCAACTAAATATTTAGCTGCTTCTCCTGTAGCAATATTACCAACAACTACATCTAATTCTGGAAACTTACTTTTTACACTTTTTAAAACTGAAACTACACCTTTAGTATGTCCGTGAGCAGTATCAATAATTACAGCATCTACACCTGCATTTACTAATGCTTCTGCTCTTTCTGCAGCATCACCCGTAACACCTAAGGCTGCAGCAACTCTTAATCTTCCAAAAGAATCTTTATTTGCAATTGGTTTTTGAGTAACTTTAGTAATATCTCTAAATGTAATTAATCCTTTAAGTTTATAATCTTTATCAACAATTAATAGCTTTTCAATTTTATAATTCTGAAGAATTTTTTCAGCATCATTTAAAGATGTTCCTACAGAAGCTGTTACCAAGTTTTCACTTGTCATCACCTCTATAATTGGTCTATTATTATCATGCTCAAAACGAAGATCTCTGTTTGTAACAATACCTTTTAAAGTTCCTTCATCGTCTACTATAGGGATTCCTCCAATACCGTGCTCTTTCATATAAGCTTTTGCATCTAAAACAATAGCAGTTAATGGTAAAGTAACAGGATCTAAAATCATACCGCTTTCAGCACGTTTTACTCTTCTAACTTCTTGAGCTTGTTGCTCAATAGTCATGTTTTTATGTAAAACACCAATACCACCTTCTCTAGCAATAGCAATAGCTAAAGCAGATTCTGTAACAGTATCCATAGCTGCTGAAGCTATAGGAACGTTAATTGTAATGTTTTTAGTAAATTTTGTTTGAATACTTACTTCTCTTGGAAGTACTTCGGAAAAGGCTGGGACTAAAAGAACGTCGTCATAAGTTAATCCTTCTCCTAAAATTTTGTTGTCGTGTGCTGTCATGTTGCAATTAAGGTATAATTGCGTGCAAATTTACAATTAATAAATGAATCTTATACTATTATTTTTTGTTCATCTGTAAGTCGTCTATTTCTATATAAATAAAACAAACAATTAAGAACATTAGATTTTTTTTAATATTATTTTTATTTATTCTAAATAAACTTTGTAAATCAAGTATCGTATTATATATTTGCAGCCAAAAATCACACTATTTTTAATTAATCTAAATAAAATGAATTTAAAATTATCAAAATTAATTTATGTATTTGCATTTATAGCATTACAATCTTGTTCTAACGAAGAGACAACCCCAGAAATAACAACAACTATAGAAAAATCGTCTGTAATAGACAACTACGCTTCTATTGTTTATGCGAGTTATTCGGATGCAATTACAGATGCTGAAAATTTAAAAAACAGTATAGATACTTTTGTCGCAGACCCTACAGATGTTAATTTTATTGCTGCAAAAAACACTTGGTTAACTGCTAGAGAAAGTTATGGTAAAACTGAAGCTTTTCGTTTTGCAAGCGGTCCAATAGATGATACTGACGGACCAGAAGGTTTACTAAATGCATGGCCTTTAGACGAGAACTATGTAGATTATGTTGTTGGAGACACAAATTCTGGAATTATTAATAATATTACAGATTACCCAACAATTGACAAGACTACTTTAGAAGGTTTAAATGAAGTTGGTAGCGAAACCAATATTAGTGTTGGGTACCATGCTATTGAATTTCTTTTATGGGGGCAAGATACAACGACACCTTCAGAAAAACTTACAGGACAAAGACCATTCACAGATTTTGTAGATGGAGGAACCGCTGCAAATCAATCTAGAAGAAGAGATTATTTAGCATCATGCGCAGATTTATTAATAGATCATTTACAATTAATGATTAATGAATGGAAAGTTGATGGAGCTTATAGAACTACTTTTTTATCTTTAAATGAAGATACAGCAATCAAAAATATTTTAACGGCATTGGCTACTTTATCTAAATCTGAATTAGGTGGAGAAAGAATATTCGTGGCTTATGACAATCAAGATCAAGAAGACGAGCATTCGTGTTTTTCTGATAATACGCATAGAGATATTCGATTAAATCTTGCCGGAATAGCAAATGTCTATAGAGGTTCTTATGGTAACGTTTCTGGAGATTCTTTAGAAGATTTAATAACTGAAACAAATCCAATTTTGGGCGCAGAAATTTCTGCACAGTTAGTAGTTGCTGAAACTTCTGTAGAAGCAACAGCAACTCCTTTCGATTTTGCAATTTCAGATGTAATAGAAAGACCTTTAGTTTTAGCATCTGTCAACGCATTACAAGATTTAGGAGACAAATTTGTAGAAGGCGGAAATGCAATTGGTATTTCTATTTCTTCTGAACTACCTGACTAAATAAAAAATTTATAACTATGTGTCAGAACTATAATTAAATTTGTAGTTCTGGCTTTTGTTTTACATACACATGACACATAAAGCAATTCTATTATTAATATTACTAGCTATTACAGCTATAAGCTGCACCAAAGAAGATGTTTTTTATATCCCTTTAGCAGCTGAAGAAAATGAAGCTTTTTCAGGAGGAGAAACAACTATTTTTGATATTTCTGTAAATGCTTTTGGTTTTCAAGCTCCAAATTTGGTTGGCGATAATTCCTTATTTTTTTTTACAGGTAATTCTTTATTCAACCAGAATTGGGTAACAGCACCAGCTTCTACAACAGCTAGAGATGGTTTAGGTCCTTTTTTTAACGCTAGAGCTTGTTCTTCTTGCCATTTTAAAGATGGACGTGGAAGAGCTCCTGAATTTGATGGTGAAACTAGTCATGGTTTATTATTACGTTTAAGTACTCCTGGAACTGATGTTAACGGTGGTAACAATCCAGATCCTATTTATGGTGGTCAATTACAAGATCAATCTGTACAAAATGCTACTACAGAAGCTGGTTTTACAATTTCATATTCAGATAAAGTAATTAATTATACAGACGGAACATCTATAATATTAAGAAAACCAAAATACAATATTACTAATCTAGCTTACGGTAATACAGCTTCAAATTTACAGGTTTCTCCTAGAATTGCACAACAAATGGTTGGTTTGGGTTTATTGGAAGCAGTAACAGAAAGTACACTTTTAAGTTTTGCTGATGAAAATGACACTAATAACGATGGTATTTCTGGAAAACCAAATTATGTTTGGAATGTAGAAACACAGTCTATATCTATAGGTAGATTTGGTTGGAAAGCAAATCAACCAACAATTAAACAACAAATTTCTGCTGCTTTTGCAGGAGATTTAGGAATAACTTCTACCCTATTTCCTAATGAAAATTGTCCTGATGGAGTAGATTGTTCAAGTTTTGCAAATGGAGGATCTCCAGAAATTTCTGATGAAAATATTGGTAAAGTAACCTTATATTCTAGCACACTTGCAGTTCCTGGAAGAAGAAATTACGATGATGAATCTATTTTAGAAGGTAAAAAATTATTTATAGATAGTAAATGTACCTCTTGTCATATTGCAAAAATGACAACAGGTTCTCATGAAATTCCTGCATTAGAATATCAAGAAATTAGACCTTATACAGATTTATTATTACATGATATGGGAACAGATTTAGCAGATAATACTCCCGATTTTAATGCAACAGGAAATGAATGGAGAACGCCACCACTTTGGGGAATTGGTTTAATAGAAACAGTAAATGGTCATACCAATTTATTGCACGATGGACGAGCAAGAACTATAGAAGAAGCTATTTTGTGGCATGGTGGAGAAGCAGAAAACGCTAAAGTTGCATTTATAAATTTAAGTATTACAGAAAGAACTAAAATAATAAACTTTATAAAATCATTATAATAATGACACAAATACCTAAAAAAATATTTTTATCCATTTCGGTACTTTTTATATCTTCTATCCTACTTTTTATGAGCTGTAATAACGAAGGGATTTCTGAATCTGAATATCAAATTGAATATACAAGAACAGAACAATTAAAAAACACATATGAAAATGAAATTATTGTTTTAGCATCTTTATTTATTAAAAAAACAAGTTTATTAAAAACTAGTATTGTTAATTTTAAAAGCAATACTACTTTAACCAATTTAGCTACTACTAAAGAAAACTGGTTGGAGGTTTTAAAAACGTGGAAACAATTAGAACTTTATAATTTAAGTGCTGTAGAAAACAGTTTTATTCATTTCGAAATAAACAGATGGGAAACAAATACAGAAAACGTAAATATTTTTATTAATGGAAATGAGGTTATAAATGAGGCTTTTATAGCTTCTAAAGGATCTTCTTCTAAAGGAATATCTGCTTTAGAATATTTACTTTTTTCATCGGATAACAATCAAAATGTTTTAAATTCTTTTACAATTGATACTAATTACAATAGACGATTAGATTACATTTTAGCTTTATCAGAAAATTTACACCTTAAAGCTAATGAACTTTTAAATCTTTGGGAAAACGATAAAATTTCTTTTATTTCATCTATAGAAAACGGAATTAGCGGTAGCCAAAATCAACTTACAAATGCTATGATTAACTTAATTGAAGAAGTTATTATTAGCAAATTAGGAAATCCATTGGGTGATAAGTCTGGCGGAATTATTAAAACTGATGCATTAGAAGCTGCCAGAAGTAAATCGTCTTTACTTATTATACAAGAGCATTTAACGGCTTTAAAAAGATGCTATACTGGTGCTTTTATTGATAATGATATTCAATGGGGATTTGATAATTATTTAACCTTAATTTCTAGAGAAGATTTAGACATTAGTATTTTAAATGCTTTTAATAATTGCCAAATTAAAATTGATAAAATTTCAAATCCATTATCTGAAGAGTTATTACAAAACACTCAAAATATAACTGACTTACAAGATTCTTTTAGAGATTTATTAATACTTATTAAAGTTGACTTATCTAATGCAATTGGAGCAACAGTAACCTTAAATGATAATGACGGCGATTAAAAAAATAACTACTTTTTTAGTAAAAGACACGTCTATTTTACCACTTGCCATCTTTAGAATGGCATTTGGTTTTTTAATGTGTTTCTCTATGATTCGTTTTATTTATAATGGTTGGATTGAGAAATGTTATATAAATCCTGAGTTTCATTTTACTTACCAGTTTTTTAATTGGGTACAACCTTTTAATGTAAAAGGAATGTATTTTATCGTTGTAATTGCTGCAATTTCTGCCTTGTGTATTGGTTTAGGATTATTGTATAGAGTTGCAACAATTCTCTTTTTTATCAGCTTTACTTATTTAGAATTAATTGAAAAATCTTGGTATCTTAATCATTACTATTTTGTGTCTTTAGTTGCTTTTCTACTGATTTTAGTACCTGCAAACAGAAATTTTTCTCTAGATGTAAAACTTCTTATAAGTAGAAAATTAAATACAGTTCCTAATTGGTCTGTTCTAATTTTTAAATTACAATTAGCTGTTGTTTATATTTTTGGCGGAATTGCTAAATTAAATACAGATTGGTTAGTAAATGCACAACCATTAACAATTTGGTTAAAAGCAAAAACTAATATTCCTATAATTGGTTGGTTATTAAATAATGATATAGCTCCTTACCTATTTAGCTGGAGCGGAATGTTATATGATTTAACAATTCCATTTTTATTATTCATAAAAAAGACAAGACCTACTGCATATGTTTTTGTTATTATTTTTCATGTTTTAACATACTTTCTATTTAATATTGGTATGTTTCCTTGGATAATGATTTTTGGGAGTTTAGTTTTTATATCTCATAATGAATGGAATAATATTCTATCTTTTATTGGTAAAAAAATTCCACAACAAACGAACAAAACTTGCTATAAAACAAAACCTATTTTACTTGGTTTTCTAACCTTATTCTTTACTTTTCAATTTTTATTTCCATTAAGATCTCATTTTTTATCAAACAATGTTTTATGGACAGAAAATGGTTTTCGATTCTCTTGGCAAGTTATGATTATGGAAAAAAATGGATCTGCAGAATTTACAGTAATTGATAAGTTAAATTGTAAACGTTGGAAAGAATATCCGAAAAAACATCTTAATAGCATTCAAGAAACACAAATGAGTTTTCAGCCAGATATGATTTGGCAGTATGCGCAATTTTTAAAACAAGAATATGCTAAAAAGGGTATTATAGATGTTGCAGTTTTTGTAGATGCTAGAGCTTCTTTAAACGGACGTGTATCACAAAAATTTATTGACCCGAAGAAAGATTTAGCTTCTTTAAATACAATAGATGAAATTTATAACTTCGTTTTAAAACTTAAATAGTTTTCTTTAAAGCTTGTTTTAAAATGATAAATATAGACGCAGTATATGTTGCTGTCATTAAAAAACCAGAAAACATAATTACATATTTCATAAAATGAATTTCTTTCCAAAGAAAATAAATTCCTCCAAAAGTAAGTACTAAAGATAAAAACGGTTCTATCATCAAAAAAATTTTTAATTTTTGATTAATTACTGTTGTAGAAAGGATAATAGCAACTAAAAAGAAAACTATAGAGAGAGATAAAATATGACTATGTACAGTTGTCATAATTTCGCCTTCAGATTTTTTAAACATCATTTTTGTGGCGTTTTCATCATCCTCATTTCCCAAGTAACGCTGCTCTATTCCCTCAGGATTTGCATTAGTTGTAGATCTAACAAAAGAAATTCCGCTATAAAAACCAATACTTAATGTACAAACAAAAGCA
Organism: uncultured Polaribacter sp.; assembly: GCA_905480405.1. Taxonomy (GTDB): domain Bacteria; phylum Bacteroidota; class Bacteroidia; order Flavobacteriales; family Flavobacteriaceae; genus Polaribacter. The sequence goes on along the minus strand of CAJQQH010000048.1, from coordinate 46,680 downwards.
ATAATTAGTAATTTTATTTCTTTCGGAAATTGATAAATAGTAACAGAAAAATCCATTATAATGCTTTGTTTTTATGTAAAATTGCTAAATCGATTAAAAAAGAATTAACCGCTTTGGTCATAGAAAGTGCCGAAATAGTTGCTCCGGAAATGGCTATAATATCTTTTTCATATTTTAACTTATCCGAAGATTTTTTACCTATAAATTGTTTTAACCAACGTTTACTCCCTATTTCTCCACCATAATCTTCCCTATATACTAAAATCTTAGTTTTTGCAATTATCAAATTTTTATCCAAAAGAATTAAATAATCGAACTCATCTGTTTTGCTGGGCGCTTTATCAACATAAGCAAAACCAATGGTTAACTTGTCTTTTTCAATTTTAAAAAGGTGATTTGTATTTGTAGTCTTAGATAGCTTTTCTGTAATAGAATCATTTATAGAAATTCGTTTTAAATTACACCCTTTTACATCAAAAGTTTTTTCAATCTCCTTATTTACTTTTTTTAACAACTTATCTGGTAAAGTAAAGGATAGAAAAAGAGTACATATAGCTATAATTGAAATAGAGAAATATCTTTTTAAAATCATATTGCAAAAATAATTAGAATTAGTCTAAATAAAAAGAAAAGTCGATTCAAATTAATTATTTGAACCGACTAAACTACATTAAAAAACCATATTTTTAGAACCAAACACCTACACCTAGGTTTAATTGGTTTACAGTAGAACCTCCAACAACTGCGTTGTTTTTAAATTGGTAATCTCCTTTAACAACTGCACCAGGTGCAATTTTGTAACTTAAACCTAACGTCCATTCTTGTCTGTCATAACTTAAATCTTTCGTTAAACTTCCATCTACAGAGGCATGTGTATCAAAATCCTCATATCTAACAAAACCAAATAGTTGTTGTCTCTTATTTTGTGGTAATAAATTATATGCAGCTTCTAAATAATAACCTTGTAAAGTACTACCTAATTTAGAACCTGTAGCATTATTGTATGCTTCTGTATCTGATAAATTACCTTGTATAAATTGACCTCTAGCCGTAAAACGTTGGTAAGAATAACGAGCATCTAAACCAATCATAGATAAACCAACATCTGCACCAGCTATATCCTCTACATCTGCAGGTGATTGAGTTCTACCAAAATAACCAGACAAACCTAAACGTAAACCTGGTAATCCATAATAATCTAATTTTCCAGAAAAGTTTACGTTATTCATCGTAGATTTAGCTCCTTTTTGTCTTCCTCCTCTTAAACCATTACTACCACCAATTTTTCCACCTGTAATATTCCCGTTTCCATCTGAAGTAGTAGATAAAAAACCGTTAAAAATATAAGCCTGGTAACGTAATGAAGCATCATTATATCTACCAGAAACTCCTACTCCTAATTCTCTCCAAGTAGTTGGTATAATGGAACCATCTATACTTGGTCTTTCTACTCCATTAAAAGTTGTTGGCTCATGATATTCATTTATAATTCCCATAGGAACTAACATTAAACCAGCTCTTAAATTTACATTATCACTTATAGAATATTGTAAAAAAGCTTGTTCTACATATACTTCATTTACATGCTCAAATTCTACTTCCGTTATAAATTGTGTTCTATCGTCAAATTTATATCCAAATAATAAAACAAGACGTTGTACATCTAACTCTGCATTACTATTTTCTTGTCTGTTATAAGTTAACTCTCCATAACCACCAACAGTAACACCTTTTGTATTTATGTTTCCATTTAAAATACGTTGTGCAGTATTTACCTGGTTGTTTGGGTTGTTAATTGAATCTCTTTGATTGTTTTGTGCCGATAGACTTAAAGTTGAGGCTACAGCAATTGCAAAAGTTAAAAACTTTTTCATTTAAAATTAATTTAGATTTAATATAAATAGTTTGTAATTCGGATGCAAATATACATCCTAAATTAAGTTTCACAAATTTTATTTAGATTAATTTTAAATAAAGTAATAAACCTAAATATATTAAACAAAAAAAACCGAACTAAATAGCTCGGTTTTAAATATTTACTAATAAAAAACTACATCATTGCAGCTGCAATTTTTTTATAAGTACCATTTTCTAGATTTGCTCTTATCGCAGTAAAAGCAGTAATAGTTTCATCTATATCTTCTTGTGTATGTGTAGTTGTAGGTATTAATCTTAAAATAATTAATCCTTTTGGTATCACAGGATACACAACAATAGAACAAAATATTCCATGATTTTCTCGTAAATCATTTACCATTGCCATTGCTTCAGGAATTTCTCCTTTTAAAAACACTGGAGTAATACAGGTTTGTGTTGTACCTAAATCGAAGCCCGCTGCACGTAAACCAGATTGTAAAGAATTGGTATTCTCCCACAATTTAGCTTTCAATTCTGGCATTGTACGCAACATATCTAAACGTTTTAATGCTCCTTTAACCATTGCCATTGGCAAAGATTTTGCAAACATTTGAGAACGCATATTATATTGTAAAAACTGAATTACATCTTTATCGCCAGCAAAAAAAGCACCAATACCTGCCATAGATTTTGCAAAAGTTGCAAAGTAAACATCTATTTCATCTTGTACACCTTGCTCTACTCCTGTTCCTTTACCGTCTTTTCCAAGCGTTCCAAAACCATGAGCATCGTCTACTAATAATCTAAAGTTATATTCTTTTTTTAAAGCAACAATTTCTTTTAAACGACCTTGTTCTCCACGCATTCCAAAAACACCTTCAGAAATCACTAAAATTCCTCCTCCAGTTTTTTCTGCCATTCTTTTAGCACGCTTAATGTTTTTCTCAAAACTCTCCATGTCGTTGTGCTTATACACAAAACGTTTACCAGCGTGTAATCTTACACCATCTATAATACAGGCATGTGTGTCCATATCATAAACAATAATATCATTTTTAGTAACTAAAGCATCTATGGCAGAAACCATACCTTGATACCCGAAGTTTACTAAATATGCAGCATCTTTTTCTACAAACTCTGCACATTCTTGTTCTAATTGCTCATGAAATTGAGTATGACCAGACATCATTCTAGCTCCCATTGGGTAAGCCATTCCATGTTCTGCTGCTGCTGCTCCATCAACTTTTAAAACTTCTGGATGGTTAGCTAAACCTAAATAATCATTAATACTCCAAGTAACTACTTTTTTACCATTAAAAGACATTCTATTAGAAATTGGTCCTTCTAACTTTGGAAATACATAATATCCTTCTGCTTGTTTAGCCCATTTTCCTAGAGGTCCTTTATCTTCTTTTATTCTTTCAAATAAATCTATCGCCATGTTTCTGTTTTTGATTTTTACGTACTACAAAGAAACCGCTTTTTTTGCAGTTATTCAAATTGATAAAAAAAATGTGTGTTTTTATAGGAATCCTTGTTCTTTCATCCAAGAATCGTTGTATATTTTATTCATGTAACGAGAACCATGGTCTGGAAAAACAAGTACTACAAAACTATCTTCTGTAAACATACCTAAATCTGCATATTGTTTGGTTGCTTGTAAAACCGCACCAGAAGTATAACCAGAAAAAATCCCTTCTTTTTTCACAATTTTTCTTGATGCTAATGCAGCATCTTTATCAGATACTTTTTCATACACATCAATTACATCAAAATCTGTAGCAGTAGGAATTAAGTTTTTACCTAAACCCTCTATTTTATAAGGTGAAACTTCGTTCATATCAATCTTACCTGTTTCATGATACTTCTTTAAAACAGATCCTATTGCATCTACACCTAATATTTTTATATCAGGGTTTTGTTCTTTTAAATACTTTCCTGTTCCAGAAATTGTACCTCCTGTTCCACTAGCAACTACTAAGTGTGTAATTTTACCATTTGTTTGTTCCCAAATTTCTGGTCCTGTTGTTCTGTAATGTGCATCAATATTTAATTCATTAAAATACTGATTGATATAAACAGAGTTTTTTGTTTTTTTATGAATGGTTTTTGCAACTTCGTAATAAGATCTTGGATCTGCGGCAGCTACGTTTGCAGGACAAACATGTACTTCTGCTCCCATAGATTTAAGCATATCTATTTTATCTTGAGACGATTTATCACTAACAGCTAAAATACATTTATAGCCCTTAACAATACTAATCATTGCTAAACTAAAACCGGTATTACCAGAAGTAGTTTCTACAATTGTTGATCCTTTTTTAACAATTCCTTTTCTTTCTGCATCTTCAATTATATGCAATGCAATACGGTCTTTTGCAGAATGCCCAGGATTAAAAGCTTCTAGTTTTGCAAAATAAGAACCTTTAAGACCTTTTGTTATATTATGTAGTTTAACTAGCGGTGTTTCTCCTACTAACTTTAATATATTTTCAGTAATTCCTTGGTGTCTTGTCATTCTGTTCTGTTTATCAAAAAAACCAAATTCTAAAAGAATCTGATTTTTTTGATTCGAATGCAAAAATACACATCCTTATTGAAATACAAAATTGATTTTAAAGCTTAATTGATTCTACACCTAATTTGTTTTCTAAAGCTAAAAAGAAAGTATAATCTTTAGCTGTTTCTTTTAAAGCTTCAAAACGACCAGAAGCTCCACCATGACCTGCTTCCATATTGGTATGCAACATTAATAAGTTTGTGTCAGTTTTTAACTCACGTAATTTTGCTACCCATTTTGCTGGCTCCCAATATTGTACTTGAGAATCATGAAAACCAGTAGTAACCAACATATTTGGATATGCTTTTGCTTCTACCTGATCGTAAGGCGAATACGATTTTATATAATTATAATATTCTTTGTTATTAGGATTTCCCCACTCATCATATTCTCCAGTAGTTAATGGAATACTATCATCTAACATTGTAGAAATTACATCTACAAAAGGTACAGCAGCAATAACTCCATTATATAATTCTGGATTCATATTTATAATTGCTCCCATTAATAAACCTCCTGCAGAACCACCCATAGCATATAAGTGCTTTGCAGATGTATAATTATTTTCAATTAAAAATTTAGAACAATCAATAAAATCTGTAAAAGTATTTTTCTTATTCAACATTTTACCATCTTCATACCATTCTCTTCCCAAATACTCACTTCCTCTAATATGTGATAAGGCAAAAACAAAACCTCTATCTAACAAACTTAAACGTGTAGAAGAAAAACTATCTGGAATTGTATAACCATAAGAACCATAAGCATATTGTAACAAAGGTGTGCTTTCATTTAGTTCTGTATCTTTATGATGCACTAATGAAATAGCTACTTTTTTACCATCTCTAGCAGTTGCCCAAACACGTTTACTTACATAATTATCTTTATTAAACTTCCCTCCTAATACTTCTTGCTCCTTCTTTACATCTTTAGATTTATCACTCATATTAAAATCGATAACAGAACTTGGTGTTGTAAAAGAATTGTAAGAGTATCTTATAATATCTGTATCAAATTCTGGATTACCAAAAACACCAGCCGCATACGTTTCTTCATTAAAAGGTAAATAGTAATCTTCTTTTTTATCCCAACGTTTAATGCGAATTTTATTTAAACCATTTGTACGTTCCTCTAATACTAAATAGTCTTTAAATATTGAAAAATCTTCTAATAAAGTATCTTCTCTATGCGGAATTACATCTACCCAATTTTCTTTAGATGTATTAGTTACAGAGGTTTTCATTAACTTAAAATTTGTAGCATCATCTTTATTAGTTAACATATAAAAATGATCTTTATAATGAGAAACATTATATTCTAAATCTTTTTCTCTCTCTTGGATTAAAGTAAAACTACCTGTAGGATTATTTGCATCTAAAAACTGAGCTTCTGTAGAAAGCGTACTATATGAACCAATTATTATATAATCGTCAGATTTAGATTTTGTTACATAAGTACCAAAAGTATCGTCTTTTTCATGGAAAACTTCAACATCATCTGTAGTAGATGTTCCTAAAACATGTCTAAAAATCTTTTCACTTCTTAATGTTTCAGGATTTTTCTTTGTGTAAAAAATGGTTTTATTATCATTTGCCCAAACAGAACCACCAGTTGTATTCTCTATTTTATCTTCGTAAATTTCTCCAGTTTCTAAATTCTTTACTTTTAAAATATATTGTCTTCTACTAACCGTATCGGTTGCAAAAACTGCCATTTTATTATCAGGAGAAATATTTAAACCACCTAATTGAAAATAATCATGTCCTTCAGCTAAATCATTTACATTAAATAGAATTTTTTCTTCAGCTTCTAAGTTTTCTTTTTTTCTGCTATAGATTGGGTATTGTTTACCTGTTTCATAACGAGTTATGTAGAAATACCCGTTATCTTTATAAGGTACAGAAGAGTCATCTTCTTTAATTCTACCTTTCATTTCTTCAAATAAATCTTCTTGAAATTTCTTAGTATAATCTGTAACTTTATCGTAATAATCGTTTTCTGATTCTAAATAATTAACAACTTTTTTAGTTTGTTCATCTTTAGTTTCTGCATTCTTTTGGGCATCAGACAAACGCATCCAAAAATAATTATCCACTCTAACATCTCCGTGTTTTTCTAATTTTGTTGGCTGTTTTTCAGCTACAGGATATTTTGCATCTGTACTCTTCATATTTTTAGTTTCGTTTTTACAAGCGACTGTAAAAATAAGACTAAAAAGCATTGAGGTTATAATAAATTTTCTCATTTTTTTGTTGTTTGAATTCAGCATCAATTTACTAATTTTGTTTTTAATATAAATTTAAATAAAAAAATATGCTAGGAGACCTTTCTGGAATGATGAGTAAACTAAAAGACGCACAAAAAAAAGTAGAAGAAACTAAAAATAGATTAAATTCTGTTTTGGTTGATGAAAATTCTGCAGATGGAAAATTAAAAGTTACGCTTACTGCAAACAGAGAAATAAAATCGATTTCTATTGATAATTCTTTACTTAATGATGCCGAAGAATTAGAAGATTATTTAATTATCACTTTAAATAAAGCAATTGAAAAAGCTTCTAAAATTAACGAAAATGAAATGGCTGTTGCAGCAAAAAGCGGAATGCCAAATATACCAGGAATGGATATGTTTAAATAATTTAAGTTTTGAGTTTAGAAGATTACATGTTGCCTTGCCTTAACAAACAACTTTTTGGTATAGATTGTGTTGGTTGTGGTTTTCAAAGAGCACTTATTTATCTTGTAAAAGGTGATTTTATTGCTGCTTTTAATATATATCCAGCAATTTATACATTATTGCTTTTTGCATTATTTTTGCTTCTAAATTTAAAAATCAAGTTTAAAAACAGTAGAAAAATAATTATTACTTTCGCGATTATAAATGTTTTGATAATTTTAATAAGTTATTTTATCAAAATGAAACCCTTATTTACACTCTAATTTAAAAAAAATGGAAAGACAAGTTTTACCCAATGCAACAACATCATTAGTTTTAGGAATATTTTCTATATTAACCTGTATTTGTTACGGTGTTATCGGTTTACCACTTGGTATTGTTGCTTTTGTTTTGGGTAACAAAGCTATGAAAGCTTTTAACGAAAGTCCTGAAAATTACAAAAGTTCTGGTAATGCAAGTGCTGGTAAAATTTTAGGCATTATTGGTATTGTTTTAAACCTTGCATTTATACTTATTATTGTTTGGGCAATTTCAAAAATTGGATGGGATAACATGCAAGACCAAGAAATGATGCAACAAAGAATGAACGAAATATTGGGTAAATAAACTTACTTTTTAATCATAAAACATAAATGCAACTCTTACGGAGTTGCATTTTTTTGTGCTTAAAACACTTTTAACGTTACATAAACATAGTTTATCTATTGTAAATGATAACTTTGCATCTACAAAAAATCAAATACTTATTTTTAATAATGAAAATAGAAAAGAAAAAGAAATCAACAATAAAAAAGGTTGTAAAATGGGTTGTTGTAACACTTTTAGTGTTCATAATTGCGTTATTTTCAATCCCATTTTTATTTAAAGATAAAATTGTACAAATGGTTACAAACACCATTAATAGCAACATAAACGCAACTGTTACATTTAAAGAGGCAGATTTAAGTTTACTAAAAAACTTTCCATTAGCAAATATTACTGTTAACGACATTAATATTGCAAATAAAGCTCCTTTTGTTGGTGACACATTATACAGTGCAAAAGAATTAAACTTAAGCATGAAAATAACTGAGCTTTTTAAAAAAGCTGATGAAATTATAGAACTAAAAAGTATTGCTACAAAAAACGGACAAGTAAATATTATCTTTAATAAAGAAAGTAGAGGTAATTTCGACATCGCTATTAAACAAGATATTGCTGTAAAAGAAGTAAACACAAGTGATTCGTTTTCTTTTAATATTGAAGAATATCAATTAGAAAACATCAATTTTAAATATATAGATAGAAGCTCTAATATGGTTATGAAGCTAGAAAACATAAACCATACTGGTAAAGGAAATTTTGCAAAAGAAATTTTAGATTTAGATACAAAATCTACAGCAATTCTTTCTTTAGATTTAGATAAAGTAAATTATATACATGATGTTGCAGTCTCTTTAAATGCCGTTTTAGGTATTGATTTAAAAAACAGCAAATACACATTTAAAGAAAATACCGGTTATATTAATCAATTGCCCTTAGAGTTTAATGGCTTTATTCAATTATTAGCAGATAGTCAGTTATATAACATCAATTTTAAAACACCTACTTCTTCTTTTAAAAACTTATTAGCCTTATTACCAAAACAATATTCAGGAAATTTACAAGCTATAGAAACAGCTGGTAATTTCGATTTAAATGGTCTTGTAAAAGGTATTTTATCCGAAAATAGAATTCCTACTTTTGACATCTCTTTTTCATCTAAAAATGCAATGTTTAAATATGATGATTTACCTAAATCTGTAGAAAAAATAAATATAGCTTCGAAAATTATTAACAAAACAGGTAAAATTGAAGATACTTATGTAAACGTTGATAAACTTACTTTTAAAATTGATGAAGATGTTTTTTCTGCCAATGGAAGTGTTGCAAAAATAACGACCAATCCAAAAGTAAATATAGCGGCAAAAGGAACAATTAATTTAGCTAATATTAGTAAAGTATATCCTGCTCTAGAAAAAGATTTATCGGGTATTTTAAATGCTGATATTTCTACCAATTTTGATATGAATTCTATTGAAAATGGAAATTATCAAAACATAAAAAATGCAGGTAATATAAATGTGAACGATTTTAAATATAATGGCAAAGATGTTGCAAAAGCTTTTTACATTAAGAAAACCGGAATAACATTTAACACAAACTCAATTAAATTAAATGAATTTGATGCTAAAACAGGAGATTCTGATGTTTCTATTACTGGTAACTTAGATAATTTTTATGGTTTTCTATTTAAAAATCAGGTGTTAAAAGGAGATTTTACACTAAAATCAAACACTTTTAAAGTTTCAGATTTTTTAACAACAAATGCAAGTTCTACAGAAAACAAAGAAGAAACGGAACAGTTAAAAATTCCTGCATTTTTAGATTGTAAGTTCTATGCAAATGCAAAGAATGTAACTTATGATAATATTAATTTAAAAAATGTTTCTGGAACTATTTATGTAAAAGATGAAACCGTAGACTTACAAAATTTAAAATCTGAGGTTTATGGTGGTAATATTGCTTTTACAGGTAAAGTTTCTACAAAAGGTGATACTTCTAAGTTTAATATGGCTTTAAATTTAAAAGAATTAAACATTGCAGAGTCTTTTGGTACTTTAGAAATGCTAAAGTCAATAGCTCCAATTGCGAAGACTATTGAAGGAAAAATAAATTCTACGGTTAATCTTTCTGGTAATTTAAATAAGGATATGACACCTAATTTAGAAACGATTACTGGAGATTTATTTGGAAAATTATTAAACCCTAAATTAAATGCTAGTAACTCAAAATCTTTAAGTTTATTAGGCAGTAAACTTTCTTTTTTAGATACTGATAAGTTAAACTTAGATGGAATTAATGCTTTTCTTTCTTTTGATAACGGACAAGTAAATGTGAAACCAATACCACTAAAATATAAAGATATTGGTATAGAAATATCTGGTAATCATAATTTTGATAATACTATGAATTACAATCTTGTATTTGATGTTCCGGTAAAATACTTCGGTTCAGACGTTACAAACATCATTTCAAAACTTTCAGCAAAAGATGTCGCAGAAATGAAAAGTGTACCTGTACAAGCTAATTTAGTTGGTAGTTTTTCTAGCCCTAGTTTTACAACAAACTTAAAAGATGCAACTTCTAATTTAGTAAAAGACTTGATAGAAAAACAAAAGCAAAGTCTTATTGATAAAGGAAAGGACAAGCTACTAAATATATTGAGTGGAAATACAAAAACAGATTCCACAAAAACAACAAAAGATAATAATGATGATAAAGTTAAAAACCTTTTAAACGGATTATTTAAAAAGAAAGGAAACTAAGAAATAAAAAAGAGGAAATGTAAAATTACAATTCCTCTTTTTTTTATTTCTTAATTTAATTTTATAAGAACGCACCGCTTACCATTGTTACCACAATTAACATTATATATAAAGACATCATTATAATTGTAAAGACACCAATAAATTTATAATGAGATTTCAATAATTCGAAAGCATCGGCAAGTGTTTCGTCGTTTTTTGAAGCTAAAGCCTTCTTCATTTTTGTAGAAAACTTCATTAAATAATACACAGGAAAAAAATAAATAACTGCTAAAATTAAATAGGTAACAGTCATTGTTACACCAATATCAATAGGAAACGTTTGAGGTTGTGACTGTTGTAAAGCAGCAAATATAACATTAGAAAATAACGCTAAAATTAACATAAAAGCAATACCTATAAAACCTAAAATAGATAAAAAGAAAGCCCATTTTGCTATCTCTTTTAAAAAGGATTTAGATTTTGTATTTATAATAATTTGTTCTAATTGGGTAATTGGGTTTCCTATCATAATTTTAATTTATTACTAAAAGTTTTTCAAAAATAACAAAAAAAATGCCACTGGTACACAATTTTAAATGTGAGTAAGTGGCATCAATATTTTTTAGTAATTTCTTACTTTTTAAATTCAGAAATTGTTTTCTTTATAATAGAAATACATTCTTTTAACTGAACCTCAGTCATTACTAAAGGTGGTGCAAAACGAATTATGTTCCCATGTGTAGGTTTTGCTAATAAACCATTATCTCTTAGTTTTATACAAATATCCCAAGCTGTAGAACTATCTTCTGTATCGTTAATTAAAACAGCGTTTAATAAACCTTTTCCTCTTACTGATTTTACTAAATCTTCAGTTTTAGCAAACTCTGTTAAATCAGCTCTAAAAATTTTACCTAAAACTTCAGCATTTTCTTCTAAATTTTCTTCTTTTACAACTTCTAATGCAGCAATTGCAACTGCGGCTGCAATAGGATTTCCTCCAAAAGTAGAACCATGGTTACCAGGTTTAATAACATTCATTACATTATCATCTGCCAAAACACCCGATACAGGATATGCTCCTCCACTTAATGCTTTTCCTAAAATTAAAATATCTGGTTTTACATTTTCATGATCTACTGCTAACATTTTACCTGTTCTTGCAATACCTGTTTGCACTTCATCTGCAATAAATAAGACATTATGATCTTTACATAATTTTTTAGCTGCAGTTAAATATCCTTCAGAAGGTACATAAACACCAGCTTCACCTTGAATAGGTTCAACCAAAAATGCCGCAATATTATTACTACTTTCTAAAGCTTCTTGTAATTCTTGTAGGTTATCATATTCAATTTTAAGAAACCCTTTGGTATAAGGACCAAAATTCTTTCTTGCTACAGGATCATTAGAAAACGAAATAATTGTTGTGGTTCTACCATGAAAATTGTTTTCACAAACAATAATTTCTGCTTTATTTTCATCAATTCCTTTAACTTCATACGCCCATTTTCTAGCTAGCTTTAAAGCTGTTTCTACAGCTTCTGCCCCAGTATTCATTGGCAATAATTTATCAAAACCAAAAAGCTCTGTAGCAAACTTCTCATATTTCCCTAACATGTCATTATAAAATGCACGAGATGTAAGAGTTAATGTTTTTGCTTGATTTACCATTGCATCCACAATTTTAGGATGACAATGTCCTTGGTTTACTGCAGAATAAGCAGATAAAAAATCATAATATTTTTTACCTTCTACATCCCAAACATGCACTCCTTCTCCTCTACTTAATACTACCGGAAGTGGATGATAGTTGTGTGCACCATATTTATTTTCTAATTCGATTGCTTCTTTCGAAGTCAGTTTGTCTAAAACAGTCATTTGTTTTGTTTTAAATGTTTATAATTAAATAACCATTCCTGTTCTACCTTTATCCTTTCAGCGTTAACTGAAAATTCAGCGTGGGAAAGAAATCATCCCCGAAGTTCTACAAAAGTAAGTTTTTTTTTCATCAGTGACTTTATTTATTTTTTAGTGTCATAAATAATAACAAAAATTAACTAAAAACAGAAAAATGAATCAAATTTTAGAAACGTACAATCAAATTACAGGTAGCTTTGGAGCTCCAATTTCAGCATTAATTATTATAATTTTAGGTTGGCTACTTGCTGGAATTCTTAAAAAAGTTATAAAAAAATTACTACAAAAATCGGGCATAGACGATAAATTAACTAGTAAAGTTAAAATTAGCGATATTATCTCAAAAATTATTTACTTTCTAATTATGATGTTTGTTTTTATGCTAGCTTTAGAAAAGTTAGGTATGACAAGTGTTTTAGAACCTGTTAAAAATTTATTAAACGGTTTTACAAATTTTATACCTAATATAATTGGAGCCGGTTTAGTTGGTTACATTGGTTATATGTTGGCAACAATTGTATCTGAATTAGTTGGTTTATCTGGAAACACTATTAAAAAGTTTGCCCCAAAACTAAATTTACCAGAAAATATTAACCTAGTTACTATATTAAAGAAAGTTGTATTTATTTTTATATTTATTCCTTTATTAATATCTGCTTTAAACATATTAAATTTAACTGCAGTTTCTGAACCAGCTACAGATATGTTACAAAGCTTTTTTGAAGCAATTCCTAAAGTTTTAGTAGCTACAATAATCATTATTATATTTGTTGTAGGTGGTAAATTTTTAAGCGGATTGATAAAGGACTTATTAGATAGTTTAAATTTAAATGAAGTATTAAAAAGTGCTAATCTTGATGGTTTATTAGGTAAAACGAATGTAGAAAAACTAATTGCAAATATTGTTTATGCTTTTATTGTTTTATTTGGTGTAATTACTGCTATTGAAAAATTAGAGTTCTCTAAATTATCAGAAATGATGAATACCATTGTAAATCTTGGTGGTAACATTTTATTCGGATTAATAATTTTAGCAATTGGAAATTGGATTGCAAACATAGCTTCTAAGAGCTTTATGAAATCTGGTGATAATGTATTTGTAGGCAACGTTATAAAAGTAGCAGTTTTAGCAATCTTTTTAGCAATAGGTTTAAGAAGAATGGGTATTGCTGATGATATTATTAACCTAGCATTTGGTATTACTTTAAGTGCAGTTGCATTAACAATTGTTTTGTCTTTTGGATTAGGTGGTCGTGAAGCAGCAGGAAAACAAATGACAAAAATTTTAGAAAAATTCAATAAAAAATAGAAGCGATTACTTTTATTTTAAAACACCTTAAAGAATATCTTTTAAGGTGTTTTTTTTATTTAAAAAAATAAATTTTACCCAATTAATTATTTAGAAAAAGGTAAAAATCTGTTATTAAATTTTTAAAAGTTCATCGTTTATTTATTACTTTAAAAGTTTATAAAATTATAAATGAGGTTTTAACAGATAAAAGCATTCAAATTTTATAATTTTGCATTCCTATAAATTTGAATTATGCCACGTAGAGAACGAAATAAATTTGTAAAAAAGAATCAAGTTTTAGAATTAAAAATTGAGGATTATGCTTTTGGAGGTAAAGGAATTGCAAGAATAAAATCTGAAGAAGGTAGTTTTGTAGTTTTTGTACCTAATACCTTACCGGGTCAATTGGTAAAAGTTCGTATTAGTAAATCAAGTAAAAAATACGCAGAAGCTAAATTGATAGATGTTTTAGAACCATCAGAAAATGAAGTTGCTGTTCCGTTTCAAGATATTCCTGGAGCACCTTACATTCAATTACCAATAGAATTACAACATCAATATAAAAAAGAAAGTACATTATCTCTTTTTAAAAGAATTGGTAAAGTAGAAAATATCGAAGATTTATATGATGAATTTATAACATCTCCAAACGTATTTCATTACAGAAACAAGATGGAATACGGTTTCTCTGCAATTGGTTATGATAGAATTAATAAAACAGATAAAGACGAATTTACATTAGGTTTTAAAAGACGTGGTGTTTGGTGGATGGGAGATAATCTTGAAAAAGATTCTGGTTTGTTTGATAAACAAATGGAAGACAATCTAAAGAACATTCGTCAATATTGTATAGAAACTGGTTTAGAACCTTGGCATGGTCCTAAAAAGGAAGGATTCTTTCGTTATTTTGTAGTTAGAAAATCTTTTAAAACGGATGAATTATTATGTAACTTAGTTACAACTTCCCCAGAGCTAGATAAATTTGATTTAAACAAGTTTGCTAATTTTCTAAAGGGTATTTTTGGAGACCGTTTGGCAGGTTTATTACATACAATAAATGATGAGACTGGTGATAGAACGATTGCTACTTCAGGAAGTTTGGAATTAGTTTACGGAAAAGATAAAATTGTTGAGGAATTATTAGGTTTAAATTTTGAAATAAGCATGAAAAGCTTTTTTCAAACCAACCCAAAATGTGCAGAAAAACTATATTCTAAAGTGGTAGAATATGTTTTAGAAGATAAAACTAAAGTAGACAATACTGTAGTTATGGATTTATTCTGTGGTACAGGAACTATTGGGCAAATTGTGGCTTCTAGAAGTGAAAACGCTAAAATAGTTGGTGTAGATATTGTAGCTTCTGCTATTGAAGATGCTAAGAAAAATGCAAAAAGAAATAAGATTGAAGGCTTACAGTTTTATGCTGCAGATGTTGGTAAATTCTTAATTGCACATCCAGAATATCAAGATAAAATTAAAACTATTATTTTAGATCCTGCAAGAGCTGGTATTGCACCAAAAACGTTACAAAAAATCATCAATTTAAATGCTGATAGAATGGTGTATGTTTCTTGTAATCCAGCAACACAAGCTAGAGATACAGAATTATTAAGTGAAGCAGGTTACACTATTAAAAAAATTAGTTTGGTAGATCAATTTCCACATACAAGTCATATTGAGACAGTGGTTTTGTTTGAGAAATAAAATAAAAAGAAGAGAAATAAAATGCGAATTATTTTAGTTATATTCCACTTGTATCTCTCTTCTTCCTTTATGTAATCTATAATCTTTAAAAGTATTGTTAATGTCTAATTTAACAATATTAGAATGAGACTTAACATTCAATAAAAACTCATTTTTAACGGTTATGGATTTTATTTTCTTTGTTTTTTTAGATAAAAAACAAATTACTTTCATATGATCTCCAATAGATTTAATATCTAAAACTTGTGGCGTTAATTTTTTGCCATCAATTTCCCAGCTAGTTGTTTTATTTAAATAATTTTTAAAATCTTCTTTAGAAATATGCAAGCTCTTCGATTCGCCAAATTTAATAAAATTCTCTTCATCAAAATTGATTTCTAGCATTAATACATGCCCTCTTTCTATTACATTAAAAGTAGCAGAAATCGATTCATGTAAACTACTATTGTAAAAACCACTAAAACTAAACAATGTGAAAAAAGTAAATATTAAAATTCTCATTCCACTATAATTTTAGTAGTTCCTTTAAGATTTCCTTCTTGTAAAATACTTAACAAGTATATTCCTGAATTTGCTATGTTATTTATATCTAAAACTCCTGTTCCTGTTTTTTCTTGAATAAATTGACCTGTAATCGAAAATAATTTAATTTTATACTTTTCTAAATTAGTCGATATAACAGAAAAACTACCATTATTAGGGTTTGAGTTTATATAATAACCTAAGTCTTTTAAATCTAAATCTTGTGTACTTAATGTAGTTCCACAACTTTCATCAAAACTAGTTGCAGGGTCATCTGAAGCAAAAGGATTTATATTTGGGTTAGTATCATCACAATCATATTCTTTTACAAAGCCATCTCCGTCTTCATCTACATCATTTAAAGCCCCAGCGCTACTAATAAAACTATCATTAAAATTACCTTTCATACATCTAGAAATTTGAGGAAAATCTTGAGTTACAACATAATAATATTCAAAAGTTTCTTCACCTTGAGCTGTGGTTAATGTTACAGGAGCTTCAATTCCGTTACACTCATCTAAATCTCCTTTACCTGGTACATAACCAAAATCGTTTACATATTTTCCTGAATATGAACCACAAGGAGCACTAATACCGTCTCCTGGTCGTAATCCACTTTTCAACTGAAAACTTGGGAACATTTCCTTAATATTCCCCTCTTTATCAGGACCAAATCTATATAAAATAGGGAAACCATCTGATGCCCAACCAACTTGTAAAATTTCTGAAGGTGGAGATGTTAAAGTAGAAATACCTTCTTCTAACTCTTCTACATATTCAAACATATTTCCATGATAATGATATCCTGAATTAGGGTTTACATGTGCAGAAGCACAATCTAAACCAACAAAGTCTCTACCATCGCCAATATTTGTAGTAGGTTCAAAAACCCAATCCCAATTATATTCACCAGTATTAACATCTTCAAAAATAAATGGTGTTGCAGGTGCTGGCATCATATATATTCCGTTTAAAGCAATACCAAAAAAATTAACAGGTCTTCCGTTTGTTCTTAACAAACTAGTTACTTCACCAGATAATTTAGGTTTTAAATCAAATCTATAAGTTCTATAATATGGCTCTGGCGTCCTATTATCAACAAAACAAAAATTATGATTTGGATAATTATTAGAATATACTACTCTTTCATTTTGATCCACAAATTCATAATAGACACTTGGGTTAGATGGTGTACCGCAACAATCAATATTATCATAACTTAATACATCTACAGTACCACAATCATTATTACAATCATCTATTGTTGTCTCTGTTCCATTTTTAATACCATCATTACAAGACCAATCATTTCTAATTGTTTGTGCTTCTTGCTGTAACATCGTTTTAATAGTTTCTTGCTCACTCGTTAAGTTGCCTATTAAGTTCGTTTCTTCCTTAAGGTCTGTAATTATATTATAAAACTCTTCATTACCGTTTTCGTCTTCAATTAACTTATATGTATTATTTCTAGTTGCCCAATATTCTGTATTACCACTTTCATAATCCGTGTAATTTATTTTTTTTAAAACCTGATTCTCAAATGATAAAGAAGGTTTTAAACTTAAACTATTTTCTGTACCACCTAATAACTTTACACCTGCTAGTTCTAAAATTGTAGCATGTAAATCTGTAGCTTGTACCAAACTTGCTTCTACTTCATTTACTCTTTCTATAGATTTACCTGTAATTATTAGTGGTACACGTATTCCTCCTTCATATATAGAAGATTTTGCATGACCCGCTGGCCAGTAATTATTTGCTTGACCTGGCGTACCATTATCGCCAATAAAAATAATTACTGTATTTTCTAATGTTTCATTATCCATACTTGAAATTAGCCTGTTAATTTCAAAATCTAAATTTTCAACCATAGACAAATATGTAGTCCTATTATCTGTAGGAGTAGTTGTGTAAGTTCCTTCTGGCGGTGCTTGAAATGGTGAGTGCGGTGCTACATGAGCCAACCATAAAAACCAAGGTTTTGTTTGATTATCAATCCAAGATATTGCATTGTTTGTAAGGTGGGTAGTTGCATATTCTTTTACTTGTTCTTCATTTCCTTCTGAGTTTACTTTCGTCCAATCGTAATAATCATCTACTTGGCTTGTAAAAACCCCCTCATAATAAGGTACACCAGAATCTAAGGGATGACTATAATTATCAGTATCACTACCTCCAAGGTGCCATTTTCCTATTAGCCCCATACTATAATCTGTTATACTTTGCTCTTTTATTTTAGTAAATAAAGAGGTATGACTTGTATCTAAAATTAACGGAGGCCTCATAACCCCTGTTTTAATACCGAATTTACCACTCATTATTGCAGCTCTAGTTGGCGAACATTGAGGAGCTGCCCAACAGTTGGTATAAGAAAGTCCTTTCTCTCTAAAAGAGTCTAATGTTGGTGTAACTGGTAAGTCGCTAGTTATTCCAAATCCAGGAGTAGAATCAATACCCAAATCATCTGCAATTATTAGCAATATATTTGGTGATTGTTGTTGACTAAAACATGTATTAACAAAGAAAAATAGTAATAGGGTTGTTTTTAAAATTCTCATTAAATTTTGTTTTTGATTCTTTAAAATATTTTACGCTTACAAACGTTAGACCTACTATTTTGATTAAAGTTTAATTATTAACCTATTTTTTATAAAATAAACTAAAGGTTAAAAATAATTTTCTAAATATAAGAAACAGGAAATAATTTTGTAATCATTTAATTACATTTGTAATATAATTAAAAAATTAAATATTTTATTTATCGCGCTATAATTTGTTAAAAATTTGAAGATGAAAAAACTTACAGAATTCGAAATATCAAAAAAATTAGAAAACCTTGTTGATTGGGAATATTATGACAATGCGTTACATACAGATTTTGAATTTGATAATTTTAAAGATTGTATGTCTGCAATGAATAGAATTGCATTTGAGTGTGAAGCTTTAAACCATCATCCAGAATGGACAAATATTTATAATACTTTAGATATTACTCTTACAACGCATGATGCAGATGGTGTAACAGAATTAGATTTTAAACTAGCAACAGCTATTAATATAATAGTAGAAGTTGAAGAAGAAGATTAACTTTATGAGAAAAATATTTGTATTTCTTTGTTTAACAATTATCATTATCTCTTCTTGTGAGAAAGACGATTTTTGTACAAAAAATCCAGTAACACCTAACTTAATTCTTCGTTTTTATGATACAGATAATAGAGAAACTTTAAAAGATGTTAGCACTTTTTATGTTTGGGCAGAAGGAAAAGATACAATATTCGAAAATGTAAGTACAGACTCAATTTACATCCCTTTAAATAGTTTAACAGCAGAAACAATTTACAATTTATCTACAGAAAATAATGTAAATCAATTTACAATAAAATACACACCAGAAGAAGAGTATGTTTCTCGTTCTTGTGGTTTTAAAGTAATTTTTAATGAGGTTTCTTTTAGTTCAGATAATACTTGGGTTACAGATTTTACACCAGAAACACTAACAACAATCGATAATCAAAATGAAGCTCATGTTAAAATATTTCATTAGTATATTCTTCTTTTTTGTTTTTGTTGATGGATTTTCTCAAAAAAAAGAAAATAAAGAATTAGAAAAAGATACAATCGTTTACAAATCTCCATACGGAATTCGATTAGGAATTGATATTAGTAAGCCAATATTATCTAGCCTAAGTGGTTCTTATAGTGGTTTTGAAATTGTTGGAGATTATAGGATAACCAAACGTTTATTTGTTGCTGCAGAACTAGGTTTTGAAGAAGAAACAGATGATGAAGACTATACAAACTCAACTGCTAAAGGAAGCTACTTAAGATTAGGTATTAACTATAATGCTTATGAAAACTGGTTAGATATGAATAATGAAATTTTTCTAGGTTATAGATATGGTTTTAGTCTATTCGATCAAACTTTAAATAGCTATACTCCTAATGTTAATAGCACATATTTTCCTGCAAATGGAATAACTACCCCAATAACAGCTTCTAGTTTAAATGCGCATTGGTCTGAATTAATTGTAGGTATAAAGGTAGAAACTATAAAAAACCTTTTTGTGAGTGCTAGTGTTTCTTATAAAATACTAATGAGTTCTAAAGAACCAGAGAATTTTAAAACTTTATACTCTCCAGGTTTTAATACAATATTTGAAAGTAGTACTGGTTTTGGTTTTAATTATACTATTAGTTACTTAATTCCTTTTCAAAAAAAATAACATTGCGCAATTTGCGCTAATTTTATTAACTTTAACCTCTGTTATAAAATTTTTAATATGAACAAAATACCTAGTGTAAATTTAGCTGATTTTTTATCTGATGATAAAAATAGAAAACAAAAATTTATAGATGAAATTGGTCATGCTTATGAAAACATAGGTTTTGTGGCTTTAAAAGGTCATTTTTTAGATGACACTTTAGTTGATAATTTATATTCAGAAATTAAAAACTTCTTCGATTTACCTACTGATATTAAAGAAAAATACGAAATACCAGGTATTGGAGGCCAAAGAGGTTATGTTTCTTTTGGAAAAGAATCTGCTAAAGGAAAAAAAGAAGGAGATTTAAAAGAGTTTTGGCACTTTGGCCAATATGTAGATAAAGATTCTAAATATGCTAATGAATACCCAGAAAACGTTACAGTTAATGAATTAGCTAAGTTTAATGCTGTTGGTAAAGAAACTTATCAAATGTTAGAAAAAACAGCAAAATTTGTTTTACGTTCTTTAGCATTGCATTTAGGTTTAGAAGAAACTTATTTTGATAATTATATAAAAAACGGAAATAGTATTTTACGCCCTATTCATTATCCGCCTATTAAAACAGAACCTAAAGGAGCAGAAAGAGCTGCTGCACACGGAGATATTAATTTAATAACTTTATTAATGGGTGCTCAAGGAAAAGGTTTACAGGTTCAGAATCATAATGGAGATTGGATAGATGCTATGGCAAAACCAGACGAATTAATGATTAATGTTGGAGATATGTTGTCTCGTCATAGTAATAACAAATTAAAATCTACAATTCATAGAGTTACAAATCCGCCAAAAGAAATGTGGGGAACATCACGTTACTCAATTCCATTTTTTATGCACCCAGTTTCGGATATGAAATTAGATGTTTTAGAAAATTGTATTGATGAAAATAATCCTAAACAATTTGAAAATATTACTGCTGGTAATTTCTTGAATGAACGTTTAAAAGAATTAGGATTAAAAAAATAATTAGCAGTTATCTTATCTGTCTTCACTTTACAATAATATATAAACTGAAGATTAAAAACTGAAGACTAAAAAATATGGATTTTAAAGATCAATTAAAAAACTTATTTCCAGAACATAAAGAATCTGCAGAACCAATAAAAGAAAAATCTAATATTTGGTTACAAGAAGCCCCTATAATTTGTAAATATGAAAAGCGAAAAGGGAAACCAATAACAATCTTGGAAGGTTATACTGGTGCAACTTCAGATTTTAAAATGCTTGCCAAAGAAATAAAAACAAAACTTTCTGTTGGTGGAAGTTTTAAAGATGATAAAATTATTATTCAAGGTGACTTTAGAGATAAAATAATGACTATGCTAAAAGATAAAGGTTTTAAAGTTAAACGTGTTGGAGGTTAATTTTTAGCAATCACAATAAAATAGTATAAGGAACGTTATTTTTAAGTTATGAAAGAGGCTATTTTACATATTACTAACGGGGATACAACTACTAATTACCTTAAAAAATTAAATTTTTCAGGAGATTTTATTACCTGGAGAGAAATGCTTTGTGAGGGTAAAACAACTACGGATGTAGGTAGTGAAGATTTTTGGAAAAATAGATTTGATTTTTTTAATACTTCTTATAAAATAAGTAAAAAAAAGTTTATTGATTATACGGTAAAAGAATATCGTAATCTCTGTAATCAAAAAAATCAAAAAGAAATTGTTTTATGGTTTGAGCACGATTTGTTTTGTCAAATAAATATGCTTGCAGTAATTAGTTGGTTAAAACGATATAGAAAAGGTTATCAAGTTTCTTTAGTTTGTTCTGGAAAACTAAAAGGTTCTAATTTAATGTTTGGTTTGTCAGATTTAAATTCAGAACAAATTCATCAACATTATAATAATAGAATTGAATTAAAACAAGATGATATCGAATATGCAGATTATATTTGGCAATTGTATTGTTCTGATTCTCCTTTAAGGTTAGAAACGATTTATAAGTTTAATCCTATATCTCCTTTCCAATATTTAACAACTGCTTTAGAATTGCATTTACAACGTTTTCCATCAATTAAAAACGGATTAAATACAATTGAAAACACCATTTTAAAAACAAGTTTAGATCATAAACTTACTTCTAAAAAACAATTAGTTAATAAATTAATTAAAAAGAAGGATTCTTTTGGCTTTGGAGATATTCAATACTTGAATTCAATAGATAAAATGAATCAATTATTTTCTTCGTTTAATCCTGTTACACTCTCTAAAAAAGGAATACAAGTTTTAGAAAATCAACTTAATTTTTATAGTCAAATTAGAAATGATATTTCTTATCTTGGAGGCTCTAAAAAATACAGCTTTTTATATCATAACGATTCTAAAAAGCTATTACAAATTACATCTTAAATGGGTATAAAACAATCTGAATTAATCTTAAATCCTGATGGAAGTATTTATCATCTAAATTTAAGACCAGAACATATTGCTAATAATATTATTTTTGTTGGAGATCAAGATCGAGTAAACAAAGTTACTCAACATTTTGATTCAATTGAATTTACAACTCAAAAACGTGAATTTAAAACTACAACAGGTATTTATAAAAATAAAAGAATTTCTGTAATATCTACAGGAATTGGACCTGATAATATTGATATTGTTATAAATGAGCTAGATGCTCTAGTTAATATTAATTTAGAAACTAGAGAAATTAATAAAAATCATACACAATTAAATATTGTTAGAATTGGTACTTCTGGTTCTCTACAAAAAGACATTCCAATAGATTCTATTTTATTGAGTTCACACGCTTTAGATATAAATGGTATGCTTCGCTCTTATCAAGTTGATGAAATTTCACATCTAGATATTGAGAATGCATTTGTGAAACATACAAATTGGAGTCCAAAAAAAACATATCCTCTAATAGTTTCAAATTCAGAAAAATTGGCAGCTAAAATTGCATCAGAAAAAACATTTACAGGTATTACTGCAACTGCTGGTGGTTTTTATGGACCACAAGGAAGAGTTTTAAGATTAACTTTACAAGATGCAGATTTAAATAATAAAATTGATAGTTTTAATTTTAATGGAAATAGAATTACCAATCTAGAAATGGAAACTTCTGCAATTTATGGTCTATCTAAACTATTAGGTCATAATGCAGTTTCTATGAATGCAATAATCGCTAACAGAGCAAATGGTACTTTTAGTGAAAACCCAGGTAAAATTGTTGCAGATTTAATTAAGTATACACTAGATAAATTAGTTGAATAAATGACTAACCTAAAAGTTGGTGGTGTTCCAGAACATTTTAATTATCCTTGGTACATCACTTTAAAAAATAAAGAATACAGCAAACATAATATCAACCTACGTTGGCAAGATTACCCCGGTGGCACAGGTCAAATGTGTAAAGCTCTAAGAGAAGGGACTGTAGATATTGCTATTGTTTTAACAGAAGGAATTATAAAAGATATAGCAGCTGGTAATCCTTCTAAAATTTTGCAAACATATATAAAAACACCTTTAATTTGGGGAATTCATGTAGGTGCAAAATCATCTTTCAAGAAAATTGAAGACTTAGAACATGCTACTATAGCAATTAGCAGATTTGGTTCTGGTTCTCATTTAATGGCTATTGTAAATGCTTATAACCAAGGTTGGGACGTAAAAAAGCTTAAGTTTAAAGTTATTGGTAATTTACAAGGCGGAATAGATGCTTTAACAAACGGTGAAGCAGATTATTTTATGTGGGAACATTTTACAACAAAACCGTTAGTAGACAATGGTATTTTTAGAAGAGTTGATGATTGCCCAACACCTTGGCCTTGTTTTGTAGTTGCCGTTAGAAATGAAGTCTTAGAAAACAATTTTCATGAAGTAAAAAAAGTTTTAGATATTATAAATGAAGAATCTAAAAACTTTAAAAAAATTGATAATATTGACGTTACGTTGGCTAAAAGATATGAGCAACAGTTAGAAGACATTCAGAAATGGTTAAAAATTACTGAATGGAATGACGGAAAACCAATTACTAAAAATTTAATTACGCGTATTCAAAATAAAATGGTACAATTTAACGTTATCGAAGAGAAGAAAAGCTCAGGAGAATTCATAAAAAACATGTACCTTTAAATCATAAAAAAAAGTATCAATGAAAAAAGCAGCATTTATTGTAGTTTGTATTTTAGGAATCATTTGTTTTTCATCTTGTAGAAGTACAAGTTCATCTTGTGGTTTAGCCGATAACACAACAACCCAAACAACATTAAAACAGGGTGATTTATTATAAATTAACTTGTTTCTTAATTTCAAATTCAATGAATCCGCTTAAAAAAGCGGATTTTTTTTTACATATATAAAAATTGAAACATACTTAATAGGTGATTTTTGTTTAAGAAAAAAATACCCTTACCATTTAATAGGCTTCTCTCCTATCTCTTCTAAAAATTCATTTGTTTTAGAAAAATGCTTACTTCCATACCAACCTCTCCAAGCACCTAAAGGAGAAGGATGTGGTGCTATAAATATTTTATGCTTATTTAGATTGATTAATTTTGATTTACTTTCTGCAAATTTACCCCAAAGTAAGAAAACTACATTTTCTTTTTCATCAGAAATTTGCTTAATGACTGAGTCTGTAAAAATTTCCCATCCTTTTTTTTGATGACTACCAGCTTTATGGGCTCTTACTGTTAAAGTTGCATTTAGTAATAAAACACCTTGTTTAGCCCATTTTTCTAAATTTCCACTTTGTGGAATTTCTTTATTTAAATCGGTAGCATACTCTTTAAAGATATTTTTTAAAGATGGTGGAAAGGCAATGTTGTCTTTAACAGAAAAACATAAACCGTTTGCTTGATTTTCGTCATGATATGGATCTTGACCAATTATTACTACTTTCAAATCATTAAAAGAACAAAAATCAAAAGCGGCAAAAATATCGGACTCTTTAGGAAAACAATTATGATTTTTATATTCAAAATTCACAAAATTGATTAATTCTTTAAAATATATTTTATCAAATTCAATTTGTAAAATATTTTTCCAACTATCGGCTATTTTTACTTGCATAGTTTGTTATTTTTGTAGCAATTTCAAAGATAATATTTTGGCTAAAAACATCTCAGAAAAAACATTACAAGATTTAGAATTTTCTACGGTTTTACAACACGTATCAGAACATTGTATTTCTGGTTTAGGTAAAGAAAAAGTTTTTGAAATATCACCAATAGATAAAAAACAAAACTTATTTAAAGAACTTCATTTAGTTGATGAATATCTAACCTCTTTTGAAAGTGAAAACAGAGTTCCAAATCATGGATTTGATAATATTATTGAAAGTGTAAAACGTTTAGCAATAGAAAACAGTTTTATAGAAACTGATGCTTTTTTAAAGATTGCAACAACATCATTAACGGTAAATGAATTAATTAAATTTTTCAAGAAATTTAAAATTCAGTTTCCAACATTTTTCGAACTTTCTCAAGAGATAGAGTTTACAACTTTTGTAGATGATGAGATTAAAAAAATTATAGATATTTCTGGTGAAGTTAAAAATAATGCTTCAACAGTTTTAAAACAAATAAGAAAAGATATTAATAATGTTCGTGGTAAAATTGGAGCTAGTTTTACAAGTGCATTAACCAAAGCAAGTGGTGCTGGTCATTTAGATGATATTAAAGAAACTGTAGTAGATAACCAACGTGTGTTAGCTGTTTCGGCAATGCATAGAAGAAAAGTTTCAGGTAGTTTGTTAGGTTCTTCTAAATCTGGTAATATCGTATATATAGCACCACAAGCAACACTTTCTTACAGTAGAGAATATCAAAATCTAGTGTATGAAGAAAAACAAGAAATTGTAAAAATTTTACGTGCTCTTGCAGAAACTATTCGTCCTTCTGTTTTGTTAATTGAAGAATACATTACTTTTTTAATCCATATAGATACTGTTGGTGCAAAAGCAAAATACGCCCAAGAGATAAATGCCGTTTTGCCAAAAATATCTAAAGAGAAGAAGATTTTTTTTAAGAATGCCTATCACCCCATTTTATGGAAAAAAAATAAGGAACAAAAAAAACATATAGTTTCACAAAGTATAGAGTTAAATGAGAAACAACAAATAATTGTTATTTCTGGCCCCAATGCTGGTGGAAAGAGTATTACTTTAAAAACAATAGGTTTACTACAAGTAATGTTGCAAAGTGGTATTTTAATTCCTGTTGATGATAGGAGTCAAACTTACATTTTTGATACTGTTTTAACAGATATTGGAGACAATCAATCAATAGAAAATCAATTAAGTACTTATAGTTATCGCTTAAAAAATATGCGTTATTTTTTACGAAAATGTAATGAAAGTACCTTGTTTTTAATTGATGAATTTGGAACAGGTTCAGATCCAGAACTAGGAGGTGCTTTAGCTGAAATTTTTTTAGAAGAATTTTACAACAAAAAGGCTTTCGGTATTATTACAACCCACTACTCCAACCTAAAAGTATTAGCAAACGAGTTAGATAATGTTACAAATGCTAATATGCAATTTGATGAACGTTCTTTAGAACCTTTATATAGATTGTTTATTGGGCAAGCTGGTAGTTCTTTTACGTTTGAAGTAGCTCAAAAAAACGGAATACCTTTTAGTTTAATTAATAGAGCAAAAAAGAGAGTAGAAACAGAAAAAGTACGTTTAGATAAAACCATTTCTAAATTACAGAAAGAAAGAAATAGGTTACAAAAAAACTCTGATAGTTTAGAACAACAAAAAAACCAAGGACAAGAACATTTAGATAATTTACAAGAAAAAGAACAACGAGTTCAAGATAAGCTTTCTGGTTTTCAAGAATTATACGACAGTAATTTAAAGATGCTTTCTTTAGGGAGAAAAATTAATGAATTCCTTAATAAATACTTTCAAACTAATAATAAAAAAGAATTAAATTCAAGTTTTAATAAATGGGTTGTTGAAGAAAAAGTAAAATACTTAAAGAAAAAACCTGAAAAACCTAAGACAAAAGCCCAAAAACAGAAAGCTAAAGTTGTAGAAAAAAAACAACAAGAAATTATTAAAAAAGTTGAGAAAGAGGTTTTACAAAAAGTTGTAGAAGTTAGAAAGGTTAAAAAAATTGAAGCTATAAAAATAGCAAAAGAAAAAGCTGAATACATTTATAAAGTAAACGATCAGGTAAGAATTATTGACTCTAATTCTGTTGGTACAATCGATAAAATTGATAAAAAAAATGTTACTATTAATTACGGAATTTTCACTACTAAAACTTCTGTAAAAAACTTAGAATTAGTAAAACGAGCTAAATAATACGCTAGCTTACTTTTCTTTTTAAAGAATTTCTTAATTAAAGTTAAATACTGTTAATAATATATTAAAGTGTATTTTCTACTGAAACCTTTTTAAGTTTTAGTAGTCTTATAGATATACAATTTAAACTTAATATACTTATTATGAAAAACTTAAAAACAATTATCGCAATTTTAGCTATTAGTTTAGCAACAACTTTTTCTACAACAGCAACAGAAAAATCTCCTTCTAAAATTACTAAACAAATGAGAACAGAAGTTGTTTCCATGTTAGGAAATAATTTAAATATCGAGTTTGATACATCTACTACGTCAGCAGAAGTTTCATTTATGATTAATAGTAAAAATGAAATTGTTGTTGTGAATGTTAAATCTAAAGTAAATGAGTTTAATTCATATGTGAAAAATAAATTAAACTATAAAAAAATAAATGTAAAAGGAATTAAAAAAGGTAAAATTTATATCATACCTGTTAAAATAAATAAAAAATAACAACTGGTTGGTTAGTTGATGCTCAATATTAGTTTAACTACTAATTTGAGCATTTTTATTTATATGCAAAAAAAAGGAAGCAGTTATTTGCTTCCTTTTTTTCTATACTTTTATTTTTATACTATCTAGAAACACTACCAGATAGAATAACTTTGGGTCCAATACCCATATTTATAACGGTATGATTCATTGCAGTTGCAGAAATTTCATGAGCTAAAGGTTTTAATGTAAATGGATCAGTACTGTTATCAGGACTTGGTTCTACAGAAATAACAACTGTAGCTCCTTTTAAATCAGTAGGAAAATCTACACCAGCTGCAGATCCTATTAAATAATCCTCTCCAGGAAAACCAGGACCATCACTTGTAGTTCCTTTATAAGGTGAAGTTGATGCGTTATCATCTGCGCTATCAACACCAGTAAACGTTCCTGTACTAACAGGTGTACCATTTAATACAACCCAACCCTCATATTTCCATCCATCTGCTAATGTTGGTAAACCTAAACCAGCAACTGTTGGAGAACTAGAATTATCTAAAAACCAAATTCCACTAGCTTCGTTTGTATCATCAGAATCTGTTGGTGTCGCTAAAATATATTTACCCCAAGAATCACCTAAAGATGAAATTGAATTTCCACTTGTTAAAACAATGTTGTCTGAATTTACATTTGCAGAATTTCCAGAAAAATCACCTGCTAAAATTTTAGTAGCTGCTGGTGCAGGATCACTATCTACTGCAGGTTCTATTGAAAGTACAAATTTTGTTGCACTTTGTAACTCTTCTAAATCTGCAGTAAAACTTTGTGGAAAAACTACACTTGTAAATGTACCTGTACTTACTGGGTTTCCATCTACAATTAACCAGCCTTCATAAACGAAATTAGAACCTAATTCTTCTAATCCTTCTAAATTAAGTGTTAATTCTCCTGTTGTTAGTGTGTTTTCTTCATTGTCGTTACAAGCAGCAAAAAATACAATTGCAACTAATAGATATGCTAATCTTAAAACTTTTTTCATCTTATTATTATTTATAGTTAATGTTGATGACAAAGTTATTTTATAATTAGATATTTAAATGTTAGCTAGCGAACACTTAAGCTATTTTATGAAGTAATCTTATTTCTTTTCTATTAAAATTGATAATATTTTCTTCTTTTAATTCGTTCATTAGTACATTTAAATTAGATCTAGAGGTTCCTATTAAGGAGGCTATGTCTTTTTGCGTGTAAGGATGTTGAATTACTTTATCTCCAGATTTCTCACAATCATAACCAAATTCTTCACACAGTTCTTTCATAAATTCTAAAAAACGAGTTCTAGTATCTTTAAATAAAATTAGCTGTAATCTTCTTTCCAATTTTTTAAATCGCAATCCTAAGAATTTATAAATTTTTAAACTGAAGGTTTTATTTTCCTGCATTAAATCGTGCATAGTATCTACATTAATAGGACAAATTGAAGTTAATTTATCTAACGATTGTGCAAACTCATTCCTTATTTCTTCTCCTAAAATGGCTTTCTCTCCAAACAATTCACCCTTTGTAAGAATAGCTTTAACAACTTCAGTTCCATCTTCATTATAATATCCTAATTTTATTTTTCCTTTTTCAATTAGAAATATTTTATTAGCAGCATCTTCTTCAAAATAAATATAATCACTCTTTTTATATACGTCAAAAGAATGGCATTTTTTGTATTCTTTAAATTTATGAGGACATAAAATATTGAACAAATTTACATTTTCAAAAAACCAAAGGTTATTCATTTATAAAACTTTAAATTATTATTTAAAAGTCTAAAAAAGTATAAATTGCTTACAAAAAATTCTCCTAAATTTCTTTTGAAGTTTTTAATAAATATGAGAGCAGAACCTTTATTATACCATTCGATTTGACTTGAATTATCAAAAATTAAACCTTACATACCTTATTTTTTAAAACTGGTTTCATGAATTCTAGCCAAAGACTTAAAAACTGCTGACACATATAAATGACGTGGCTCAATCGCTACATTCTTTCTAAATCAACCATCAAAATAATTATGATCTCCAACAAGAATTCTTTTTACGCAGGCAGTTTTATATACTATAGCTGTTTTTTTACAGCATCATATGACAGACTTTTCACAAACTCTCCCTTCTTACCGCATTTATTTAAAATAACTTATAAAAAAATGTTAGAAATATTATCTAAATACCTACAGTTATGTTACCAAGGTCCTAACATAAAAATATGATCGACTATACATTTCACAAGTGTTTTAATTAATAATTTTACGTCAGATAAACCATTTCCTAAAGGTGTAAAAAAGTTTTTATAAAAAAAATCCCGAACCTAAGGCTCGGGATTTCAATTATAATAATTAAACTTTTAATTAGCTTACTAACTTTTTAGTAGATGGCTTAAATTTAGTTAATACAATACCTTTAACAGCTGCTTGATACTCTTCTATAGTTGGAGTTCTTCCTAATATAGTAGATAATACCACAACTGGTGTTGATGATAATAAAGATTCTCCTTTTTTCTCATTAGTATCTCTTACAACACGTCCTTGGAATAAACGCGTAGAAGTAGCCATTACTGTATCTCCTGCTTCTGCTTTTTCTTGGTTACCCATACATAGGTTACAACCTGGACGCTCTAAGTATAACATATTTTCATATTTAGTACGAGCTAAACCTTTTGGTGCGTTATCGTCAAATTCAAAACCTGAATATTTTACTAAAATATCCCAGTCTCCTTCTGCCTTTAACTCATCAACAATGTTATATGTTGGAGGCGCAACTACTAAAGGAGCTTTAAACTCAACTTTACCATGTTGCTCTTCAATGTTTTTTAACATTTGAGCTAAGATTTGCATATCACCTTTATGAATCATACAAGACCCAATAAATCCTAAATCTACTTTCTTTGTTCCTCCGTAGAAAGATAATGGTTGAATATTATCGTGTGTATAACGCTTAGAAACATCTTCATTATTTACATCTGGATCTGCAATCATTGGCTCTATAACCTTATCTAAATCGATAACAACATCTGCATAATACTTTGCATCTGAATCTGGCTTTAATGCCGATTTAGTTCCTGTCTTAATTTCGATGATACGGCTATTTGCCTTATCAACTAATCCTTTAAGATCTTGCTTAGGGTTATCCATTCCCTTATTAATCATTATTTGAATACGATCTCTAGAGATTTCTAAAGACTCGATTAAAGTATCATCTTCTGAAATACAGATTGATGCTTTTGCTTTCATTTCGGCTGTCCAGTCAGTAAACGTAAATGCTTGATCAGAAGTTAAAGTACCAATATGTACTTCAATAATTTTCCCTTGAAAAACATTTTCTCCATCAAATTGTTTTAACATTTGTTCTTGAGTAGCATGAACCACATCACGAAAATCCATATAAGATCTCATTTCACCTTTAAAAGTAACCTTTACAGACTCTGGAATTGGCATAGTAGCTTCACCTGTAGCTAATGCTAAGGCAACGGTTCCAGAATCGGCTCCAAAGGCAACTCCTTTTGCCATACGTGTATGTGAATCTCCACCAATAATTACATCCCAATCATCAACTGCTAAATCATTTAATACTTTATGAATTACATCGGTCATCGCATGATAACCTCCTTTAGGGTCACGTGCAGTAACTAATCCGAAGTCATTCATAAACTTCATTAATCTTGGAATATTAGCTTTAGACTTATCATCCCATACAGAAGCTGTATGACATCCTGATTGGTAACCTGTATCAACAATTGGAGAAATAACTGTGGCTGCCATCATCTCTAATTCTTGAGAAGTCATTAACCCTGTAGTATCTTGAGAACCTACAATATTTACTTCAACTCTAACGTTAGAACCTGCATGTAATGTTTTACCAGGTGTAGTTCCAACTGCATTTCTGTTAAAAATTTTCTCAACTGCAGTTAAACCTTGCCCTTCTATAGAAACCTCCTTCGATGCTGCATAAACTTGAGGAACATCAATTCCTAAAACTTTACAAGCAAAAGTTTGTAATTTCTTACCGAAAACAACAGCATAAGAACCTCCAGCTTTAATAAACTCCATTTTTGGTGGTGTTAAAGCTGTAGAAATATCTTTTAACTCTTTGTCTCCGTTATATAATTTTTTTGTTTTTGTATTTATCGTAAGAACTGTACCTGTAGCAACAGAATACTCTTCTTTTAAAATAGCTTCTCCATCTTTATCTACAACTGTGTTTCCTTGAGCATCTTTTTCCTTTACCCAGTTCTTTAAATCGATACCAATACCACCAGTTACACCAACAGTTGTTAAGAAAATTGGAGCAATACCATTCGTTCCAGCAATTACTGGAGCAAAATTGATAAATGGTACATAAGGACTAAAAGGAACTCCTGTCCATAAAGCAACATTATTTACACCAGACATTCTAGAAGAACCAACTCCCATTGTTCCTTTATCAGCAATTAACATTACACGCTTATCAGGGTATTGTGCTTTTAAAGCTAATAATTCATTTTGCATATCTTTATTATGCTCAAACATACATTGACCGTGTAATTCACGATCTGATCTTGAATGTGCATCTGCTCCTGGAGATAATAAATCTGTAGAAATATCACCGATACCTGCAACAAAAGTTACAATTTCTATTTCTTCATCAACCTCTGGTAACTTTGTAAAGAATTCTGCTTTAGAATAACTTTCTATTAATTCTTTAGCAATAACATTACCCGCTTTATAAGCTTTTTCTAATTGCTCAGTATCTGCTTCGTATAAAAACACTTGAGTTTTTAATACTTTTGCAGCTTCAGCAGCAAGAGCAGCGTCATTTCCTAAAGCTAAATCTAATAATACTTCAACAGAAGGTCCTCCTTTCATATGCGAAAGTTGTTCGAAAGCTGAAGAAAGTGTAATTTCTTTTACAATTGATTCTCCTAAAATGATTTCTTTTAAAAACTTAGCCTTAACAACAGCAGCACTTGTAGTTCCAGGTAAGACATTATATATAAAGAAGTTAAGAGATTGCTCTCTATATTCATTATCTACATCTTTAATTTGACTAATTAATGCACTTGTCAATTCAGCACCATCAATTGGTTGTGGATGAAGCCCTTGACCTTTTCTATCTTCTATCTGCTTAAGGTAATCTTTGTATATGCTCATGAAAGAATCTTTATTTACAACCGCCTTTTATTACAATGATATTAAAAGACAGATCGTATCTGTTTTTGTTAATTATTAATATGACAAACTTACATTTTTTATCTTTAAATTAAAAGATAAATAATAGATTGCGTTAATTTCTGAATAAAAAAAAGTTATTTAGAATATCGTTGAATATTATTCAACAAAAATGTACTTATATTAATTTTTAATGAAGACTTCGTAATAAAATAAAAAAAGCAGACTAATAAGCCGAATCCTGTACCTTTAAAAAAGGCTCTTATCATTTATCTAGTTCTAAAATTACTCTTAGAATCTATCTGCCTACCCTTTAGAATCGAGCGAGTAGCTCTCAAGCTCTAATTTACATGGCATTGCACCTCATAGAGTTTACCTGGTTTCACTACAGCCGAACTGTACTTGCTTTCTGTTGCACTTGTCCTCAACTTACGTTGGACGGATGTTATCCGCTATGAATACTCTATGGTGTCCGGACTTTCCTCTTTATAAAATTACAAAGCGATAAGATAAGTCTGCTAATATTATTTTAAATTATAAATCTTTTATGTTAAAAAAACCCACTCAAAATAAATTCTGAGTGGGAAAAATTGCTATGAAAAAGAAAAAGTGTTATTGATTTCTCAATAACACTTCAAATATATATTAAAATGTTTAAAAAAAACATTTCTTTTGAAATAAATTTAATCTTTTCTTTATTATTAATATAATTTTAAGAAAACATGTCTTTTACTTTTTCAAAAAACGATTTATCTGATGTATTTGGATTAGGTGAAAAATTTTCATCTTCTGCCATTTTTTCAAAAAACTGTTTTTGTTCCTTATTTAATTCTTGTGGTGTCCACACATTAATATGAATTAGGAAATCTCCAGTACCGTATCTTTCTATACTTGGTAATCCTTTACCTTTTAATCTTAAAATTTTACCAGATTGTGTACCAGCATCAATTTTAATTTTAACTTTACCGGTTACGGTTTCTACCTCTTTACTTGTACCTAAAACTGCTTCAGAAAAATTAATGTACAAATCGTAATGTATGTTTGTACCTTCTCTTTTTAAGGTTTCATGTGGCACTTCTTCTATTAAAACTAATAAATCTCCAGAAATAGAATTTTTACCAGGTGCATCGTTTCCTTTACCTCCTACTTTTAACTGTACTCCTTCGGTTACCCCTGCAGGAATATTAATTGGCACAGTTTCTTCCTTAACTATTAAACCTTGAGCATCGGCTCCGTTTGGCTTACTACTAATTGTTTCTCCAGCACCTGAACAAGAACTACAAGTAGTAGCTGTTTGCATTCTACCTAAAATAGTATTTGTAACACGCATCTGTTGACCAGAACCATTACAAGTACTACACGTTTTATACTTTACACCCTCTGCTTGTACTTTTCTACGAACTTTTACCTTCTTTTCTACACCATTAGCAATTTCTTCTAAAGTAAGTTTTACACGAATGCGCATATTACTTCCTTTAACTCTAGCTTGTCTATGACCACCTCCGCCGCCAAAACCACCAAAACCGCCGCCTCCGCCGCCAAAAATGTCTCCAAACTGACTAAAAATATCATCCATATTCATACCGCCGCCGCCAAAACCGCCGCCACCTTGTGGACCTTCAAAACCTGCATGACCATATTGATCATAACGAGCTTTTTTATTCTCATCACTTAAAATTTCATAAGCTTCTGCTGCTTTTTTGAAACTTTCTTCTGCACTTTTATCATCTGGATTTTTATCTGGATGATACTTAATTGCCATTTTTCTATATCCTTTCTTAATTTCTGCCTGAGTAGCAGATTTGGAAATTCCTAATACTTCGTAAAAGTCTTGTTTTGCCATTGTTTGCAATTGAAGAATTAAAAAAATAAAAGATTAAAAAATCTAAAATTCATAATTCGTAATTTATAATTCTTTATTACTGTCCTATAACTACTTTTGGATAACGAATAATCTTATCACCAAGTTTATATCCTTTTTCTACACAATCAATTACTTTTCCTTTTAAATCTTCTGTAGGTGCAGGAATTTGAGTTATAGCTTCATGAATCTCTGCATCAAAAACATCTCCAGCATTAACTTCTATACCAGTTAAACCTTTCTGAGTTAAAGTATTTTTTAATTTATCATTAATTAATTGCATACCTGTAATAGACTCATTGTCTTCAGTTTTCTTCATTTCTGCCAAACCTCTATCAAAATCATCCATAATTGGCAGTAATGATGTCATTAATTCTTGACCTGCAGTTTTAAACAATTCGATTCTTTCTCTTGTTGTTCTCTTCTTATAGTTTTCGAACTCTGCGAAAAGGCGTAAAAACTTATCTTTTTCAGCTTGTAACAACTCTTCAGTCGTTGGTTCTTCTTTAACAACTTCTGCTTCAATCTCTTGATTTTCTTCAACTTGAACAGTTTCTTGTTCGTTGTTAATTTCTTCTTCTTTTATATCTTCTTTATTACTCATTATCTTGTAATCGTTAAATTGTCTACAATTTATTTGCAAAAATGTTGCCAACAAAAAAATAGTGTCAAACTGACACTATTTTTTTGTTTACTAAATCTTAACAGAACTCCAGTTTTCTCCAGATTTAATTCTATGAATTTGCATATCCGAGACTCCAAATCGTTTGGCAATCATTGATATTCTTGTTCTCTTATTTTTTAATTGTTTTTTTATAATTTTTACTTTTCCTTCAGAAAGTTTATAATTAGTTTTCTGGTTTTTTCGAGATTCTATAAATACCGGGTTTTTAAACTGATGTAATTCTTTATCCCTTTTTGTTGCCCATTATAAGTTTTCTAAAGTATTATCTGTTTTATCATAATTAATATGTAAAACAAAAACCTGATCCTCATTTTCTTTTTCTAAAAAGTGTTGAGCAACCAACTTATGTACATATCTGCAAGTACCTTTGTTATTTAATTCTTGTTTTAATGCAATTGTTTCATAACCATTTATAAAACTTTTATTTCTTAAAACTTCATCATCACCTTTAAGGTAAATAACTCTTCCGTAATTAGAAATTTTAAATTTTTTTAAGGTAGAAATTTTTTCATCAAACTGAATAAGCTTCCACTCCTCTTTCCACAAATTTCTTATCATAATATAAAAGTATTTTTAAGTTAATAAAATACTTTTTCTTAATTCGCAATTCTTTCTATTTTTGCTCCAATAGATTTTAAACGAGCTTCTATGTTTTCGTAACCTCTATCTATTTGCTCAATATTATTTATAACACTTGTTCCTTTTGCAGACAATGCGGCAATCAACAAAGAAATACCTGCTCTAATATCTGGTGATGTCATTTTAGTCGCTTTTAATGGACTTTCGAAATTTTGCCCAATTACAGTTGCTCTATGCGGATCACACAAAATAACTTTGGCTCCCATATCTATTAATTTATCAACAAAGAATAAACGGCTTTCAAACATTTTTTGATGTATTAAAACGGTTCCTTTAGCTTGTGTTGCAATCACTAAAACAATACTTAATAAATCTGGTGTAAATCCTGGCCAAGGAGCATCTGATACTGTTAAAACAGAACCGTCTATATAATTTTGAATTTCGTATGATTCTTGTTCAGGAATATAAATATCGTCTCCTTTTTTCTCAAACTTAATTCCTAACTTTCTAAACACATTTGGTATTTGCCCTAAGTTTTCCCAACTAACATCTTTTATGGTTAACTCAGAACGTGTCATAACAGCAACTCCAATCCAAGAACCAATTTCAATCATATCTGGCAATACTCTATGCTCGCAACCTCCTAAGTTTTTTACACCTTCTATAATTAATAAATTAGAACCTACTCCAGAGATTTTTGCTCCCATAGAATTTAACATTTTACATAATTGTTGAATGTAAGGTTCACAAGCGGCATTATAAATACTTGTGGTACCTGTTGCTAAAACAGATGCCATTAAAATATTTGCAGTACCAGTTACAGAAGCTTCATCTAGTAACATATCTGTACCAAATAACTCATCTGCTTCTACACCATAAAAGTGTTCTTCTTTATTATATCTAAATTTTGCTCCAAGTCTAATAAAACCTTCAAAATGTGTATCTAATCTTCTTCTTCCAATTTTATCTCCTCCTGGTCTTGGAATATATCCTTTTCCAAAACGAGCTAAAAGAGGTCCAACAATCATAATAGAACCACGTAAAGAGCTACCATCTCTTTTAAAATCTTCTGATTCTAAATACTTTAAATTAATTTCATCTGCTTGAAAAGAATAAGAATTTCTACTTAACTTTTCTATTTTAACACCTAATTCTCCTAGAATAAAAATTAGTTTGTTCACATCTATAATGTCAGGAACATTGTTTACAATTACTTTTTCTGGAGTTAATAAAACTGCACAAAGTATTTAAAACTTCATTTTTTGCTCCTTGTGGAGTAATTGTTCCGTTTAATTTATGTCCGCCTTCAATTTTAAATGATGCCATTAAATTTATCTTTTTCTATTCTTGTGTTGATTGTTGTGGTGTGGTTTCTTGTAAGAACTCTTTGTGTTATTCTGACCTTGCGTTCTTGGTTTTCTTAACAAGTTTTTACTTTCCGAAAGTGCTTCTTCTGTTTCTCTTAAGTCTAATTTACCATCTGATAAATTAAATAAATGGGAAAAAATAACAGCATCATCTACTGTATCTTTATTCCAGTTTAAATAACACTTTTTCATATGATTAGCTATGGTAAAAACCAAAGCTTCTTTTTTATCTCCTTCTTCCCAACTTAAAGCTATATCTATCATTGTTTGTATGTTATTACCATAATAACGATATCTAGATGCAGATTTTGGGTATGCTAAAGCTTCTGGTTTTTCTTGTAATTCTTCTTTTGATGGAATTGGATATGGAGATTCTGCATCTAATTTAAAATCTGCCATAATATATAATTGATCCCATAATTTGTGCTTAAAATCTGGCACATCTCGTAAATGAGGCTGTAAATTACCCATAACATCTACAATAGCTTTCGCCATTTTATCTCTTTCTTCTTTTGTTTCTAAAGCCAAACAATGATCTACTAATTTTTGAATATGTCTACCATATTCTGGAATTATCATTAACGGTCTTTCTGAATTATATTCTAAATCGAATGTCATCTATTTATATTTGAAGTGTCTTGATTAAAAAAATCAAAATTTTAACTATATTTTTTTGAAGTTTTTTAACGTTGCAAAATAATTAATAATTACCAATTATAGATTACATATTTAAATTTAATTTTAAACACTTTAACCTATTACTTTTAATTTAGCAAACTGTAGTAATAACTTCTTTTTACCTACAGTACCAAATTTAATTTCTGCTTTTTTGTTTGGGCCACTTCCTTCTAAAGCAAGTACTTCTCCTCTACCAAATCTATTATGTTCAACGAAATTACCAACAACAATATTGCCATCAAATAAATTTGTTTTAGAACTGGTTTGAGAAACTTTTTTTAAATTTTTAGGAATAATTATTTCCTTCTTTTTAACCAAGTTACGCTCCATTTTTTTACGCTGAATAGGTTTTTGAAAACGAATTCCTTTTGGTGCATCATCAAAAATACTTTTATCAACAAAATTATTGATTGCTGGATTTGTACTTTTAGGCGTAATGTAATTTAAATATTGATCGTCTATCTCTTCTAAAAACCTACTTGGTTCTGCATCTACTAACTTACCCCATCTGTAACGAGTTTGTGCGTACGTTAAATAGGCTACTTTTTCTGCTCTAGTAATTGCAACATAAAACAATCTTCTCTCTTCTTCTAACTCACTTCTTGTATTCATACTCATGGCAGAAGGAAATAAATTCTCTTCTAAACCAACAACATATACATACATGTACTCCAACCCTTTAGATTGGTGAATTGTCATTAATGAAACACTAGGTTTATCATCATCTTTATTAGAATCGAAATCTGTAGCCAAGGCAACATCTTCTAAAAAAGTGGTTAAAGAAGTGTCTTCTCCTTCTTCAATTTTATCGGTAATAAAATCTTTAATTCCGTTTAAAAGTTCTTGTACATTTTCTACTTTACTAACTGCTTCTGGTGTACCGTCTTTTTCTAAATCTTTAATTAATAATGTCTTTTTTACAACAGTTTCTGCAATTTCGAATGCATTTTTTGTTTGCGATTCTATTTGTAGACTCTGCATCATATTCATAAAATTCTGAAGCTTATTTTTTGTTCCAGCATTTATTTTTAAATCAATTTTATCGATATATTTTATAATTTCGAAAATTGATTTTTTATAATGATTTGCAGCTATAGTTAACTTATCTATAGTTGTTGCGCCAATTCCTCTTGCAGGGTAATTAATAATTCTTTTTAATGCTTCTTCATCATTTGGATTGATTAAAATTCTTAAATAAGATAATAGATCTTTAATTTCTTTTCGTTGATAAAAAGACATTCCTCCATAAATCTTATAATCAATTCCCTTCTTACGCAACGCATCTTCTATAGCTCTAGATTGCGAATTGGTTCTGTACAAAACACAAAAATCATCTGGAGTTAGCTGATGGTTCATCTGGTTTTCCCAAATTGATTTTGCCACAAACCTACCTTCTTCTCCATCGGAAATTGTACGCATTACATTTATAGGCTCTCCAGGATCATTAGAGGTCCAAACTTCTTTATCTAACTTTGTTTTATTTTTTTCAATTACAGAGTTGGCTGCATTTACAATATTACTTGTAGATCTATAATTCTGTTCTAATTTAAAGGTTTTTACATCAGGATAATCTTTCTGAAAATTTAATATATTCTGAATATTTGCTCCCCTAAAACTATATATACTTTGCGAATCATCACCAACGACACAAATGTTTCCAAATTTATCGGCTAAAGCCCTAACAACAATATATTGAGAATGATTTGTATCTTGATACTCATCTACCATAATATATCTAAATCGATCTTGATATTTTGCCAAAACATCTGGAAAACGAGCAAGTAATTCGTTAGTTCTTAGCAATAAATCATCAAAATCCATAGCACCAGCCTTAAAGCATCTATCTACATACGCTTTATAGATTTCTCCTATTTTTGGTCTACTCGCTTCGGTATCTTGTTTAAGGTATTCTGGATTGTTATTATAAGCTTTTACAGTAACCAAACTATTTTTAAAAGACGAAATTCTACCTAAAACTTGCTTCGATTTATAACGTTCTTTGTCTAACCCCATTTCTTTAATAATAGAAGAAATTAAACGAACTGAGTCTTGAGAATCGTAAATTGTAAAGTTTGTTGGAAAACCTAATTTATCTGCTTCCGTTCTTAAAATTCGTGCAAAAACGGAGTGGAACGTTCCCATCCATAAATTTTTTGACTCACTATTTCCCACAACACCGCCAATTCTAGCTTTCATTTCCTTTGCTGCTTTGTTGGTAAATGTTAGCGAAAGAATATTAAAAGAATCGACTCCTTGCTGCATTAAATGAGCAATTCTGTAGGTTAATACACGTGTTTTACCAGAACCAGCACCAGCAATAATAATCATTGGGCCATCTTTCTGTACAACTGCTTGTCTTTGAGCTTCGTTTAAAGAATCTAAATATGTATTCAATAGTTTGTTTTAAAAGAATTTGAAAACGTGAAATTAGCTAAACTATTCGTTTCTATAAAAAAAGACTCCTCATTTTTATCAACAAATTATTCATTTTAAAAGCAGCAAA
The DNA here is from genome assembly GCA_905480405.1 of uncultured Polaribacter sp. Classification (GTDB taxonomy): domain Bacteria; phylum Bacteroidota; class Bacteroidia; order Flavobacteriales; family Flavobacteriaceae; genus Polaribacter. The sequence continues at coordinate 5,956 of CAJQQH010000048.1, read as the reverse complement.
ATATATGCTTCTAAACAGATAATAAAAAATATCGGTTAATTAGCCTATATTTTAAAATATCGGGTTTAAAGACAATATTTTTAGTTTTTAAACACAATAAATTATATCTTAGCTAAAATTTCATAGTAATGATGATTAGTATTCTAACAGGTGATATTATAAATTCTAGAAAGAAAGAAGATAATTATTGGCTAAATAGCTTAAAAGAAATCTTAGATACTTTTGGTGAATCTCCTAAATATTGGCAAATTTACAGAGGAGATAGCTTTCAGTTAGAAATAGAAAATCCTGAAGAAACTCTTTACACTGCTTTAAAATTAAAATCTCATTTAAAATCTACAGTAAATATTGATGTGAGAATTGGTATTGGAATAGGAAATAAAGAGTTTAATTCTGACAGGATAACAGAAGCAAACGGAGAGGCTTTTATCAACTCTGGTTTTGCTTTCGATAATTATTTAAAAAAACAAACAATCGCGATTAAAACACCTTGGCAAGACTTAGATGATGAATTTAATATTGCGTTTGATTTAGCTTTATTAACAATAGATTCTTGGACAAAAAATTCTGCGGAAGTTTTTAAACTCTCGTTAGAATCAAAAAATAGTACTCAAAATGAAATAGCAACTATTTTAGGCATTACTCAAAGCAGTGTTAGCGAAAGACAAAAACGTGCTGGTTTTGAACAGATTATGAAGTTAGAAAAACGTTTTAAAAAATTAATTAAGCAAAAAACAAACGAATAAAAATGCTATTATTTTTAAAAATTTTGTTGGCACATATTCTCGGTGATTTTATATTTCAACCAGAAAAATGGGTTAAAAACAAAGAAGAAAATAAAATTAAGTCTTTAAAATTATATTTTCATATTGGCATACATGCAATTTTACTATTACTTTTTATTCAGTTTAATCTAAAGGAGTACTGGCTAGGTTTTATACTAATAATTACATCTCATTATATAATTGATGTTTTAAAACTCTATCTGCAAAAGAAGAAAACAAAACGAGTTTGGTTTATTCTTGACCAAGTTTTACATATTACAGTTTTAGTATTTGTTAGTCTTTTATATACAGGTTTTTCAATACCAATAGAAAGTTTAATTACAGAAAAAAATCTATTACTTCTAATTGCTATATTAATGACAACATCCGTTTCTGCTATAATTATTAAAATAATAATTACACAATGGAACCCAGAAAGTAAAAAAGAAAACAACGATTCTCTCGCAAAAGCAGGTCGTTATATTGGTATTTTAGAACGACTATTTGTTTTTATTTTTGTGATAACAAATCATTGGGAAGCAATTGGTTTTTTATTGGCAGCAAAATCGGTTTTTAGGTTTGGAGATTTAACGTCTTCTAAAGATAGAAAACTAACAGAGTATATTTTAATTGGTACTTTATTAAGTTTTGGTTTTGCTATCTTTTTAGGAATTCTATATTTGCAAATATTAAATTTATTATAGTTTATGGAAGACAAATTAATAGAAAGCGTTGCATATGTTTTACCTGCCATTGTAACAGGTTTAGTAGCCTACTACATGTTTAATGGTTTTACGAAACAACAAAATTCTGACAAAAACCTTGAGCTTTTAGCTCAAAAAAGGAAAGATTCTTTACCCATAAAATTACAAGCTTACGAACGAATGCTTTTATTTTGTGAACGTATAAATCCCGTAAAAATGTTAGTTAGAATTAAACCTATTTCTAATAATACAAACGATTATTTACAACTATTAATTGGTAACATAGAACAAGAATTAGAACATAATTTAGTGCAACAAGTTTACATTTCGGATACAACTTGGACCACAATTATTACTGTTAAAAACGCTGTTTTAAACAAGTTAAAACAAATTGCAGAAATATCAGATACAGCAAGTGATTTCAGAGAAAAAGTACTGATAGAATATACCAAAGTATTACCACCAACAGAAACCGGAATTTCATTTATAAAAAATGAAGTAAGAAAATTGTTGTAAAATAAAAAAGCCTTCTAATTAAAGAAGGCTTTATATTTAAGAAACATGAGTTTCATAAATTGAGGGGAAAAATTTAAAATTGTAATCTTACACCCACTTTAAAGTTTCTACCTCTAGTAGAGTATCCTAAAATATCATCATAATCTTCATTTAGCAAATTAGTTACAGCTCCAAAAAAAGTAACTGTTTCATCTAGTAATTTATAATTTGCAGCAAAATCTAAAACTTGGTAACTTGGTAAAATAACATCATCTCCAAAATTCCCAAAAGAACCATATCTATCAAAATAAGTTCTCTCACCTACATTTCTATAAGTAAAATTAAAAAATGCATTTTCTAACGCTGTAACATCTAAACTTGCAACAAATTTATTAGCGGGTATATAATCGTTAAAATCTTCGAAATTATCTTTAGCAACATAAGTATAAGAAGCATTAACTGCTAAAAATGATGTTGGTATAACTTTTGTATTTACCTCAAATCCACTTGCATTAGAAGAACCATTTGCATATTTAAAAGTAGTATTACTATAGATAATTGCATCTTCTTCTTTTCTACTAAAGTAAACAGCATCTAACTGTAACCAATCTTGATAAGTTGCATCAAAACCAGCTTCAAAAGTTTTATTAGATTCTGGGTTTAAATCTAAATTACCAGAAAACCCATCGTATAATTGATACAAACTTGGAGCTATAAATGCAGTGCTATAAGAAGTTAAAAGTTTTACAGAAACATCTTCACTTTTTAATGCAGCGTAGGCTAAATTTCCATCATAAACAAAATGATTTCCATACACATTGTGTACATTTAATCTACCTCCAACGTTTACACTTAATCCATAATCAGAGATATAAACAACACTTGCATAAGGATCTAAAGTATTAAAGTTAGCAGTTCCTTTCTCTATTACAGCAAAAGGAGTTACTGTATTATTACTATGAATTTGATAATTAACACCGGTAATTAACTGAATATTAGATTCTTGAAAATCATACTTATTTACCAAGTCTAAGTTTACACTTCTACCAACAAATTCATAACTATCTAAAGTTCCTGCCCAAGAATTGTATTGTTTTAAATCTCTTTCTACAACATTTGCAGAAGCTAATAAATAAACTTGTCCGTTCTTATAATTGAATTTAGGTTTAACTCCAACTCTAAATTGTTCTTGATTACCTGTATTTACATCACTATCCGAAAACGCTCCACCATCAAAATCATATTCAAATTCATCATAATTTAAAAATGTTTCGATACTTAATTTATCATTCAAAGTATATCCAACTTTTAACAATCCGTTTTTAGAATAAAAAGAATCAGTTGCAAATTCTGCATTAGAATCACTCTTTGCTGCAGACATACCATCTACACCCGTTAAGCTAAAAGATCCTAAAAAATTAACCTTCCCTAAAGTACCATTTACAGTTACATTCTGGTTTTTATCAGACAAACCACTACCTTTTACATTTGCAGTATTATTTGTACCAACACTTGTTTCAAAAGAACCAGAAATTTTATCTTTAGATGCTTTCTTTAAAATAATATTAATAACAGCTGTTGCTGCTCCAGAACCATAAAGCGTTGAAGAAGCTCCTTTTAAAATTTCTATAGATTCTATTTGACTAACTGCTAATAAACGCAAATCAAACTCTTGATTTATAGCAGATTGATCTGTTACAGGAACACCATCAATTAACACTAAAACCTGTCTACTTCTTCCTCCTCTAATATTAATTCCTCTTGGCTCAGATGCATTAGAATTTACACCCCTAACATCTATACCAGCAATTGTATTTAAAATTTCAATTACACTTTTACCTGCATTTTGCTCTAATTCTTTTTGGGTAATTTTATGAATTACTTTACCCGTGTTTTCCTTTTTAAGATTAAATTTAGTTGCAGTTACTACAACTTCATTTAAAGTTTCTACTTTTTCTTTCTGAGCTTCTTTTTGTTGAGCAGAAAGATTTGTGCTGACAAAACTACATGCCAATACACCAACAATTAATAATTGTTTTTTCATTTTAATAAATTTGATTTACAATAAATCAGGTAAATTTTGTGTACAAAAATAGATTAGTACATAAACTTTTATCCCGAAAGTTTTTTAACTCGTGATTAATGGCAGGTCTCCTGACTTGTTTTTATGTTATTATACCTTCCCAACATAAATGTCAGTGGTAAAAGAGTTAATAACATCCTCTAAAGAGGTATCGAAATAAATTTCAACAATAAACTTACAGTTGCGGGAACAGTTCTGGATTTAAACCAGATTCCCTTTTAATTTGATGTAAAAATGACAATTACATCAAAACCGAAAATCGCGACAAATGTAGTTTATAAATTGATATTACAAAACATTTTTGTAATCTTGTTCTCAAATTATTTTAGATGAAAACTATAAAATTACTAACTGCATTTGTATTTATATTATTCTCTTTTTCTTGTAAAAAAGAAATCTTAAAAGTAGATAAAAATGTAAAATCAAAAAGTACTATTAAGTATGCTAAAGGTTTTGATATTGTATACGAGAACGGAGTTAAAAAGTTAATTATTAATTCTGCTTACCAAAACTCAAATGAAATTTTTGAGTATTACATTAAAAATAAAAGTGATAAAAAAACACCCCAATTAAACACAATCTTCACTCCTGTTAAAAGAATAGTTGTTACATCTACAACACATATTCCTATGGTGGAATTATTAAATGAAGAAACATCTATTGTAGGTTTTCCCTATTCTAAATATATTTCATCAGAAAAAACAAGAGCTTTAATTGATAATGGAATCATTAAAGAAATTGGAAAAGAGAACTCTTTAAATACAGAAATTTTGTTAGATTTAAAACCACAATTAGTGGTTGGATACAGTGTTTCATCTGCAAATAAAAGTTTAACTACAATTAAAAAAGCCGGAATAGATGTAATTTACAATGGAGATTGGTTAGAACAAACACCTTTAGGAAGAGCAGAATGGATTAAATTCTTTGGGGTTTTATTTGATAAAGAAAAACAAGCGGATAGTATTTTTAATGTCATTGAGGCTAATTACCTTGATGCTGTAACACTAGCAGAAAAATCAGACAAAAAAGCAACAATTTTATCTGGTGCAATAATGAGTAAAGATATTTGGAACTTACCTGCAGGTGAAAGTTTTGTTGCTCGGTTTTTAAATGATGCAAATGTTAACTACCTATGGAAAGATTCTAAAGGAAAAGGAAGTTTGTCTTTAAGCTTCGAAAGTGTTTTTGAAAAAGCTCAAAATGCAGATTTTTGGATTGCCCCTGGTTATTTTTCATCCAAAGAACAATTATTAAAAAGCAATAAATTATATACAAAATTTAAAGCTTTTAATACCGATAATATTTATACTCCATCAACTAAAAAAGGAAAAACTGGAGGTGTTATATATTATGAATTAGCATCTACAAGACCAGATTTAGTTTTAAAAGATATTATTAAAATTACAAATCCTGATTTACTACAAAAGTACGAGTTTACTTTTTTTGAGAAGATGAAATAAAAAAAGCCTTCATTGAAAAATGAAGGCTTAAAGTATAAATTGGGGGAACTTATAACTAATTCAAAAATAGACTTTATTATAATTAAAACTTAAACTCAAAAGGGTAGTTTTGGGGTAGTATTAGGGTAGTTACACCAAGAATAACTAACGTTTAAAGGAGTTATCTATAAATAATAGATCTTTTCTTTTTTTAATATTTAATTTTCCATAAATATTTTTTACATGAAACTTTACTGTATTTACAGAGATGTTTGCTTCGCTTGCAATTTCTTTATTTGATTTACCAAAAGTAATTAAATCGAAAATTTCTCTTTCTCTAACACTTAAATTTTCTATACTCTCCTTTTTAGGCTCTTCATTATTTCGCAAGCTTAATTCCGCTAATTCTTTAGAAAACTTCTTAATCTCATTTTTCATAAAGAAATTATATTTTCTTAAATTTTTCTCTCT
>CAJQQH010000047.1 GCA_905480405.1 uncultured Polaribacter sp. | reverse complement strand
TCTTTTCAGAAAGTCTTTGTGATGTTTCAAAAATATGCTGACTCAGATTTTGCAGAACATCCTTTTCATGAAGCCGCAAAAAAAATGGTTACTCTTTTTGAAAAAACTCCAGAATTAATTGAAGGTTTTTCAGACCTAACTCTTTTAGACACTTATAAAGAACAAATTAATTTATTATTAGATCCATTATTTCCAGAACCTTTATTATTAAATGAAATAAAAGCTGCAAGTATTCCTTTTTCTTTTACTTCTTTTAAACTTACAGATCGTTTTGAAAATATTGTAAATAATGCAGGTAAAGATTACGAATTAAAGGTTCGTAATTTTGAAGATGATGGCATGTACATAATGGCTTGTACTTTTATTTTAGGCTATGTATATGGCTATAATGTAGATGTAAAAAGACCATTTTATTTTGATATTCCTGATAAAACAACAGGAACAATGAAATACTACAGGACTACTTTTAATGCTGATTTCTCTGAAATAATACCAACAAAAAACACACCTAAAATAACAGAAGAAGATTACAAAAATCTATTAAATAATTTTAATGATATTGATTTATGGAGAGAAAAATTTCCGCCAAATAGTTATATTTTTAAAGGTTTTGGATTAGTAAGTTTATTTGATGTTACAGCAGAAGAGATGCTTTCATCGATTAAAGCAAACTTGTTAGCTGGTGGAGATAATTTAATATCTAAACTTCAAGACAATTTAAGAGATTTCTACAGTATAAAAGACTTAAAATTAGGATATTCTATTTTTGACAATGTAAACTCTAAAATATGTGAAACAGTATTAAAAAAATCGAACAGCCTTATTCTAGAAAATAATACAGAGATTAATTGTGATACTAATTATTTTTGTGAAGGAATAATGGAAAAAGTATTCCATAAGCACGAAATTTTTACAATTTCTGATGTTGATACTTATGGTGAACACACAAATAAGAATGCTTTTTATAAAAATTTAAAGCAAGCGGGTATTCAAAGTATTGTCTTAATTCCTATAGAAGCTACAATTAATGGTGATTTAGCTTTGTTAGAAATTGCATCACCAAGAGCTTATGACTTAAACTCTGTAACAATCAATAAATTAAAAGACATTATACCTGTTTTTGAAGCTGCCGTAAAAAGAACCTCAGAAGAGCGTCAAAATGTTTTAGAAGCAACAATTCAAGAACATTACACATCAATTCATAGTGCTGTAAAGTGGCGATTTTATGAAGCAGCCGAAAAATTTCATCTAGAGCATCAAACAAATGAGAATGCAAAATTAGACGAAATTATATTTCATGATGTGTATCCTTTATTTGGTCAAAGCGATATTAAAGGATCTTCTAATGCAAGAAATATTGCAATACAAGAAGATTTAATAACGCAACTTACATTAGCTATTAATGTGTTACAAGGTGCTTGCAAAAATGAATCTTTACCTATTTATAATGAATTAATGTTTCGGGTTTCGTCCTTTTTAAAAAATGTGAAAAAAGGATTAAATGCAGGAGATGAAATAAATATTTTAGATTTTTTAAAAAGAGAAATTTACCCTATTTTTAATCATATTAAAGACATAAACAAAAAACTAGCTAACCAAGTTAATATCTATAAAAGCAGCTTAGATAAAAACTTAGGTGTTGTTTATAATAAGAGAAAAGAATACGAAAAAAGTGTTACTCTTTTAAATGATAAGCTTGCTACATATTTAGACAAAAAACAAAAAGAAGCTCAAGAAATGTATCCTCATTATTTTGAAAGATACAAAACAGATGGTGTAGAATTTAATATGTACATAGGTCAATCTATTACTAAAGAAGATTCTTTTGATGATATTTACTTATACAACTTACGTTTGTGGCAATTACAAACCATGTGTGAAATGGAAAACATTGCTTTTAATGAACGTAAAAATATGCAGCATAAATTAAGAGTTGCTTCACTTATTTTAGTGCACAGTAATCCAATGGCTATTAAGTTTAGAATGGATGAAAAGCAATTTGATGTTGATGGTGCTTACAATATTAGATATGAAATCATCAAAAAAAGAATTGATAAAGCCAATATTAAAAACACAACAGAACGTTTAACTGTTCCTGGTAAAATTGCCATTGTATATTCTCAAGACAAAGACGCTTTAGAGTATATTAAGTACATTAATTTTTTACAATCTAGAAATCAATTAGGTAAAATTGAGTTTTTAGAGTTGGAAGATTTACAAGGTGTTTCTGGTTTAAAAGCTTTGCGTGTTGAAGTTAAATATCAAGAAAATTTTGATGATCAAAAAGGCATCACTTTAGATGATTTAATTAAAGAGATTGAAGCTTAAATAACATTAAAACCTAGCTTTTTCCTGTATATAAAAAGCATATGCAAAAAAACCAACACTAACAATTATACCAATCATAAAAACGGTATAGGTTAATCTTAATATTTTATATTTTCTATTTAAAACCAATCCTAAAAAGTATAAATCTTTGGTTAATGATCCATAAAGGTAATCTCTGTCTTGCATCATTTCTGTTATACCCCATTCAAAATCATCCAATTTCATTTGATGAAAATTACCAAAAAATAATAGGTTTACTTTTTTATTAGCAACATCTTCTTTAGTAAATTTACCTTCAGTAACATTGGGTCTTGTTGCTAATATTGACAAAATAATAGATGCTACGGTAAAAATTATAAAAACAATAGTGGGTAGAATTAAATACTCATTAGAAGAATTATCTAGCTTTGGCAATAAATTAGACAATGCTAAAGAAATAATAATTGCATTTACAGACAATAGAATATTCGCTTTTGTATCTGCAATATTACTTAAAGTCATATGGTTTTTTAAAGCTACTCTAAACATTGTTTCTATACCTCTTTCTGGCACTTCACTTTTATTTTTTTTTAGATCTAAAGTTTCTTTTTTATGTTTAAACTTCTTTAAGCCATCATTTAATTTATTTAAACGTTTTAATAATTTAGCAAGATTCTTTTCTTTCCCTTTACTCCAATTTTTTAATGCAAAATCTGTGTAATATTGATGTGTTTTGGTTAAAAAATTAATATTTTCTGTAATCCATTCAGTATCTGAGTATTCTTTATTTTCAGTAATTCCCCACTCTTTTCTTAGTAATTCTGTTTTATTTTCAAAACTTTTATCTCCTAAGTGAGCACAATCCGCATCAGTAATTATTTTTTCTAAATCACTAGTGGGTTTATGTCCCATTTTTGTAGCTAGAATTAAACTAGAAATTAATTCAATTCTTTTAATATCTAATTTTTCTTTATCAATAAAATCAGTAAAAATACGAACACTTTCTTCTTCATGATTTTTTGCACCTTTTATAAAACCGGCATCATGAAACCATGCTGCAATTTGTACATTTTCTATAGATGTTTTATCTAACTTTAAATCACTTGAGATTTCAATTACCTTTTCTACAACTTTTTGAGTGTGCACTAGATTATGATATGTATAATTAACATCCAGTTTTTCACTAAATAAATTAAAAATATATTTTTCTACTTTTGAAATAAGTACGCTCATTAGGTATCAATTTTAAACAAAAATAAGCAATTAAAACTAGCTTTTATTTCTTGCTATTTTGTCGTAAATTTATGTATTACTTTCAAAGAAAAATGAACAATGTAAACTTGTAAGTTTATTGTTTATTTTTCGACTACAAAACAGAGCATATTATATTAATTATAAAAGAAAGAAAACTCATTATGCTAACATGGAAAGAAGTGATTAAATTCACAACAAAAGGAAACCCAACTCCATATAAAAGAGTTGAAAAAACTGAATCTGAGTGGAAAGAGATTTTAACAATAGAGCAGTTTAGAATTACTAGAAAAAAAGGTACAGAAAGACCACACACAGGAGAATTGTGTTCTATTTATGATGAAGGCCAATACAATTGTATTTGTTGCAATACTCCTTTATTCGATTCTACAATAAAGTTCGATTCTAGTTCTGGTTGGCCAAGTTTTACGCAACCAATAAAAGAAAATGCAATTAAATACCATAAGGATATTTCTTTAGGTATGATTAGAGTTGAAGTAATGTGTAACACCTGTGACAGTCATTTAGGGCATATTTTTCCTGATGGGCCAGAACCAAGCGGATTGAGATATTGTATTAATTCTGAATCTATGCAATTAGAGAAAGGGAATTTATAAAATGAATAAAAACTTACAAATTGCCACTTTAGGTGGTGGTTGTTTTTGGTGTACAGAAGCTGTATTTCAAAAAGTAAAAGGGGTAGATAAAGTGGTATCTGGTTATGCTGGAGGCAATGCTCCTGGTAAACCAACATATAGAGAAATTTGTTCTGGTTTAACTGGTCATGCAGAAGTTATTCAAATAACTTTTGATGTAAATATCGTTTCTTTCGAAGACCTTTTAGTTATTTTTATGACAACGCATGACCCAACAACCTTAAATCAACAAGGAGCAGATAGAGGAACCCAATACCGTTCGGTAATTTATTATCATAATAAGCAACAGCAAAAAATAGCTAAAGAAGTATTGAAACAAATTCAACCTTATTATTCTAATAAAATTGAAACCGAATTAAGTGAAATACCTATTTTTTATGAAGCAGAACACGAGCATCAAAATTATTACAAGGAAAACACACAACAAGGTTATTGTAGTTTTGTTATAGAACCAAAGTTATCTAAACTTAGAAAATTACACGCAGATAAACTGAAGTAAAATGATTAAATTATTTGGTACTGAAAATTGCCATAAAACTCAATACTATAAAACATTTTTAAAAACTCGTAATTTAGATTACGAGTTTTTAGATGTTAAAAAGAATAAAATTTTTGCTGAAGAATTACGTAACTTGTATGAAAATAGAAAGCTAAATTTTCCTACAATTACTATTAATGATAAAAAATTAAGAAATCCTTCTGATAAAGATCTTTTAAAATGGATTGACAAAGCTGATAATGGGAAGTAAACATTTTTTATCTCTTAATAAAATTGACAAATGAATTTAAATATAAAAAACACTTTTACATCAGAATTACCTGCAGATTCTAATTTAGAAAACTCAAGAAGACAGGTAATGAATGCAGCTTTTTCTTTTGCAAAACCTAAGAAAACAGCAGAACCAAAAATATTGCACGTTTCGCCAGAAATGGCTGCTGAATTAAATATTTCTAAAGAAGATTTAAAATCAAATTTTTTTAAAAATATTGTTACCGGAAACGAGGTATATCCGAATACAAAACCGTTTGCAATGTGCTATGGCGGTCATCAATTTGGTAATTGGGCAGGACAATTAGGCGATGGAAGAGCTATCAATTTATTTGAAGTTGAACATAAACATAAAAACTGGAAAGTACAATTAAAAGGCGCAGGAGAAACTCCTTATTCTAGAACCGCAGATGGTTTAGCGGTTTTACGATCATCTGTAAGAGAATATTTATGTGCAGAAGCTATGTTTTATTTAAACGTACCAACCACAAGATCTTTATCTTTAAGTTTATCTGGCGATAATGTTTTACGTGATGTTTTATACGATGGAAATTCGGCGTATGAAAAAGGCGCAATTGTTTCTAGAATTTCGCCAAGTTTTTTACGTTTTGGTAGTTTTGAGATTTTTGCAGCTAGAAAAGACACCGAAAATTTAAAGAAGTTAGTTGATTATACAATCAAACATCATTTTTCTCATTTAGGAGCTCCATCAAAAGAAAGTTATATCAACTTTTTTAAGGAAATTTCAGAGCGTACCTTAGAAATGATAATTCATTGGCAACGTGTTGGTTTTGTACATGGAGTAATGAATACCGATAACATGTCCATTTTAGGTTTAACCATAGATTTTGGTCCTTACGGATGGCTAGAAGGCTTCGATTTTGGTTGGATACCAAATACAACCGATAGACAAAATAAGCGTTATAGATACGGAAATCAGCCAAATATTGGTTTATGGAACTTATATCAACTAGCAAATGCTTTGTATCCAATAATTGAAGAAGTAGCACCTTTAAATGTCATTTTAGAGCAATATAAATCTGAATTTGAAAAGAAATCTTTACTCATGATGAAATCTAAATTAGGTTTATTTACTTGGGATGAAGGTGACGTAAAACTGATTCAAAATTTAGAAGATAGTTTACAACTTGTAGAAACTGACATGACAATATTCTTTAGAAACTTAAGTAATTTTACTGATAAAAATTCTGGTTTACAATTGATAAAAGAATCTTTTTATGACTTCGAAAACATTTCTGATGAAGTAAAAAATAATTGGAATTTATGGTTCAAAAAATACGATGAAAGACTTCAAATAGAACGAATTTCATCCGAAGAAAGAAAAGAAAAAATGGATGCTGTAAATCCAAAATACGTTTTACGTAACTATATGTCGCAATTAGCAATTGATGAAGCTGATAAAGGAAATTACACTTTAATAGATGAGTTATTTCAACTCTTAAAAAAACCATATTCTGAACAACCAGAAAACGAAAAATGGTTTGCAAAAAGACCTGAATGGGCAAGAAATAAAGTAGGTTGTTCTATGTTATCTTGTAGTTCATAAAAAAACAAAAAAATATGCAATTAGGATTAGGAACAGCAGCTTTAGGAAGACCGCAATACATAAATGTTCGTCAAGAAAAATGTGATAACTCTAACTTAGCTGAATTCAGAAAACAAAGTTTTTTAGTTTTAGAAAACGCTTATAATTCAGGAATTCGTTATTTTGATACGGCTCCTGGTTATGGTTTGGCAGAAGAATTAGTATTAGAATGGTTACAAACAAAAGATGATAAAACCATTGAAGTTGCCACAAAATGGGGTTATACGTACACCGCAAATTTTGATGTTAACGCAACTGTTCACGAAGTAAAAGAACATAGTTTATCAAAATTAAAAGAGCAATGGAATTTTTCTAAACAGCTTCTCCCCTACTTAAAAGTATATCAAATTCATTCTGCAACTTTAGAAACCGGTGTTTTAGAAAACACCGAAGTCTTAGAGTATTTAACTTTTTTAAAAAAGGAATACAATCTTAAAATTGGTTTAACAACCACAGGCACAAACCAAGTAGAAGTAATTAAAAAAGCAATGAATGTTTTGGTTAATGGAGAGCAAATTTTTGATTTATTTCAAGTAACTTATAATTTTTTAGATCAAAGTTTACAAGAAATTTCAGATGAATTAATCAATAAAAACAAATTGATTGTTGTAAAAGAAGCCTTGGCAAACGGAAGAATTTTTAGCAATAAAAAATATCCGAATTACAAAAAAATGTATAATATTTTAGAAAAAATCTCTAAAAACCATAATGTTGGTGTAGATGCAATTTCTCTAAAATATTGCGAACAAACTATTGCAAACGCTGTTGTATTAAGTGGTGCAAGCAACACAAATCAACTTAAAGAAAATTTAAAATTAAATGATTTTCTACTTTCCGATAATGAAATTAAAACTTTAAACTCTTTTAAAATTTCTCCTGATACTTATTGGTCAGAAAGAAAAATATTAGCATGGAATTAACCAAAATTGCTTTTGGTGGCGGTTGCCATTGGTGTACAGAAGCTGTTTTTCAAAGTTTAATTGGTGTCGCAAAAGTAGAGCAAGGTTGGATTGCAGCCACAGAAAAAAACAGCGCTTTTTCTGAAGCTGTTATAGTTTATTTTGATGTTGAAAAAATAGATTTAAAAACATTGATAGAAATTCATTTATTAACACACAAAAGTACTAGTAACCATTCTATGAGAAAAAAATATCGTTCTGCGGTCTATTATTTTTTTTATCAACAAAAAGAAAAAACTTTAGATATTATAGATGAGTTGCAAATTGGTTTTAAAGATAAAATAATTACAAAAACATTGCCCTTTAATCGTTTTAAACTAAATACAGTAGAATTTCAGAATTATTATCAAACGAATCCTAATAAACCTTTTTGTAAGAATTACATCAACCCAAAATTAAAATTTTTACTCCAAAATTTTTCTAAAAACATAGACAAACGTAAAGTTCATCACCTTATTTCGACTACCTAAAAAATTAAAAAAAAGAATGAATACTGTAAGATTAGAAATTGAAAATAGAAAAGGCTTAAAGTTACAAGCGTATTTAGAATTACCTGCAAACCAAAAACCAAATCAGTTTGCCATTTTTGCACATTGTTTTTCTTGTAACAGTAATTTTAATGCTGTAAAAAACATTAGTCGTTCTTTATCTAATCATGGTTTTGGAGTTTTAAGATTCGATTTTACAGGTTTAGGAAGAAGTGAAGGAGAGTTTGCTGAAAGTCATTTTTCTGCAAACGTAGAAGATTTATTAGACGTTAATACTTTTTTAGAAAAAAACTACAAAACACCTTCCTTATTAGTTGGTCATTCATTAGGCGGAGCCGCTGTTATTGTTGCTGCCTCTAAATTAGAAAACATAAAAGCAGTTGCTACTGTTGGTGCGCCTGCAACTGTTGGTCATGTAACTCATTTATTTTCTCACGGAATAAATGACATTCCAAAAAAAGGCGACGTAGAAGTTAAAATTGGAGGTCGTCCTTTTAAAATAAATCAAGAATTTGTAGACGATTTTAGCAAAACAGATTTACCAGAAATAATAAAAGATTTAAGAAAACCTATTTTGGTAATGCATGCTCCTTTTGATAAAGTTGTTGGTATAGAAAATGCGCATGAAATTTATCACAACGCAATTCATCCAAAAAGTTTTGTAAGTTTAGATGATGCAGATCACTTATTATCGAGACCAAAAGATAGTATTTATGTTGGTAACATGATTGGCACTTGGGTAGAACGTTATTTTGAACCTGAAGAAAACAACATGATTTCTACTGAGGGTGAGCAATTAGTTGGTCATTTAAACCTATTAGAAGATAATTTTACAACATCTATTCAAACTAAAAAACATTCTTTTATTGCCGATGAACCTGCAAATATTGGTGGTGATGATTTTGGACCTTCGCCTTACGATTTTTTAAGCGCAGGTTTAGCTGCATGTACAGTTATGACGTTAAAAATGTATGCAACACATAAAAAATGGGATTTACAAGAGGTTTTTGTTTATATAACTTATTCAAAAAAACATAGCGACGATTTAGATATTGATATAGAAAAACCAACTCGTTTTGATCACTTAAATAAGAAACTGAAGTTTGTTGGAAATTTAGATGAAAAGCAAATTAAGAGGTTAAAAGAAATTGCTTCTAAATGTCCTGTTCATAAAACACTACAAAGCGACATTATTATAGAAACAGAATTAGTCTAAACTAAATACAAAATAAATGAGTTTTATAGAAAATATAAAAAATTACTTTAATTCTAAAGCGGTAGGAAACACTACTGAAATAGCACCTGTTGGAGTTTGTCCTAATTGTTGGGGCAAACAAGAGTGGGAAGGCGAGTTTTACAAACAAAATAAGGGAAATAAATTAATAGGAAATGATCAAATCTATAACAACTTTATTAAGAAAATTGTAGAAAACAATATCAGCGGAATTGCAATAAATGAAGATAATTATGAATGCGAAACTTGCAAAGTAGGTTATAAATTATAAGTTTAAAAGCTTTATATTTAGGCCTGAATATTAGTTTTTATTAATGAATCACGAACTCAAAGAAATTATTAGTCAAGCCTTTATAAATCAACAAAATGGTTTAAAAAATGTTTTGGCAACCGTAGTGTATTTAGAAGGTTCTTCTTATAGAAAACCAGGTGTAAGAATGTTAATTTCTAGCGATTTTAATTCTGTGGGAGCTGTAAGTGGTGGTTGTGTAGAAAAAGAAATTATTCACAGATCAAAAAGTATTTTTCTAGACAACAAACCAAAAGTTATTACATACGATGGTAGATATAAATTAGGTTGCGAAGGTATATTATATGTTTTAATAGAACCTTTTTTAGTTTCTAATAAATTTATTACTCGTTTTACTAAAGCAAATTTAAAAAGAGAAACGATACAAATTGAAAGCGTTTTTACAAAAGAAAATGAGAGCTTTGGTAATTTTGGCTCTGTTGTAACTTTTTACAACAAAGAACAATTTGTATTTTCTGAAACATTTAATTATCGGGATAAAAAAAACCTTGCTAATTTTACTCAGACTATACAACCTAGTTTTAAACTGATAATAATTGGTGGAGAACATGATGCTGTTAAATTGTGTAAAGTTGCTACTACTTTAGGTTGGGAAATTGATGTAATTACCTCTGCAAAAGATAGCAAACAATTAAAAGATTTCCCTGGAGCAAATTCGGTTACTGGTAACACTCCAGAAACAATAGAATTCACAAACATAGAAGAGAATACGGCCATTGTTGTTATGAATCATAGTTACGTACAGGATTTAAAATACGTAATTCAACTAGTTAAACACAATCCAAAATATATAGGAATTTTAGGTGCTCCCAAAAGAAGAGAGCGTTTGTTTAACGAACTTTTTGATTTTGTACCTGATATTTCTGAAGAATTTATAGACAACATTTACACACCTGCTGGTTTGCATATTGGTGCGCAAACTCCAGAAGAAATTGCACTTTCAATTGTTGCAGAAATTCTATCTGTAACTCGTAAAAAAGAACCTTTTTCTTTGCGAAAAATTAACGATAAAATTCATTCTCATTAAATGATAAATATTGCTGTTTTAGTGTTAGCTGCTGGAAAATCATCAAGAATGAAAAGCATAAAACAGCTCGAGAAAATAAACAATAAAACATTATTAGACATTACATTAGACAAAGCTAAACAACTTTTTTCTGAACATGTTTTTTGTGTTTTGGGAGCTAATATTGATAAAATAAAAACAGAAATCAGGTTAAAAAACATTCATTTTATTGAAAACAAAAACTTTAACAATGGACTAAGCTCTAGTGTTATATCTGGTTTACAATACTTTAAAGAAAACAATTTACATTTTGATGGAGTTTTTATTTTACTCGCAGATCAGCCAGCTATAGAAATTACTTACCTAAAATCTTTATTTGGGTTATTTAAAGAAAATCAAACTAAAATAATTGCTTCTAATTATGGTGATTTCTTTGGTGTTCCAGCAATTTTCCCAAAACAACTTTTCTCTGAATTATTGTTAATAAAAGGAGATAAAGGAGCAAAAACATTTATCAACTCAAAAAAAAATGAAGTAATCACTCCAAAAGAAACATCAAACTTTTTTGACATAGATACTAAAGAAGAACTAAGACTTTACAAAAATTCATTAATTAATAGCTAATTTTGTAACATGAAACTATTTAAAAAATTAGTATTTCTTTTTCTTATAGTATTGATTTCTGCTTGTGCAACATCTAAAATTCAAATTGCAGAAAATCAAAATTCGATTACAACAAAAGACAGTACAAAAATTTCACATTCTTTTTACTTAATTGGCGATGCTGGCAACTCTACAATAGATAAAGATTCACCCGCATTAATTTATTTAAAAGAAAAAATTAAAAACGCTAAAAAGAAATCAACATTACTTTTTTTGGGTGATAACGTATACGAAACAGGTATACCAAAGAAAAAATCTAAAGAATATTCTTTAGCAAAAAGAAGAATAACTGCTCAAACAGATGTTGCAAAAGAATTTAAAGGAAAATCTATTTTTATTCCAGGAAACCATGATTGGTATCATGGCTTAGAAGGCTTAAAAAGAGAAGAAAACTTAGTGCAAAAAGCATTAAAGAAAAACTCTTTTTTACCTCAAAATGGCTGTCCATTAGCAAAAGTAGATATCAACAAAAACATCGTCTTAATTATTGTAGATACACATTGGTATTTAACAAACTGGGACAATCATCCTACTATAAATGACAATTGTGAAATAAAAACCAGAAGTAAATTTTTTGATGAGTTTGAAGGATTGATTAAAAAAGCGAGAGGTAAAACCACAATTATAGCCATGCATCACCCAATGTTTACTAATGGGTCTCATGGAGGAAAATATTCTTTTAAAAGTCATATGACACCTTTACCAGTTTTGGGTACTTTAAAAAACATAATACGTAAAACCTCTGGACTTACAAATACTGATATTGAAAACAAGAAGTATAATGAGCTAAAAAAACGTATTGTTACCTTATCTCAAGCAAATGAAAAAACCATTTTTGTTTCTGGTCATGATCATAATTTACAGTACATTTTAAAAGACAATATTCATCAAATAGTGAGTGGATCTGGATCTAAAACCACAGCCACAAAATTATCTGAAGGTGCAAAATTTACCTATGGTGCACAAGGCTTTGCAAAATTAGATGTTTATAAAGATGGTTCATCAACTGTAAAATTTTATAGCGTAAATGATAGTAAAATTGTTTATGAGACTCAAATTTTTGAGGCAGAGAAAAAGAAAGATTACACATCAACTTTTACTGTTAATACAAATGCATTTGAAAAAGCTTCTATTTATACCCAAAAAGAAATTAACAAAAGTGGAACCTATCGTTTTTTATGGGGAGAACGTTATCGAAAATATTTTGGTACAGAAGTAAAAGCAGCAACAGTAAACTTAGACACTCTTTTTGGTGGTTTAAAACCTATTAGAAAAGGTGGCGGTCATCAATCTAAATCCTTAAGATTAAAAGATAAACAAGGGCGAGAATATGTTATGAGAGCTTTACGTAAAAATGCTGTTCAATATTTACAAGCTGTTGCTTTTAAAGACCAATATATAGAAGGACAATTTAATGACACTGCTACAGAAAATTTATTATCTGATGTATTTACGGGTTCACATCCTTATGCACCGTTTACTATAGGTAAATTATCTGATGCTATTGGTGTTTATCATACAAATCCTGTTTTATATTACATTCCAAAACAAAATAGTTTAAGGCATTTTAATAATGAATTTGGAGATGAATTATATATGATTGAAGAACGTGCTGCTTCTGGTCATGGCGATAAGGCCAGTTTTGGTTTTTCTGATAATGTGATTAGTACAGATGAATTACTGAAGAATTTAAGCAAAAACGAAAATCACTTATTAGATGAAGAAGCTTATATAAAAGCACGTTTATTTGACATGCTAATTGGTGATTGGGACAGACACGAAGATCAATGGAGGTGGGCTGTTTTTAAAGAAAAAAAACAAATAATTTATAGACCAATTCCTAGAGATAGAGATCAAGCTTTTTCCATTTTTGGAGATGGTGCATTGTTAAATGTAGCTACAAAACTAGTACCCGCTTTGCGATTAATGCAATCGTATTCAGAGGAGTTAAAAAGCCCTAAATGGTTTAATCTAGAACCTTATCCTTTAGACATGGTTCTAATTTCTAGATCTAATAAAAAAGTATGGGATACTCAAGTACAATTAATACAAAATAAAATTTCTACTTCTGTTATTGATGATGCTTTTTCTAGTTTTCCTGATGAAGTAAAAGACATAACTATTCAAGAAATTAAAAAAAAGCTGGAAGGTAGAAAGAGAAATCTACAAAAAATTTCTGATTCCTATTATTATCATTTAAATAAATTTCAGGTAATAGTTGGTACCCAAAAAGATGATTGGTTTGAAATTGAAAGGTTACCCAAAGGAGATACAAAAGTTACAGGCTATCGAATAATAAAAGGTGAGAAAGATGACATTTTTCATCAACGAACTTACAATATAAATGAAGCTAAAGAAATTTGGATTTACGCATTAGATGATGAAGATAAATTTATTGTTAAAGGTGATGGAGAAAATTTAATTAAAATAAGGTTAATTGGAGGGCAAAACAATGATACTTATAATATTCTGAATGGAAAAAAAGTAATTGTTTATGATTATAAATCGAAGAAAAACACATTTATAACAAACAAAGGAAAGAAAAAACTTACCGATGATTATGAAACAAATGTTTATAATTATAAGAAGCTTAAAAACAGTCAAAACATTAGTACACCAACAATTGGCTTTAATCCAGATGATGGTATTAAATTAGGCTTTTTAAATACCTACACAGTTAATGGATTTGAAAGAAATCCTTTTAGTTCTCAGCATACTTTTTCTGCTTCTTACTATTTTGCCACTAACGGTTTTGAACTTAATTACTCTTCTGAAATAGCGAATGTAATTAATAATTGGAATCTTGGTTTTAGTGCAACTATAACGAGTCCTAATTTTGCAATGAACTTTTTTGGATTAGGTAATAACTCAATAAATTTAGAAGCAGACGATATAAAGGAAGAAGATTATAATAGAGTAAAAATTAGAAAATTTCTTGCTGGTACTTTCTTAAATTGGAAAGGGGATTTAGATGCAGAAATAAAGTTAGGAATAAACTACCAAACTACCAAAATTGAAAACACAGCTAACCGATTTGTAAATAATGAATTTAGTGTAAACGACCCAGTTTTTGAAAGTCAGAAATTCTTAAACACAGAAGCCAGTTACCATTTTGAAAATACAGACAACGCTGCTTTCCCTACAATGGGAATGAAAATAGGATTAATAACAGGTTACACTACCAATATAAATAATAAAAATAATTTTGGCTATTTTATACCTTCCATTTCTTTTGATCATAAACTAGTTTCTAGCGGGCAACTAGTTTTTGCTACAAAACTAAAATCTCATTTTACTTTCGGTGATGGATATGAATTTTATCAAGCTGCAAATATTGGTGGAAATGATGGTTTAAGAGGATATAGAAATCAGCGATTTACAGGCAAAAACTCTTTTTATCATAGTTCTGATATTCGATTAAATCTAAGACGTTTTAAAACAAGTCTTGTTCCTTTAAATATTGGTGTTTTTGGAGGTTTTGATTATGGAAGTGTTTGGGGGCAACAAAATACAACTTTTAAAAACACAACTTTTAACACATCTGTTGGAGGTGGAGTTTTCTTTAACGCAGCAAATATGGTATCTGGAAATCTTTCTGTTTTTAATAGTGATGATGGGGTAAGATTAGCAGTAAACTTCGGATTTGCATTTTAATAATTTATTATGACACAAATAGCATTAATTTTTGGTTCTTTATTCGGATTTACAGCTGTAATATTTGGTGCTTTTGGAGCGCACTTATTAAAGAAAAAACTAACTTCTGATCAATTACAAAGTTTTGAAACGGGTGTTAAATATCAAATGTATCATGCAATTGTATTGATAACTTTAGGTTTTAATTTAGACACAAAAACTAGTATTCATTCTTATATCACTTATGCTTTTATAATTGGTATAATCTTGTTTTCTTTCTCAATATATGGTTTGGTAATTTCATCAGCAAAAAATAAAAAACTAAAATTTTTAGGACCTATTACTCCACTTGGAGGGTTGTTTTTAGTTTTAGGTTGGCTGCTCTTAATTTATAAATTTATCACAATTTAACACCAATAAAAATTCCCTAAAAAGTAAATACTTCTAGGGAATTTTAGATTATAAACGCTCTCCTAAAATCAGTTTTTAATTATTCTCTTTGATATACGATTTGTTTGCGTATATACTCTTACAAAATAAATACTTGCTTTTAAATTAGAAAGGTTTATAAAACTACTATTCTCCTTTTCAATTATCTTTTTACCTAACAGGTTATATACCTCTATTTTTAGGATGTTTTCTTTACTTTTTATGTATAAATTATCTCTTACAGGATTAGGATAAACTTTAGCTTCACTTAAAACTATTGTATTTTCTGTACTTAAAACAGGTATAGAACCAAACTCATAAGCGCCCATATCTACAGTAGTATTATATATACGTTGGTTACCTACTAAATCAGATGTAATACCTGTAGGGATTTCAGAATTATCTCCTGTATCTATTGCAGGTGAACCTGTTAGTAGTGAGAAATCATTATTCATTAAATTTTTAAATAATGGATCTGAACTACTTGTATTTGTTAAATATGTTAAATTAGAAAAGTTATCCTCATCGATAGAATTTTTAACTTCTACAAAATTAACTGAAGATGCATGACCTTGCGTAACCGCCAAACTTGTATCTCCGAAAGGATCTCTATTATTATAAAATATTGAATTTGAAATGGTAGCATTAAATGTTCTGCCTGAGCCTCCTCTTGACAAAGTTAGAGTACCTCTATTTGTAAGACCTGTCTGTGTACCTATGTCTAGATTATTTGCAAACGTACTATTAACAATATTAGCTGTTATGGAAGAACCAGACCCATTTGCTCTAATCCAAGCAGAGCTACCTGAGTAACCTTTATTACTAGTACTATAGTCTTTAGAAATATTTTTAGAAAACAAACTGTTTACAATAGTTACATTTAATGTTCTGTTATCTCTTGTACCAACATAAAGTCCTGCACCAAAAGAGGACACATTTCCTTCAACGATACAATTTTCTATATTCATTGTTCCATTATCGTTAAAAAAAGCCCTAACAGCTCCTGCTAATAAACTCACATTGTTTTTAATGATACAATTTTTTAAATTTAAAGTATTTGCCGTTTCTAATTTTAATATAGCAGAGGCCTCATTATTACCTGTACCACCACTTGCATGGCCATCCTGTATGGTTAAACCGTCTAAAAGAATACCATCAGCGTTAATTTTTACTACATGAAATGAGTTGTCTTCTCTGGTAGATGTTGTAAAATCTACTCCTGTATCATTACCATTTAAATCACCAGATAAAATGGTTGGATTTGCCGCTATGTCCCTTTCTGAGATTAAGGTTTCAGTACCATCAAACCCACCATATACCTCTAAATTGTCTCTGTTAAAAATAAAAGAATCTTCTCTATCAGTTCCTGGCTTATAAGTACCAGAAGCAATCCAAAGCTCTGTAGTACTAGACCCTAAAACATATAAAACATCTGATATACTAGTATATGCATCTGCCCAAGAAGAGCCATCGCCTGTACCAGTTGCGTTTGTATCAATATATACTCTAGATAAATTTAGAAGTGGTGCTACCGTAAATTTCTTAACAGACATTCTAGCACCATCTTTATACAATACATACATATTACCATCTGCAGGGTTCATTTCCATTTTTACGAAGAAATCGGTAGTATTTGTTGCTAGTCCAATAGAAGGTAGTGTTGCCCATGAGTTATTAAATTTATAGGTTTGAAACATTAAATTCTCATTACTGTCTGAGTACATTAAATATTGTTGATTGTCTGTTATACTCTCTCTAAACTTTAATATATTATTTGTATGTCCAGAAACTCCTGTTGGCTGAGTCATCGTTGCATTTGAGTTTCCTGTAATAATTGTACCATTAGTAACATCATTTACAGCAAAATAATCGGCACCTGCTGAAACCTTACGATAGTTGGTCAATGCAGGAGCATTAAGAAACACAGTAGGGATACCACCAAAACCAAAACTTCTTACACTACCATCTGCTGCTATAACACCGTTATTATAATCATAATAATCTACTCTTGCATTAGCTGCAACAATACCACTACTACCTGACCAACTAGATCCGCTTTTCGAATAAAAACGAGGTCTTAAATTACCTCCGTCAGATATCATACCAACAAATCTAGGTTCTCCAGATCCGCTAAAATTTAGTTGTAAACTATAACCCCAAAAACTAGCACCAACGTTAGCACCTTCAATAACCCATGACGTACCATTGTAACTATAAACATCTACATTACTTGCAGTTCCATTTGCGGCAGCTCTCATAACTACCCATGGTTGGTTAGTTACAGGATTTATTTTTATAGCTAAATTAGCGTAATCTTCTGTTGAAATAGCACCATTTCCAACATCAACCCAGTTAGTTCCGTTAAATTTCATTACGTATACAGCATTATTGGTAGGACTTTCATAAAGTACATAAGGAACTCCTGCATTATCAAATGCTATTTCTCCATTTATGGCAAAGTTTGTTGTAAATTGTGTTGCACCAACTTGCGACCAGTTTTGTGCAAACGATAAGCTACTTACAAAAAGCAGCATAAAAAGTAATCTTGTTTTCATAATAAATTTGTTTTAAATCGTTTTAAGCAAAATTGCATCTAAAGGATAAATCTTTTAGATACAACCTTCTGAAACGTAGTTGTGAACTTCTAAAGTGCTTAAAAATTACAAAAGAATAATTGCTCTTCGGCTATATAAAAAAATAGCCATTAGTAAAATTCTACTTAATGGCTATTCAAAAAAAGTTTAAGGTTTTTAATTAATAATTACTTTTCTTCCGCATTTTAAATTTACATTATATACTTTTCTAATAATCTTATAACTTGCTGTATTCCTTTTTTTACTTTTCTACCTATATACAATTACTATTGCATCTACATGGTTTAGAAATACGATCTAAATCCATTGTAGATGAATTGGTTTCGTTATTTATTATTAATAATCTCTTACAAAATTTATTAATTAAAGTAACATTGTTTCTTTTTGCCCCACCTTTTTTCTCTTCTATTATTTTCAAGAATTATTTAATATTATGGAGTTCTCCAAATAGAATCATTTTTTCTTTCACTACATAACGTTTACAATTTATGTGGTACTTACCTTTATCATCTTTACTCACGAAATAATATTCTAGATAAGTGGCATATTTTCCGTTTTTATTTAAAGCCTCGAAAAGGTGCTTTGTGCTATCGATATTTGAGTTAATAATAGGTAGGTGTAATATAAAATGTATTGTTATCATGATTTTTGTTTAAGTGTTTACAAAAACAAAACTGCCTCTAAATAACATATTATTTAGAGGCAGTTTTCTGAAATACTGATTTGATTTTTTAAAGCATTTAAATATTTTGTACAATCATTAAAAACTCTTCTTTTTTGTCTCTAGAGACCGAAACAGTTCTATCATTTTCCATTAAAATATAACCTCCATCTTTTTTAATATACTCTTTAATGTATATTAAATTGATTAAAAAAGATCGATGTGGTTTATAAAATGTAGTGGCACTACTAAATAAATCTCGAAAAAATCTAAGTGGTTTACTTACCAAAATAACTTTTGTGTTTTTTATGTACACTTTAGTATACATGCTATCTGCTTCTAACATAATAATATCTTCAAAATTCACAAACTTTATTCCATCTGCATAAGGCAAGCCTATTTTTTTAAAATTTTTAGATTGTAAACTTTTTTTAAGTTCTTCTAGTTTTAAAGAGATTTGTGAATTTCCGATTTGAGACAATGCTTTATCTACAGCTTCTTTAACTTGGTTTGGTCTTACGGGTTTTAATAAATAATCTATCGCAGATAATTGAAATGCCTGTATTGCATAATCGCTATAAGCAGTAGTAAAAATAATTTCGAAATTATGAACTTCCTTATCAATAAAATTTAAAATTTCTAGACCAGAATGTTCTGGCATTTCTATATCTAAAAATACAATATCTGGCGATTCGAGTTTAATAAGTTCTACACCTGATAATAAATTATCAGCTTCAACAATTTCTGTTATTTTAGAACAATTCTCTTCTATTAAAATTCTTAGAACTTGTCTTGCCTTTTTCTCATCGTCTATAATTAATGCTTTCATCTTTATATTTTAATAATAGGTATATTTAATATTACTTTTGTTCCTAGAGCAATATTTCTTTCTTTTAGATCAAAAATTTTAACCCCAATTTTTTGTTCTTTTCCAAAATTTAATAAACTTAAACGTTCACTTGTTGCTTTTGATGCAAATGATTTATGCTGTAGTACATTATTAGATTTAATTTCTTTTGCTCTTTTTCTACCAATTCCATTATCTTGAATAACACATTCTATAATTTCATTTGATGTTTTAAGAAAAGAGATAGTTAGCTTTCTATCTTTTTTTCTATGCAACAACCCGTGTTTAAGTGCATTTTCTACATAGGGTTGAAGTAACATTGTTGGAATTTTTATAGCATCTAGGTTAATTGTGTCGTCTTCTTTAATAGTGTATTGTAATTCTTCTTCAAAACGTAATTTCTCTAACTCTAAATATAAATTTAAATTATACACTTCATCTTTAAGAGATATAAAACCAGTGTTACTAAAATGTAAATAATTACGAATTAAATCTGCAAATTTACCTAAATAATCGCTTGCTAAACTTTTCTTATTTAATACAATATAATCTTGAATCGAGTTTAATGCATTAAAAATAAAGTGAGGATTCATTTGTGCTTTTAACGCCTTTAATTCTGAATCTTTATACTGCTTTTCTAATGCTAACCTTTTTTGAGTTTCTTTTAATTCTAAAACAATTATTTCTGCTTTCTTTTTTTCTTTTAATGTACTAAAATAAAATAATGATGCAATAATTAATAAAACACCTATAATTAAAGAGCCTAAAAATAAATCTCTATTTTTTCTACTCTCAAAATTTGCTATTTCTGTACTTCTTTCTGCTAAAATTTTTTCTTTTTCAATCTTTTCAGTTTCATATTTAGTTTGCATTTCTTCTATTGTTTTCATTTTATCTGTAGAAAAAATACTGTCTTTCATCTTATAATGTTCTAGCAAATAAAAATTTGCTTTTTTATATTTTTTTTCTAATTCAAACACTTCATATTGCCCAAAATAAGCCCTTTCTAAGTTTTTTAAGTTACCTTGTTTTTTATAAATTTCTATAGCCTTTAAATTTAAATTATTTGTTGTACCAAATTTTTTTAAACCTTTATAAGCATCGGCTAAACACAAATATGTGTGCGCCATATAATTTGTTTGATTATTTTTTTCATAAAATTTAAGTGCAACATTAAGATAATTAGTAGCTTCTATAAAATTACCTCTTTTTGTTTCTATAACCCCTAAAGTAGAATTTGCAATATGAACACCTAATAAAAACTTATTATTTATTGCTATTTTTTTTGCCTCTAAAAAACTTTCTCTCGCTTTATTTAAACTACCCAGACTAAGATATGTGTTACCTAAATAAAAAAAAGCATTTGCTTTAATATTGCTATTTGGCTTATTTTTTAACAAACTCAAGCTCTGTTTTAAAATTTCTATTGCTTTTTTCGGCTTTTTAAGTTCAGAATAAATTCTAGCAATGGTGGTATTAGAATATACTAATCCATTAATATCTCCTGTTTTTACTTGTTCTTCTTTAGCCAATAAAGCAAGTTTTAAGCCTTTATCATAATTACCTTCTTGCGTATAAAGAGAAGATAAATTTGTATAAGATTTAATAAGACCTTCATTATAATTAATTTCTTTACTTATTGATATTGCTTCTTTTAAAATAGTTTGATTCTTAGAAATATCTCTAGTTGTATAATATAGTGTTACTTTATTTAATAAGTTAACTCTATTAGAATCTCTTTTAGAGTAGTTTTCTAATAAATCTCTAATACTGTCTAACTTTTTTTCTTGGGATGAAATTTGGTTTACATGAAACAACAACAATAAAAAAAAAAACTTCATATAAAACCTTGTTTTAAAAAAAGCAAATATTACTAATTAAAAAATAAAACTATAAACTGAGCTTCTGAATAGTAGATATGAGTTTCTAAAACAAAATTAAATGCAGAAAACATTTTACCTTATTCTTATACTTATAAAGAAATTTGAATAGTAACTTTTGTACCAACATTAAATAAATTGGTATCTAAATCTTCTATCAATAATTCAATTTTACGTTTCTTGCTATAATTTAAAAGCTCCAATCTTTTACTAGTAGCTTTGGTTGCAAAAGATTTATGTTTTCTTAGTTGTCTCTGTTTTATGGCAGCAGATCTTATTCTACCTACTCCATTATCAATAATAACAATAACTAATTTGTTTTTTTTTGGGTTAATAGAAAACTCTATAGATAAATTACCAGAAGTTTTTTTATGCAAAAGCCCATGTTTTAATGCATTTTCTACATAAGGCTGTATTAAAGCGGTAGGAATATAAATATCATCAACTAATATATTTTTTTGAATAGTAATAGTATAACTTAATTTTTCTTCGAAACGTAGTTTTTCTAGTTCTAAATAACTACTTAAAGTATCTATTTCTTCTGATAATGTAATCTCTTTTTTAGAACTTTGATCTAAATACATACGTATTAAATCTGCAAATTTACCTAAATAATCTGCTGCTAAGTTTTTTTGATTATTAACAATATAATCTTGAATTGAATTTAAAGCATTAAACACAAAATGAGGATTCATTTGAGATCGTAAACTTTCTAATTTTAAATTTATTAGTTTGTTACTCACATTTAATTCTTCTAGCTGTTTATTCTTTTCTTTTTCTTTAAAACGAATTTTACGATTATAAAAAACAGAAATAATAGTTAGCAAAAAAAAACTTAAAACTATGTAAAACCATAATTTAAGCCAAAAAGGCTTGGTTACTATAAACGAAATATCTTTGGTAATAGAAGCGGTTATATTGGTATTAATATTTCTTATTTGAAAAGTATAATTACCCTCTAGAAGATTATTATACTTTACATTAGTTTCTCCATTTTTTGTAGATATCCAGCGATTATTTAAACCTAACAGTCTATACTCAAATTGACCACTTGTATTTGTTTTAAACCCAATTGCACTATAACTAATACTTACACGAGCTTCTTCTTCTTTAAATGTATAAGCAGCTTTTAATTCTTGTTTTTTATTACCAATATTAACATCTGTAAAAAAAACTTCTGGAGTGTTATAAGTTTTAAAAACGTTTTTTTCATTAAAATAAATAAGTTGTTCCGGGTTACTTACAAACACATTATCATCTATTATTTCTAAGCCATTATAATTATAAGAAACAATACCCTCGTTTTTTGTTAGGTTTTTAAATACGTTTTCTTTTCTATCAAAGTATTGAATACCTTTATCACCAGCAATCCATAAATTATTCTTTTTAGCTTTTATAAAACGATTGGTATTTGATAATAAACCTTCAGATTCTGTATAATGATAAACTACCTTATTCTTTTTAATAGCAAACAATCCATTTTTAAAAGAACTACACCACAAAACACCATCATTAGTTTGTGCAATAGAATTTATATAAATGGGTTTATTTTTATAAACTATCTCTTCTTCCTTTAAATTTTTATTTAAAACTAATAAACCATCTATTGTTGCGAAATATCTTAAATCATTTATAGTATCGTAAAATACTTTATAACCTCTCGTTTTTTTTTTATAAATATATTTTTTATTTAGCGTATTTTCTATTCTTATCTCACTAGAATGTGCACTCATTGTAAGATTAGAGTTTAAATTTTGTAAATCCTTAATACTACTTATAGGCGGTAATATTTTTATGGTTTTTAGTTTATCATTCAATTTATATTTACCTAAATCTGTGTATACTACATATTTATTATTTAAAGTACTAGTAAAAAAAATATTAGAAGTATGTTTAAACGAATAAGATTGTATTTTTTCTGAAGGAAAAGTATATTTATATAAAATAGAATTTATTGTACTTAAAAGCAATTCATTCTCTTTTCCTTTTTTAGTGTGTTTTATTTTGTCATTAATTAAAGGAATAGGAATTTTATTTATCTCAATATTTGGCACAATAAAAACGTCATTATTAACTGTTGTAAACCAATAATTAGCATGCTTATCTTTAACAATATCTGTAACAAATTGATTAGAAAACAAATGTCTATTCAATACTAAATTTCCATTTTTGAATTCACAAATAAAAACACCTTTTTTAGTACAATACCATATTTTATTATCAATTACTTTTGAATTTACAATTCTAGATGCTGGTAGATTATACTTTAATTTCTTAACCTTAGATTTAAAATTTGTATTTGTAGAATAGAAAGAAAAACCTTTTTTATCACTTACAAAAAATATTAAATCTTTACCTATTAAAGAATTGGTAGAGTTTTGTATTATTCTTGGATCTACAGATTCAAAAGGAATAACTTTCTTTTTAAAGTCAATAAGACCCAGTTTTATTAAATTACTTCCTACTCCATAGTATAATGCATTATTGTAAATAGTAGGTTCTACATATAAAAAACCATTATAATCTTCTTTATAAACAATCTTTTTAGTTTCTATATTTATGATAATTATTTTTAGGTAATTTGCTAAAATTAATTGATTATTTATAATCCTTACATTAGGAAGGTTTCCTTTAAATTCAGAACTATACCTACTAAACAATGTTATTTTTTCGTCTTTTATATAAAAAACTTGATTAGAAAGGTTGATATACCAAATAACATCATTTTCATCCTCATATAATTGAAAAACAGAAAGCCCAATTTGATCTGTGTGTTGGAATTTTTTATAAGTAGTACCATCAAACCTAAACAAACCTTTATCTGCAGCCAACCAAATATAGCCTTTACTATCTTCTAAAACATTGTAAAACTCGTTATCAGGTAAACCATCTTTCTCTGTTAAATGTATAGAAACTGGTTGTTGTGCAAAAACTATTGAGGAGAATGCAATTATAAAGAATAAGAAGAATAGTTTTTTCAAAGCTTTTTGATTACCATCAAAGTTACTGTTTATTTCTAATAAGAATAAAAAGAACTTCTAAAACTGTATTTTGAATTTCTAAATCGTTATTTAATTACAATTTCATACAAATTACCACCATCACCGTGCACTTTTTCATCAGTAATTAACAAGGTATTAGTATCCTTAAAACAAACTCCTTCTTTTTGAGTTGTATTTTCCAAAGCTATTTTTTTTACTTTTCCAGACAAAAAATTATCCTTATTAAAATCAGTAAAAATTAAAATGTTTTTTTGTGTTAACAGTACTATTTTACTTCCATCTTCATTAATATCGGCAGAAGTAACCCAACATTCTAAATCATTACAATTGTTAAATTCTCCTAATAATTTAGCAATATGTTTTCCTTTTTTTGCAGGAAATTTATATAGAAAAGTTTTTCCATAATTATTCTTTACCCTACTTTTTGTAAAAACATAAATGTAATTCTTAAAGTAGAAAAAAGCTTCAGCATCAAAATATAGTTCTTTCTTTTTAGGTGGGAATTTATGCTGATTTTCATACTCAAATTCAATTTTTTCTACCTCGGCCTTCCTCTTATTTAAATACTTTTTTTTAATTTTTAAAATTCGTAGGTTTTTTCTTTTGCTCAGGTTATTTCCAAAATCTCCTATATAAACATTTCCCTTTTCATCAGAGGTTAAATCTTCCCAATCATGATTTTTAGATTTTACATGTACGCTTTTTAAAATTTTCCCTTTAATATTTAAACCAAAAAGAGTAGGCTTATTTCCACTATCATTAATCATCCAGATTAAATCTGAATTTGGCACAATTTCTGTTCCTGAAACTTCCTTTAATTCTTTAGGCAAATTTGTAACAACCCTTAATTCTCCAAAATTATGACAACTAAAAATTAAGAATACACTAAAAATGATAGCGATTTTTTTCATCAATTTTAATTTTTTAAAAAATTTTATAGTTAAAATATCCTCTCTGTTTTAGAAGATTAAAATGAGTTGATTACCAACCACCAGAAGCTCCACCTCCACCAAAACTACCACCGCCAAAACCGCCTCCAAAGCCACCTCCGCCGAAACCACCACCTGAAGAAGATGAGCCTCCGAAACCGCCAAAACCGCCTCCACTTCTACCGGAATTACTTAAAATAATGGTTTCAAAAATATCTTCTGCAATAGATCTTTTTCTATAACGTCTTCTACCGCCTTTATTGTTCTTATTTCCTCTAGAAATGATAATAAAAAGCACAACAACTATTAAAATAAAAAAAACGACACCAAAATCAACACCTTCTTCATTCTTTTGGCGCGATCCTTTAAATTCGCCTTTTAAGGTTTTAAAAATATATTCTGCCCCTCTATCTAAACCACCGTAAAAATCTCCTTTTCTAAATTCAGGAATAATTACACGTTCTATAATTCTTTTCGACTGAAAATCTGTTAATAAATGCTCTACTCCTTTTCCGTTCTGAATAGCTATTTTCTTATCGTTCTTGGCTAATAAAACTAAAATACCATTATCCTTTTCAGCATCTCCAATTCCCCACTTTTCTCCCCAATTAGCGGCTAAATAGTTAATATTCTCACCTTCTGTACTAGAAATAATTGCAATTACTATTTGAGTTGAAGTTGTATCGGAATACCTAACAAGTTTACTTTCTAAACTTGTTTTTTGAGATGTAGAAAGTAAATTTACAAAATCGTAGACACTCGTTTGAAACTTTGGCTTTTCGGGTATTTTATATCCTTGTGCAAAAGTATTTATAGAAAATATAAAAGCAAAAACTAACATCAGTTTTTTGCCCAAACTTGCTAACTGAAAACTACCTACATAAAACTGCTTACTTAAAAAAATCATCCTTTAGAAATCTCATTAGAAAGTTCATCTACATCATCTGTTTGCCATGGAAAATGTAATTGTAACTCATTACCTGCTTTTAAAACACCATCAACAATCCCTTGTTTAAAATCACCTAATTTAAAATGATTTTGTATTACATCTTTAGTGGCATTCCAAAAATTATTTGGCACAACTTTATCAATTCCTTTATCACCATAGATAACAAATTTTTTATCCTCTACGGCTACATAAATTAAAACAGCATTTGCGTCTTTTGTTGTATCCATTTTTAAGAGATTAAATACTTCTAATGCACGATCGTAATGCTCTTTTTTAGAGGTAGCCTCTATATGAACACGAATTTCACCAGAAGTATTTTTCTCTGCAACTACAATAGCAGAAATAATTTCTTTTTCTTCTTGTGGAGTAAGAAAAGCTTCTACTTTTGACATATATAATTATTTTTTCTTATTAAAATCGAAGTCTATATCTGGTGCATTTTCAGAACCTGCATTCGCTTTAAAACGATTCATCTCTTCAAAATTAAACCAACCAGCTAACATAGAATTTGGAAACACTTTTATATGTTTATTGTATTTATTTACTCCTTCATTAAAACGATCTCTAGCTACATTAATTCTATTTTCTGTCCCTTCTAATTGACTTTGTAGTTCCAAAAAGTTAGCATTTGCTTTTAATTCTGGGTAACGCTCAACAGAAACTAATAATTTTGAAAGTGCACCACTCATACCAGCTTGTGCTTGTTGCAATTGTGCCATCTTTTCTGGAGTTAAATCACCTGCATTAATATTTACAGAAGTTGCTTTTGCTCTTGCATTAATAACTTCTACTAAGGTACTTTTTTCAAAATCCGCAGCACCTTGCACAGTTTTAACTAAGTTACCTATTAAATCATTTCTACGCTGATAAGAGCTCTCTACATTAGACCAAGTTGTTTTAGCATCTTCTTGATACGTTACTGCAGTATTATTAAACCCTACTGCCCAACTATAAACTGAATATCCTATTACAGCTATAATAATTACTGGTATTAACCATTTTTTCATAATTTCTAAATTTTAATATTGATTTTTTGTATTACAAAAATACCTTTTTTTATTGACAATTTAAAGTGATGTTCCTCCATCTAACGTAATCGTTTGCCCTGTAATAAAGCGAGTGTTATCTGATGCTAACCAAACAACAGCATCTGCAATTTCATCTGCTTTCCCATATCGTTTCATTGGAATTACACTTTTTAAAATAGCATCCATTTCTGGTTTTGCATTAATCAATTGATTTAACAATGCAGATTCCGTATAACCAGGACATACAGCATTTACTCTAATATTTTTAGTTGCATATTCCATTGCTGCTGACTTTGTCATACCAACAACTGCAAATTTACTTGCGCTATAACTAATATTATTGGGCGATGCTTTTAAACCTGCCAATGACGCAATATTTACTATATTACCATAACCTTGTTCTAAAAACTGATTTAAAGCTACTTTCATACAATAGAAAACTCCTGTTTGGTTAACTGCAATTACTCTATCCCAATCTTTTAATTTAGATTCGTGGGTTTTTAATAAATTTGGACCAATCCCTGCATTATTTACTATTACATCCAATCTCCCAAACTCTTTAACAGTTAGCTTTATTAAACTCTCTACCTCATCGTAGTTAGCAACGTTTGCTTTTATTGGTAGTGCCTTTCCTTTATTTGTTACAATTTCTTCAGAAACTTTTTGAGCTTTTTCTAAATTGATATCAGAAACGATAACTGTTGCTTCATGTTTCGCAAAGAGAAATGCGGTTGCTTTTCCTATTCCAGAACCTGCTCCAGTAACTATTACAATTTTATCTTTTACTTCCATATTATTAATCTATAGATTTTGTTTTTATAGCTTTTAAAGCCAATTTACAGCATAATTCTGCCGCCTTATTTAAATTAGCAAAACGAGAATCTGTGGTCCAACCTTTTGTATATCTAAAGTAAATTTGTTGTGCAATTACAGCTATTTTAAACAAGCCAAAAACATAATAAAAAACTAAATTATCTACATTTCTACCTGACTTTTCTGCATAAAGTTTCGCAATTTCACTCCTAATTGGATTTCCTTTAAAAACTGTTGGCGATGGAATTCCTTGTTTTACAAAATCGTGATCAGTTACAACTGTCCAATATCCTAAAGAAGTTCCTAAATCCATTAACGGATCTCCTAAAGTTGCCATTTCCCAATCTAAAACTGCAGAAATTTCTTGCCAAGAATTATCTTTAAAAGCAACATTATCATACTTAAAATCATTATGAATTAAACAATGATCATATGTTCTTGGCTGATTTTCTTGCATCCAACTCATCACCATTTCTGCTTCAGGATACTCATCCGTTTTTGCTTTTAGGTATTGCTTTCCCCAATTGGTAACTTGTCGTTCTACATAACCTTCAGGTTTACCTAAATCTCCTAACCCAATAGCTTTATAATCTAATGCATGTAACTCCACTAATGTATCTAACCAAGAATTTGCAATCGCATTATAGTTTTCTGAAGATATATTTCTTTTATGAGCTTCTTTATAATTTAGAATAATGCCTTCTACTTTTTCCATGATATAAAAATCACTTCCTAAAATAGTTGCGTCATCACAAAAACCATACATTTTTGGCACTTTAGAAAACGTCTCATAAACGGCACTTTGCACCTTAAATTCACGACTCATATCATGACCTCTTTTAATAGCGCCCTTTGGTGGTTTTCTTAAAACGAATTCTTTGTTTTCTATTTTTAGTAAATAGGTTAAGTTCGAAAATCCGTGTGTAAATTGCTCTACAAATAAATCACCTTCAATAGATTCTATTAGATTTATTTCTAGTAAATATTTTTTAAGATTTGTTTCTGGTAATTCTTCACCTTTTCTAACTTTTTGATTGCTCATTATTTATTTCCGTATTTCTTGATACAACTTTTTCCTAACTGATACATATGCACCTCATCGGGTCCATCTGCTAAACGCAACATTCTTGCAATTGCGAAATAATGTGGCAAATAGGTATCTGGACCAACTCCTTTTCCTCCTAGAATTTGCATTGCCCTGTCAATAACTTTTAACGCCATATTTGGTGCAACAATTTTTATCATTGCAATAATATCTTTGGCTTCTTTATTACCTGCTTTGTCCATTTTATCGGCAGCAGAAAGCGTTAGTAAACGTGCTTGTTCTATTTCACATTGCGATTTTGCAATTTCATGTCTAATACTACTATAATCATAAAATTTTTTACCAAAAGTTTCTCTTTCTAACGTTCGTTGAGACATGGTTTCTAACGCATATTGCGCCATACCAACCAAACGCATACAATGATGAATTCTACCAGGACCTAAACGTCCTTGAGCAATTTCAAAACCTCTTCCTTCACCTAAAATTAAATTCTCTTTTGGCACTCTAACATTCTTTAAAATAATTTCTGCGTGTCCTTCTGGAGAATCGTAATATCCTAAAACCGAAAGCGGACGAACAATATCCAAACCTGCTGCATCCATAGGAACCAAAACCATACTTTGTTGTTGATGTCTATGTGCATTTACATCTGTTTTACCCATAATAATGGCTACTTTACAATGTGGATCCATGGCACCAGAAGACCACCATTTTCTTCCGTTAATTACATATTCATCACCTTCCAAAACTATTGAAGTTTCAATATTTGTAGCATCAGAAGAAGCAACCTGTGGTTCTGTCATTAAAAAAGCGGATCTAATTTCTCCATTCATTAAAGGTGTTAACCACTGTTCTTTTTGTGCTTCATTGCCATACTTTGCTAATACTTCCATGTTTCCTGTATCTGGTGCAGAACAGTTGAAAATTTCTGAAACCCAGATTTTTCTTCCCATTATCTCTGCTAAAGGAGCGTATTCTAAATTGGTTAAACCAGGACTTAAATCTCCATAATCTTTAGGTAAAAACAAATTCCACAAACCAGCCTCTTTTGCTTTCTGCTTTAGCATTTCCGTCTTCGGAAAACGTTTCCACATATTATTTTTATCGCTTTGAAAAGCAATAAATTCTTCTTCTATAGGAACAATATGTTTTTCAATAAAAGCTCTTAACTTTTGTTGTAATTTTTTTGATTTTTGTGAGTATTCGAAATTCATAGTTTAATTTTTTATCCAGCAATCATATAACCACCATCTGCAGTATAAACTCCACCTGTCATATAATTTCCAGCATCAGAGGCTAATAAACAAGCCAAACCTACCATTTCTTCTGGCATTCCCATTCTTGAGCTTGGTAACGTTTTTTCAATCTTACCTAATATTTTTTCATTTTGCCATAAGGCTGCACTGAATTTTGTTTTAATCAGTCCTGGACAAATTGCATTAGCCGTAACGCCATGTTGTCCCCATTCTTTTGCTTGATTTTTTGTGAGCATTAGAATTGCGGCTTTACTTGTGCTATAAATTCCTAATCCAAAACCTGGAGTTAAAGATTCTACAGAAGCAATATTGATAATACTTCCTTTTTTATTCGCTTTAAAATGTGGTAAAACCAAGTTAGATAAAGACCAAGGTGCTTTTACATTTACATCCATAATTTTATCGAAAATTGCTGGATCAACATCTTCAATAGGACCAAAAACAGGATTTATTGCTGCATTATTTACTAAAATATCAATTCTACCAAAAGCTTCAATTACTTTAGAAACTAGGTTTTTACGTTGCTCTTCTTTACCTATATGACATGCAATACTTATTGCTTTTAAGCCTTCTTTTGTAAATTCTTTTACAACTTCATCACAAGCCTCTTGATTTCTACTTGAAATTACAACTTTCGCTCCGTTTTCTGCTAAACCTTTGGCAATTGCTTTTCCAATTCCTTTACTAGAACCCGTTATAATGGCTACTTTTCCTTCTAAATTAAATTGCTCTTTTATATTCATTATAAAATGTATTCTTTGTCTTTTTTAATTGTAATTTCTTCGTTATTCATTAAAGATTCTGCCAACGAATTTGTTTTTGGAACTTCATATTTAAAGTAAAATTTCATGGTATGAATCTTACTTTCATAAAAAATTTCTGAATAATTTCTATCACCATTTGCAAGCGCATTTTTAGCATCTACAGCCATTTCTAACCACAACCAACCTAAAGTAACAATACTCATATATTCCATAAACAAATTAGCATCTGCCAAGTAACGCTCGTAGTTTCCTTTCATTGCAAAAGGCATTAAATGACCTAATACTTTTTGAGACAATTGTAATTTTTCACCTAAAACAACTGCGTAACCTTTTAAATCGTCATCTTTTGAAGCTAAATGAATTGTCTTCATAATTTCTGCAGCCAACAACTCCAAACCTTCTCCGTTTTTCATGGTCACTTTTCTACCCAATAAATCTTGCGATTGAATTCCGGTTGTACCTTCGTATAAAGCAGAAATTCTAATATCTCTATAGTATTGTTGTAGCACAAAATCGGTACAAAAACCATAGCCTCCTAAAACTTGCAATCCGTTATCTACAGATTCTGCTCCTGCTTCCGAAGGAAAAGTCTTTACAATAGGAATTATCATTTCTAACAATAAATTGTACTTCTCTTTTTCTTCTTCTGAAGATGTAGAGTGAATAATATCGTGATATTTTGAAGCTAAAAACACCAAACTTAAAGAACCTTCTGCAATTGCTTTTTGTAACAACAACATTCTTCTAACATCTGGATGTTCAATAATTAAACTCTGACTTTCATTTGGGTTTTTCTTTCCATTAGCTGTTAACTTTCTTCCTTGTGGTCTTTCATTTGCATATTGTAATGATGCTCTGTAAGCAGCCATTGTAATTGCAGCAGCACCTCTACCAACGGCAATTCTTGCGCCATTCATCATTAAAAACATTTGCTTTAAACCTTTGTGCTCTTCACCAACAAGCCAACCTCTACAATCGTCATTATCTCCAAAACCTAAATGTGTTGTACAATAACCACGCTGTCCCATTTTTTGAAAATCGGCAACCGTCATTACATCATTATATTCTAAAGTCCCGTCTTCTTTTAATCTGTTTTTAGGAACTACAAACAAAGAAATTCCTTTTGTTCCTTGTGGAGCGCCTTCAATTCTAGCCAACACCAAATGCACAAAGTTTTCTGCATATTGATGATCTCCTCCAGAAATAAATATTTTTTGTCCGCTTATTTTATAAAAACCATCATTGGTTGGAGTTGCCTTTGTTGTAATATCAGAAAGTGAACTTCCCGCTTGCGGTTCTGTTAAACACATTGTACCTGCCCAAACACCAGCAAGCATATTTGGTACGTAGGTTTTCTTTAAATCTTCAGTTCCAAATTCTACAATTAATTCTGCAGAACCTAACGTTAAACTTGGGTAACCTGGTAAATGATTATTGGCAGCATCCATAATATATAAAACTGCCTGAAAAACTGAAATTGGCATCTGTAAACCGCCGTCTTTATAATCGAAACAGGCGGCAATAATGCCCATCTCTCCAGATTGACGCATTACTGTTTCTACTTGTTTATGAACAATTACAGTTCCGTCTTTATGATATGCAGGGTTTTCATCCATTTCTCTGAAATATGGATACAGTTCTCTATCAGAAAATTCTTTTACAGAATCTATAAAAAGATTTAACGATTCCATGTCATGATCTTGGAATCTTTCAGCAGTAAGTAAATTTTCTAACTTGTGTATATCATAAAGTATGTATTTAAGTGTTTCTAGGTCTACATACTTTTTAGGCATAATATTAAAGTTTTTCGTTAAGTTTTATTACATATCAGTTAATAATCTGATTTGCTTGGTCTTCAAATATAGCGAAAATATTATGCATGCATAGTAAACAACATAACTATGCGTTTTCTTCAAATTTAAAAACATCTTAAAAAATTAAAGTAAAGACTCTATTTTATAGTGTTTATAAACTTGAAAAAATTATTTTTAATAACTTTTAAAGTTGATTTTTTATTTTTTGAAGTTCAGATCTTACAGCCTCTAATCTGCTTATAATTTCGTGATTATTAAATACACTTTCTGGATTTTTTCTTAACTTTTGTTTTGCTCCTTCTAACGTGAAACCTCTTTCTTTTACTAAATTGAATATTAGCTTAAAGTTTTTAATATCTTCTGGAGTAAAAAGGCGATTTCCTTTAGCATTTTTTTTAGGCTTAATAATATCAAACTCTTTTTCCCAAAAACGGATTAATGATGTGTTTACACCAAAAGCTTTAGCAACTTCTCCTATTTTATAATATATTTTTTCAGGTAAATTTATGTGCATAATTAATCTAGAGATTGACTTTGTTCTGATGTTTTTTGTAAAGCTGCAAACTCATCCAAAGTTAAATTACCATAATAAAAATTAATAGGATTTAGAGGCCTATCGTTTTTATGAACTTCATAATGTAAATGAGAAGAAACAGATAATCCTGTATTACCTACAAAACCTATTAAGTCTCCTCTTTTTACTTTCTGACCTCTTTTTACTTTCATTTTACTTAAATGCGCGTAAATTGTAGTGTAACCATAACCATGTTTAATATAAATTACTTTCCCAAAAGTACTACTTCTTTGTGCTCTATGTATTTCTCCATTACCAGAAGCATAAACCGGCGTTCCTGTAGGCGCAGTAAAATCCATTCCTTTATGAAACTTATTTATTTTTAAAATGGGATGCATTCTCATTTTATAACCAGAAGCAACATAAAAATCATCTTTTTTAATAGGTAGTATTGCTGGTATAGAAGCAAGCATATCTTTTTTTTCTTTTGCCAAAACTACAATTTCATCTAAAGATTTAGACTGTACTACCATTTGCTTTGATAAAACATCTATTTCTTTAGTTATATTTTTTATAAGATTAGAATTATCAAATCCTTCTAAGTTTTTATATCTATTTACTCCTCCAAATCCAGCTTTTCGTTGTTCTTCTGGTATTGGGTTTGCTTCAAAATAACTTCTATAAATATTGTTATCTCTTTCTTGTAATTGCGATAAAATATTAGAACTCTCTTCTAATCTTTTTCCTAAGATTTCATAGTGAAATTTTAAGTTTTCGAACTCTCTATTTTGAGCTCTCTCTGATGGTGACATAATTATTTGACTAAAGCCAATAAAGCCAAAAAAAGCAATTAAGATAATACCTAAAACACTAAAAAGTATTCTTCTATAATAATTGCTCTTATCTACAGTAATTTTTCTGTAGGAAAGAGTATCCTCATCATAATAATATTTTACTTTTGCCATAA
Organism: uncultured Polaribacter sp.; assembly: GCA_905480405.1. Classification (GTDB taxonomy): domain Bacteria; phylum Bacteroidota; class Bacteroidia; order Flavobacteriales; family Flavobacteriaceae; genus Polaribacter. The sequence goes on along the minus strand of CAJQQH010000047.1, from coordinate 6,583 downwards.
TGCTAAATGTACTATTTTTGTTCTTTAAATTGGTTTTTACATTTAAAACCTCTTTATAAGAACTAACAAATTTACAAAATGTTTTACAACTGCTTATTTTAAGTGGTTTTTAAAAAATAAATTAACATAATCCAACTTAGTTGGAAACTTCTTTTTTATGAAATCTCAAGATATTCGTTCCGCTTTTTTAAACTTTTTTCAAGAAAAATCTCACTTAGTAGTTCCTTCTGCTCCAATGATAACAAAGGATGACCCTACTTTAATGTTTGTAAATGCTGGAATGGTACCTTTTAAAGAATATTTTTTAGGAAACGGTACTCCTAAAAATAATAGAATTACAGATTCACAAAAATGTTTGCGTGTATCTGGTAAGCATAATGATTTAGAAGAAGTAGGTTATGACACTTATCATCACACTTTATTTGAGATGTTAGGTAACTGGTCTTTTGGAGATTATTTTAAAAAAGAAGCTATTGCTTGGGCTTGGGAATTATTGACCGAAGTTTATAAAATTGACAAAGATATTTTATATGTTACAGTTTTCGAAGGGTCTGATGACGATGACAATCTTGATATGGACACCGAAGCATTTGATATTTGGAAACAATACATTGCCGAAGACCGTATTTTAAAAGGGAATAAAAAAGATAATTTTTGGGAAATGGGAGAACAAGGACCTTGTGGACCTTGCTCTGAGATTCATGTTGATATTCGTTCTGCAGAAGAAAAAGCTAAAGTTGATGGACGTACTTTAATAAATGAAGATCACCCACATGTTGTAGAAATATGGAACTTGGTTTTTATGCAATACAACAGAAAAGCAAATGGTGTTTTAGAAGAATTACCAAACAAACATATTGATACTGGTATGGGATTTGAACGTCTTTGTATGGTTTTACAAGGAGTGCAATCTAATTATGATACCGATGTTTTTACACCTATAATTAGAGAAATAGAAACCATTACAAATACTAAATATGGTTCTAATGAAAAACAAGATATTGCAACTCGTGTAATTTCTGATCATGTTAGAGCTGTTGCTTTTTCTATTGCAGATGGTCAATTACCTAGTAATACTGGTTCTGGTTACGTAATTCGTAGAATTCTTAGAAGAGCTGTTCGATATGGTTTTACATTCTTAGATAAAAAAGAACCTTTTATTTACAGGTTAGTAGGTGTTTTAAGTGAAAAAATGGGAACAGCTTTCCCAGAACTGAAAGCGCAAAAACAATTAATTGAAAATGTAATTAAAGAAGAAGAAACGTCATTTCTAAGAGCATTAGATCAGGGATTAATACTATTAGACGGTATTATTACATCATCAAAAACAAAAGAAATTTCTGGTGATAAAGCTTTTGAATTATATGACACCTACGGTTTCCCTATCGATTTAACTGCTTTAATTTTATCAGAAAAAGGATATACTTTAGATGAAAAAGGTTTTGAAATTGAACTTCAAAAACAAAAAAATAGATCTAGAGCTGCAAGTGAAATGTCTACAGAAGATTGGACTGTATTAAACGATGATGCTGTTGAAGAGTTTATAGGTTACGATCTTTTAGAAGCTAATGTTAAATTAACAAGATATAGAAAAGTAACCTCTAAAAAAGATGGAGAAATGTATCAACTTGTTTTTAATTTAACACCTTTTTACCCAGAAGGTGGTGGGCAAGTTGGAGATAAAGGATACCTAAAAGATACGCATGGAGATGTTGTTTACATTTTAGATACTAAGAAAGAAAATAATGTAATTATTCATTTCACTAAAAACTTACCTAAACATTTAAACGAAAATTTTAAAGCTGTTGTTGATGAAAAACAACGTTACAGAACAGAATGTAACCATACAGCAACTCATCTATTACACCAAGCACTTAGAGAAATTTTAGGTACACATGTAGAGCAAAAAGGTTCTGCTGTACATTCTAAATACTTACGTTTCGATTTTTCTCACTTTTCAAAAATGACTGTTGAAGAATTAAGAGATGTAGAAAATTTTGTAAATGCAAGAATATCTGGTAAGTTAAATTTAGAAGAAAAAAGAAATATACCAATGCAACAAGCAATTGACGAAGGTGCAATGGCTTTGTTTGGTGAAAAATACGGAGACACTGTAAGAGCAATCAAATTTGGAAACTCAGTAGAACTTTGTGGAGGAACTCATGTAAAAAACACAGGAGATATTTGGCACTTCAAAATTAAATCTGAAGGTGCAGTTGCTGCAGGAATTAGAAGAATTGAAGCAATTACAAATGATGCTGTTAAAGATTTTTATTTTGAGAACAACAGAGTTTTATTTGAAGTTAAAGACATCTTAAATAACACAAAAGACCCTGTAAAAGCTGTACAGAAATTACAAGATGAGAATACATCTTTACAGAAACAGATTGAGCAGCTATTAAAGGATAAAGCTAAAAATTTATCAGGAGAAATTAAAAATCAATTGCAAGAAATAAATGGTGTCCAATTTTTAGCAACTAAGGTTGATTTAGATGCAAACGGAATTAAAAATTTAGCTTTTGAAATTGGTAAAGAACATCAGAACTTATTTTTATTATTTGCAACTGCTCCAGCAAAAGACAAAGCAATGTTAACTTGTTATATCTCTAAAGAATTAGCAAATGAGCGTGGTTATAATGCAGGTACTGTTGTTAGAGAATTGGGTAAATTAATTCACGGTGGCGGTGGCGGGCAACCATTTTTTGCTACTGCAGGTGGTAAAAATCCAGGTGGAATTACTAAAGCTTTAGAAAAAGCAGTAGACTATTTGGTCTAAAAAAAGACGCTAGATATGTTTCGTCTAAATAATTTAACATTTAAATTGCTGTTAAACCCTTATCTTTAAACCATGCCATATTTAGATACTTATAAAGGAAGTTGGACAGCTAAAGAAGCAAGACACTTATTAAAAAGAGCCTCTTTTGGTATTTCTGAATCTCTTGTAAATAGTACTATTTCATTAGGGTTAAGTAAAACTATAGATACACTTTTTACAGTACAAGATTTACCAGACCCTCCTGTAAAATATTATCCAGATGGTGATAACTCTGATCAAATTGATGATCCTGGAGCCAAATATGGCGAAACTTGGGTGCATGCAGATCCAATACCTTTTACAACGTCAACAGAAGAACAAAATCGTATATTAAGAACACGCAGCAACTCTTTATATGCTTGGTCTTTTTTACAAATGCAGAATGCAGAAATTTCTATTAGAGAGAAACTAACTTTATTCTGGCATAATCATTTTGTAGCAGAAAACACAAATCCTCATAGAGAATACGAATACATAAACTTAATTAGAACGCATTCACTTGGTAATTTTAAAGAGCTAACAAAGCAAATTACTATAGACACAAACATGCTAAAGTATTTAAGTGGCGCCATTAATACAGATGCTGCTCCTAATGAAAACTATTCTAGAGAATTATTAGAGCTTTTTACAATTGGAAAAGGAAATGCGGTAGGAAACGGAGATTATACAAATTATACCGAAGAAGATGTTGTACAAATGGCAAAGGTACTTACCGGTTGGAGAGTTAGGTCGTTAACACATGAAGATGCTTTAATTCCTTTTTTTTCTAACGACAAGCACACAAAAGGAGACAAAAAATTATCTCATAGATTTGGAAATGCGATTATATCTGAAAACGGAGAAGAAGAGTATAAAGATTTAATCGATAAAATTTTTGAGCAAGATGAATGTTCTAGATTTATAACAAGAAAATTATATAGATGGTTTGTAAATTCTGAAATAACTTCAGAAATTGAAACCAATATAATAGAACCTTTAGCAAAAACAATAAGAGATAATAATTATGAAATTATACAAGCACTAAAAATTTTATTAGCGTCAGAACATTTTTTTGAAAACACTTTTTGCATGATGAAAAGCCCAATCGACTTAATGTTTTCAACTACAAAATCTTTACTTTTTTCTGCACCAACAACAACTATTCAATCTGAATATGAATTTGCTTATGTATTATATTTAGCAACCACAGATATAAATCAATCTATGTTTCATCATCCAAATGTTTCTGGTTGGAAAGCATACTACCAAGAACCATTGTTCTATAAAAGCTGGGTTAATAATCTATTACTACCTAAGAGATTATCGTATAGCAAAGTTATTGTTACTGGTGGAGAATTAGTTATAGATGGCATAAATTATACAGTACCTCCATTAACACCTGTTTTAACAATAACAGCATCTATTAATAACTCTCAAGATCCAAACATTTTAATAAAGGCATTGGCAGAACAGTTATTTAATTACGAAATTTCACAAAACCAAATTACAACCTTAAAAGATATTTTAATTCCAGGATTACCAGATGAAGAATGGACTATTGAGTATTCAGAATATTTATCTAATCCAACGAACCAACCTTTAGCCATTTCCGTTGACAAAAAATTGAGAGACCTTATTTCTACAATGGTACAAATGTCTGAATTTCAAATAATGTAATATGAAGAAATCACAAAAATTAAATAGAAGAGATTTTATTAAATTAAGTACCATTGCTTCTGCAGCTTTACCAATTACATTAAGTGGTTTTCCAATATTCGCAAACGAAATACCTGATGGTTATAACTTTGAAGAGGACAACGAAAATATTTTAGTTTTAATTCAATTACAAGGCGGAAATGATGGTTTAAATACTGTTTTCGATTTAAATCAATATAGTAATTTACAAAATGTACGTTCAAATATTATTATACCAGAATCAGAATTATTAGCTGTAAATAGCACAACACGTTTTCATCCATCTATAACAGGAATGCAACAAATTTGGGAACAAGAAAAGCTATCAATTATACAAAATGTAGGTTATCCAGATCAAAATAGATCTCACTTTAGATCTACAGATATTTGGAATTCTGCTTCTAGTGCAAATCAATATGTTTCCTCTGGTTGGATAGGTCGTTATTTCGACAACAACAACCCAAATTTCCCTATTAATTACCCTAATACAGAGAATCCACATCCGTTTGCAATAACCGTTGGTAAAATTGTATCCGAAACCTGCCAAGGAGTTAGCTCTAATTTTTCGATGGCTATTATAGACCCAGAAAATCCTGGTACAGCACCAGTTTCTAGTTTAGGAGAAATTCCAAATAATTGTTATGGAGATGCATTAAAATACGTTAATGAAACAATTAGTCAAACAAATGCTTATGCAGAAGTAATTACCACTGCAAATGCTTCTGGAAACAACTTATCAGAAAAATATGACTCATCAGATTTATCAGAAAAATTAAAAAACGTCGCCAAATTAATTTCTGGCGGGTTAAAAACCAAAGTATATGTTGTTCAACTTGGTGGTTTTGATAATCATGACAATCAAGTAGTAGAAGGAGACACTAAAAAAGGTGTACAAGCAGATTTATTAAAAGAACTATCTGATGCAATGAGTGCTTTTCAAGATGATTTACAATTATTAAATATTGATAAAAAAGTAATTGGAATGACTTATTCTGAATTTGGAAGAAGAATTCGTTCTAATGCTGGCTTTGGTACAGATCATGGCACCGCAGCTCCTTTATTTGTGTTTGGTACTTGTGCAAAAAATCAAATTTTAGGTGATGCTCCAGAGATTGACACAAATGTTGGGGTTGATGAAGGAGTGCAAATGCAGTTCGACTTTAGAAACGTGTATAGTACAATTTTAACTGATTGGTTAGGAGCAACAAAATCTGAATCAAATACTGTTTTGTTTGATGAATTTGACGCATTACCTATCTTTAAAGAAGGATGTTCTGCTGCACTTTCTACCAACAGCTTTACATTAGACAAACTAGAAATTGAGGTTTACCCAAACCCAACAACCGATGTAATAAATATTCAATTTTTAGGAAGTAATGAACTTGTTAAAATTACACTATATAATACTATTGGAGCAGTTGTAAAACAAATTGCAAGTAAAAAATATAGTGCAATACAACATACTTTAACCGTTAACATTAATAATTTACCTACTGGAAATTATTTTGTTCATTACCAATCTAAAGGAGTTTCTAAAACAAAAAAGTTACTTAAATACTAATGAAACTACAAACAATAATTCCGTTAAAAAAAGAAACTAGAAACTTAATTAACTATCAATCTAAAATACTTTTATTAGGCTCATGTTTTTCAGAGAGTATTGGTAATAAATTAAATTACTTTAAATTTCAGTCATCTCAAAATCCTTTCGGAATTCTATTTCAACCAAAAGCTATAGAGAATTTAATTTGCAATGCAATTAATGAAAAAGAATATTTAAAGAACGATTTAATCTTTAAAAATGAACGTTGGCATTCTTATGATGCTCATTCTAGCTTAAGTTCTAGTGATTGTAACGAAATCTTAAACAATTTAAATTCTGCTGTTGCAATAACACATAAACAGTTAAAAGAAGTAACACATATTATAATTACTCTAGGTACTTCTTGGGTTTACAGATTTATAGAATCGGATATTATTGTTGCAAATTGCCATAAAATTCCACAAAAAAAATTCTTAAAAGAGTTATTATCTGTAGATGAAATAACAGCAATTTTAGAAGCAAAAGTTGCACTTTTAAAATCTGTAAACAAA
>CAJQQH010000046.1 GCA_905480405.1 uncultured Polaribacter sp. | reverse complement strand
CAAAAACACTAATCTAAAAGGTCGATGGCAAGTTTTACAAGAAAATCCAAAAGTGATTTGTGATACAGCTCATAATGCAGAAGGCTTGAAAATTGTTATAAATCAGCTGAAAAAAGAGAATTATAAAAAGTTGCACATTGTTTTAGGTGTTGTTTCTGATAAGAAATTAGAAGATGTTTTACCGTTATTTCCAGAAGAAGCAATCTATTATTTCTGTAAACCAAATATTCCAAGAGGGATGTCTGAAGATGTTTTATTAGAAAAATCAATAAATTTTAATTTAAAAGGAAAAAAATATTCATCTGTAAAAAAAGCACTTAAATCGGCTTTACTAAATGCAAATCAGGAAGATACAATTTATGTTGGAGGCAGTACTTTTGTGGTGGCAGAAATTATTTAAATAAAAATTGTTTTTTCTTTTGGTAGACTCAAAATGTGTTGTATATTTGCAACCGCTAAGGGCAATTAGCTCAGTTGGTTCAGAGCATCTCGTTTACACCGAGAGGGTCGGGGGTTCGAATCCCTCATTGCCCACCAGGTAAAAATCCTTCACATTTTGTGAAGGATTTTTTAGTTTATGAAGTTTCTACAAAACCTTTTTTGTAACTTCGCTTCTGTTAATAACTTCAATTTAATGAGTGCTATAAAAATAGGAATTATTGGGCTTGGTTATGTAGGTTTACCTCTTGCTAGGCTTTTTGCCATGAAATATAATGTTATCGGATTTGATGTTAATGATAAGAGAGTTTCTAATTTAAAAAAAGGAGAAGATTATACCCAAGAAGTTGATAGTAGTTTGTTAAAACAAGTGCTATTAAATAATTACAATGAAGATAATGGTCTTTATGTAACTTCAGATCCAAATTATTTAAAAGACTGTAATTACTATATTGTTACTGTTCCAACTTCTGTTGATAAAAATAATCAACCAGTTTTAATACCTCTACTTAAGGCAAGTAAAACAATTGCTACTTATCTAAAAAAGGACGATATTGTTATTTATGAATCTACCGTTTATCCTGGTGCAACTGAAGAAGATTGTATACCTGTTTTAGAGAAAGTGTCGAAACTTGTTTTTAATCAAGATTTTTTTGTTGGTTATTCACCAGAAAGGATTAGTCCTGGAGATAAAATTAGAACTGTTGAGAATATATTAAAAGTTACCTCAGGTTCAACTAAAGATACAGCTCAAAAGGTTGATGATTTATATAGATCTGTTATAAAATCAGGAACACATTTAGCTTCCTCTATTAAAGTAGCCGAAGCTTCAAAAATTATAGAAAACTGTCAAAGAGATATTAATATTGCATTTGTAAATGAATTAGCCAAAATATTTAGTCTAATGAATATTAACACCAATGAAGTTTTAGAAGCTGCTGCTACAAAATGGAATTTCCTTCCCTTTAAACCTGGTTTAGTAGGTGGGCATTGTATTGGTGTAGATCCTTTTTATTTAGCCCAAAAAGCACAACAATTTGGTTATTATCCAGAGATCATTCTTTCTGGAAGAAGGTTGAATGATAGTATGGGGAGTCATATAGCTTCGGAAGTTGTAAAGCTCATGATTAATAGAGAAGTGAAAGTTAAAGGTGCTAATGTTTTGATTTTAGGAATAACTTTTAAAGAAAATTGTCCTGATATTAGAAATACAAAAGTAATTGATTTGTATCTTGGTTTAGAAAGTTATGGTGTTAATGTAGAGGTATATGATTCTTGGGCAAAAAAGGAAGAAGTAAAACAAGAGTATGATATTAATTTGATTAAACAAGTTTATGATAAAAGATATGATGCAGTCGTTTTAGCGGTCTCTCACAAAGATTTTAGGGAAATAGATGTTTTAAAACTTAAGAAAGAAAAGTCTGTGGTTTATGATATAAAAAACTTTCTAGAAATAAAAGATAAAAGTTTATAATGAAGAATTTTGCATTAATTGGAGCTGCAGGGTATATTGCTCCTAGACATTTAAAAGCGATAAAAGAAACTAATAATAACTTGATTGCTGCATTAGATAAATTTGATAGCGTTGGTGTTATGGATAGTTATTTTCCTAAAGCAGATTTCTTTGTTGAGTTCGAGCGGTTTGATAGACATATCGAAAAAATAAAAAGAAACGGGACACATTTGGATTATGTAAGTATTTGTACCCCAAATTATTTACATGATGCTCATATTAGAATGGCTTTAAGGAGTGGAGCAGATGCAATTTGTGAAAAACCTTTAGTACTTAATCCTTGGAATGTTGATGCTTTGTCGGAAATTGAAAAAGAGTCTGGACAAAAAATAAACACGATTTTACAATTAAGATTGCATCCAAGCATTATTGCTTTAAAGCAAAAAGTTGAAAGAGAAAATAAAAAAGGGAAATACGATATAGATTTAACCTATATTACCTCTAGAGGTAACTGGTACGACATTTCTTGGAAAGGTGATGCTTCTAAATCTGGAGGTATTGCAACAAATATTGGAATTCATTTTTATGATATGCTTTCATGGATTTTTGGAGATGTTCAAGAAAATGTTGTACATTTAAGAGGTAAAGATAAATCAGCTGGCTATTTAGAGTTTGAAAAAGCTCGAGTACGTTGGTTTTTATCCATTGATGAGAGCTCATTGCCCAAAAATATAAAAGAAATTGGTCAAAGAACATATCGTTCAATTTTAATTGATAACGAAGAAATAGAGTTTAGTTCTGGTTTTACAGACCTACATACAGTAAGTTATCAAGGGATTTTGAAAGGAGAAGGTTTTGGTTTAAAAGATGCAAGAAAATCTGTAGAAATAGTACATAAAATTAGAAATAATGAGATTGTTCAAAAAGGGGAAAAACATCCTTTTTGTAATTAGATATTTAAACTTATATTTGCAAAAAAAAAATGAAGAAAAAGGCAATTATAGTATCTGGGTACTTTAACCCAATTCACAAAGGGCATTTAGAATACTTTAATAAAGCCAAAGCTTTAGCAGATGAATTATTTGTTATTGTAAATAGTGATTTTCAAAGAAATTTAAAAGGATCTAAAGAATTCCAAAAGGAAGCTGAAAGGTTATTTATTGTTCAAAATATTAAGGCAGTAGATAAAGCTATAATTTCTGTAGATGAAGATAGAACAGTGTGTGAATCTATTAGAACTATTTTTGAAACCTACGGAGATAAATATGAATTAGGTTTTGCAAATGGCGGAGATCAAGATAATAATTCAATTCCAGAAGCACCAATTTGTAAAGAATTAAACATTCAATTAATAGATGGTCTAGGAGATAAGATTCAATCTTCTTCTTGGTTGTTAAATAAAAAATAGCTTATGAAAGTTGGAATAACTTTTAGTGCCTTTGATTTGTTACATGCGGGGCATATAACTATGTTAGAAGATGCAAAACGTCAATGTGATTATTTAATTTGTGGATTACAAACTGATCCTACTTTAGATCGTCCTGAAAAAAATAGACCAGTACAGTCTGTAGTTGAACGTTATATTCAATTAAAGGGGTGTAAGTTTGTAGATGAAATAGTACCTTACGCAACAGAACAAGATTTAGAAGATGTATTAAGGTCTTTTAAAGTAGATGTTAGAATTATTGGTGAAGAGTATGCTAGTAAACAGTTTACAGGAAGAAAATATTCTGAAGAAAAAGG
>CAJQQH010000045.1 GCA_905480405.1 uncultured Polaribacter sp. | reverse complement strand
CTATTTAGACGGAGAAGTTGTTGATGCTAAGAAGCAAAGAGAAACTCGAAAAAATAATATTAAACAGAAAAACTAAATAGCTTTCAGTTATCAATACATCAATAAATTCAATGTTCTTTTCTGAGAATTGATTTGTATCTTTGCAGTCAATTTTTATCGAAATAATGAAAAGAGTAATTGTAGGGCTTTCTGGAGGTGTAGATAGTAGTGTAACAGCATATTTGTTAAAAGAACAAGGATATGAAGTAATCGGTTTGTTTATGAAAAACTGGCATGATGACTCTGTAACCATTTCTAACGAATGTCCTTGGTTAGAAGATAGTAATGATGCTATGATTGTTGCTGATAAATTAGGAATTCCTTTTCAGGTTGTTGATTTAAGTGAGCAATATAAAGATCGTATTGTAGATTATATGTTTGATGAATATTCTAAAGGAAGAACTCCAAACCCAGATGTTCTTTGTAACCGAGAGATTAAGTTTGATGTTTTTATGGACATTGCCTTAAAATTAGGTGCAGATTATGTTGCAACAGGTCATTATTGTAGAAAAGGAGAAGAAATTATAGATGGTAAACCTGTTTACAAACTATTAGGTGGTTTAGATAACAATAAAGATCAGTCTTATTTTTTATGTCAATTGTCTCAAGAACAATTAACGAAAGCATTATTTCCAATTGGCGAATTAACAAAACCAGAAGTTAGAGCGATTGCTAAAAAAGCAGATTTAATTACCGCAGAAAAAAAAGATTCTCAAGGTTTATGTTTTATTGGTAAAGTTAGATTGCCAGAGTTTTTGCAACAAAAATTACAACCAAAAGAAGGTGAAATTATTACAATTCCTTCAGATTATAAGCAGTATATAAACTCTATTCCAAAATTCGAAAACAAAGAAGCAGAACTAAAATTCTTGTCTACAAAGTTTTCTTATACAAAAGAAGATGGTAAAACTGTAGGGAAACATCAAGGAGCACACTATTTTACTAAAGGACAACGTAAAGGTTTAAATGTTGGTGGTACAAAAGAAGCTTTATATGTTATAGAAACAGATGTTGTAGAAAATGTTATTTATACAGGAGAAGGTAAAAATCATAAAGGTTTATACAGAAAAGTTTTATTTGTTTCTAATGAAGAAATCCATTGGATTCGTGAAGACTTAACTTTAAAAGTAGGAGAAACGATGCAAGTAGATGCTAGAATTAGATATAGACAAGCATTAGAAAAGGCAACATTACATAAAGTAGAATCTGGTTTATATGTAGCTTTTGATAATAATCAATCTGCTATACAAGAAGGGCAGTTTGTTGCTTGGTATAAAAGTGAAGAACTTTTAGGTTCTGGTGTAATCTCATAACTATAGTTTTATTGCAATGAAATATAAATTTTTAATTTTACTCACTTTTTTTATTTCTTATTCAGTTTTTTCACAAAAAGATTCTGTTGTAAATTATTTAGATAGACATTATAAGAAAGTAATAAAACAACGTGCAACTTATATACAGACTATCGTAAAGAAAGATTCTTTATGGTTGGCAACTGTCTATTTTGGAAATGGTAAAGTAAAACTTCAAGGAAATTTTGAAAATAAAAATTTAAAAACTAGAGTTGGTGTTTTTAAAATTTATGATGAGAGTGGTAATTTAAAATCTACACAAAATTACAATTCTAAGGGTAAAAAAGATGGATCTTATTATTATTACAATGATAAAGGTGAAGAAATAACAAAAGGTTTTTTTCTAAAAGGGAAAAGAGATGGTATTTGGAAATATCTAGATAATCAGAAGAATAATAGAGCAAGAATTACATTTAAAAAAGGGAAGGTTTTAAATTATAAACTTTGGAATGAAGAAGGGGAAACAATAGATGAAGATTTAGTTTTATTAAAAAAACCTAGATACAAAAGAGGTACAAAAAAGTTTAAAGCTAAATTAAACAAAGAGTTAATTATAGGTTTAAGAAAAAAGGGTTTAAAAACTAATTTTTTATTAAAATGCTATGTAGATGTTTTTGGAAAAGTTCAAGATATTTCGATAAGCCCAAAACTGGATGTTTCTTTTGAAGAAAAAATAATTCATTATTTTAAAAATTTATCAGATTTAGAACCAGGTGTAATCGCTAATATGAAAGTTAAGTATCCTTTAGAAATACCTTTCATATTTAACTAATTATTGTATAATTCACAGTTTTTTTATCTTTATTGTAGTTTTTTAATAATAATTTATAAAATGATAAAAAAAGTAGTAATTTCGAAGTATGAAGAAATTACTACTTTTTTTATTTATAATTACTTCCTTAAGTTCATTTTCTCAAGTAGAAGATGCTTGGGTTTTCCTTAAAGATAAACCTAAATCTAGTACATTTTTATCTAACCCACTTACAATGCTTTCTCAAAGAGCATTAGATAGAAGATCTGAAAATTTTGTTCCTTTAGATGAAAAAGATGTTCCTGTTGATGAAGATTATTTAGATGATTTAAAAGCGGATGCAAACTTAACGGTTTTAGGAAAATCTAAATGGTTAAATGCTGTACATATTCAAGCAGAAATTGATGACATTAATACGCTAGTTGCGCAATACAATTTTATAAATAATATTGAATTTGCAAATAAATCTCTAAATAATAGTGGGAAAAAACGAATAAAAAGTATTGTCTCCAATCATCAAAATAAATTTAAAGTTGCTAAAACTGATTTTAATTATGGTGATGCTGATAATCAAATTAAAATGTTAAAAGGAAATTACTTGCATCAAGAAGGTTTAACTGGCGAAGGACAAATAATAGCAATTATAGACGCTGGTTTTCCTAATGTGAATACGCTTTCTGCTTTTCAAAGAATTAGAGACAACAATCAAATTTTAGGAGGTTATAATTTTGCTGATAGAAATGAGAACTTTTACTCAAGAGATTCTCATGGTACTCATGTTTTATCATCAATTGCCGGTTATATAGAAAATGAATTTGTAGGTACAGCACCAGATGCAAAATTTTATTTATTTATATCAGAAATAGCAGAAACAGAAACTGTTTTAGAAGAAACTCTTTGGGTAGAAGCTGCAGAAAGAGCAGATAGTTTAGGTGTTAATGTTATAAATACTTCTTTAGGATATACAACATATGATAATGCTAATCATAGTCATACATATGAAGATATGGATGGTAAAACAACTTTTATTTCTAGAGGTGCAGAAATAGGAGCTTCACGTGGTTTACTTTTGATAAATGCTGCTGGTAATGAAGGTAGTAAAACATGGAAATATATTGGTGCACCTGCAGATGCAGCATCAGTAATTACCGTAGGTGCAGTTGATTATTTAGGTAATATTACAAGTTTTAGCTCTTTTGGGCCATCATCTGATGGTAGAATAAAACCCGAAATTTTAGGACAAGGTCAGAATCCAGCGTTAATAAATTATGCTACAGGAGAAATTATGACTTCATCAAGCGGAACTTCATTTTCTTCACCAATAATGGCAGGATTAATAGCATGTTTAAATCAAAATAGAAGTTTTGTTTTAAGATCATCAGCAAAAAATAGAACTAATTATAATAGCGATTTAATAGAATCTGTCTTTAAATCTGCTGATAGGTTTAATAATCCAACTGAGCAACATGGATATGGAATTCCAAATTTTGAAAACGCACTTAATTTTTATATTAGTACGGGTTCTATTGAAGACGCTATACTTTCTAAACTAGAAATTTATCCAAACCCTATAAATGATTTTTTTCAGTTTTCTTCTAATATAGATGTTTTTACAGATTTTAAGTTTCAAATTTATACTGTTTTGGGTAAGAAAATTTTAGAGAAAGAAAACTTTAAATCAAGATTTATAGATATTTCTACTTTAAAAACAGGAATTTATTTATTAAAGGTTCAAAAAGGTAATAATCAAAAAATACTAAAGTTGATAAAAAAATAATGACAAATAAAATAACACAACTTTTTAATATAGAATACCCAATTATACAAGGAGGAATGATTTGGGTTTCTGGTTACAAATTAGCTTCTGTAGTTTCAAATGCAGGCGGTTTAGGTTTAATTGGTGCAGGTTCTATGTATCCTGATGTTTTAAGAGAACATATTAAAAAATGCAAAAAAGCTACAAATAAGCCGTTTGGTGTAAATGTACCAATGCTATATCCAGACATCGAAAAAATAATGGAAATAATTGTTGAAGAAGGCGTAAAGATTGTTTTTACTTCTGCAGGTAACCCTAAAACTTGGACAGCATATTTAAAAGAAAAAGGGATTACAGTTTTACATGTTGTAAGTTCTGTAAAATTTGCTCTAAAAGCAGCTGCAGCAGGAGTAGATGCAGTTGTTTGCGAAGGTTTTGAAGCAGGTGGTCATAACGGACGAGAAGAAACAACAACTTTTACCTTAATACCAATGGTAAAAGAGCAAGTAAAAATACCTGTGATAGCTGCAGGAGGAATTGGAACTGGAAGAGGAATGCTTGCAGCAATGGTTTTAGGAGCAGATGGAGTTCAGATTGGAAGTAGATTTGCTGCAACTGAAGAATCTTCTGCCCACATTAACTTTAAAAATACAATTGTTGATGTAAAAGATGGTGATACGCAACTTACATTAAAGGAATTAGCACCTGTAAGATTAATTAAAAATAAGTTTTTTAATGAAGTGCAAGAATTATATCAGAAAAATCCATCAATAGAAGAAATTAAAGAATTACTTGGTAGAGCTAGAGCAAAAAAAGGAATGTTTGAAGGAGATTTAGAGAATGGTGAGTTAGAGATAGGTCAAATTGCAGGATTAATTAATGAAATAAAACCTGCTAAAATAGTTTTAAAAGAAATAGTAGAAGAATTTAATGTAGCTAAACAGTTGATTTATAGCTTTTAATGATTTATTTTTAAAGAAAATAATTATTTTCAACTATTTTTGATTTATTGGCATTATATTTGCATTTTAATAAACGTTGTTAGGAATGAATTTAACAACACAATAATTTTTATAATGAATAAAGGTACCGTAAAATTTTTCAATGAATCTAAAGGATTTGGATTTATCACTGAAGAAGGATCAAACACAGAACATTTTGTACACGTGTCAGGATTAATTGATGAAATTCGTGAAAACGATGAAGTTGAATTTGACTTACAAGATGGAAGAAAAGGATTAAACGCAGTAAACGTAAGAGTATTATAATATATCTATTACTAGTTAATTTTTTAATAAAAAGCCTATCAAATTTGATAGGCTTTTTTTATGTTCAATTTATAAATAAGATTATTATGACAGATGGTAGACAAAGAAAAAACATACAAATAGGTTTATTTGTAGAAGTGATTCAAAAGCCACACCAAAGAAGCGGAGAGTTAACACAAGGTATAGTAGCTAAACTATTAACAAAATCACCTAATCATCCTCACGGAATTAAAGTTTTATTAGAAAGTGGTATTGTTGGTCGGGTTAAAAATATATTAGAATAACTATTTAACGGGTATTTTTATATCATAAACTTTTCTACTTTTATTATTCAGTTTATTTTCTCTTAACCAAGGATTGTAAATTTTAAACTCTTTGTAGTTCATTCCATAATTTTTGGCAAAAGTTGTGATATTTGTAATTGCAGAATCTACTTGTATTGTATACGTTTTTTGTAATTTATATAAATCATCTTTTTTATAAATAAAACCAAACTTTTCTGGATTGCTAATAATTTCTTTTAAAGCAATAATTCTAAAAACATATCGCTCTGTTTCATCAGCCAATTTAGCATCATAATAATTATCTACCATTTGTGCTTCTAATCTTCTAGAAACACCATAGTTACCAGCATTATATGCAGCGGCAGCTAATGTCCAAGAACCAAAACGTTCTTTAGACTTTTTTAAATATTGTGCTGCAACTCTTGTAGCTTTTTCAATATTATATCTTTCATCTACATTACTATTTATTTCTAAACCATATTCTTTTCCAGTTCCTTTCATAAAATGCCACATTCCTGCAGCTCCAACCGTAGAAGTTTCGTCTGTAAATCCACTTTCTGCAAGTGCTAAAAACTTAAAATCATCTGGTAAACCATGTTTTTTTAATAATGGCTCTATAATTGGAAAGTATTTATTTGCACGTTTTAAAAGTAATAAACCATTAGATTGCCAATAGGTATTTACAAGTAACTCTCTATCCATTCTTTCTCTAACATCTTCAATTTCTAGAGGTACTCTTTCTCCTGCAAGATTTAAGTTCTGAGGCAGTGTTAATGCTTTAATTTTATAGTTTTTGTGTGTATTTGTGTTGGGGTCAACATCAGATTTATTAACTGCATTTATAAATAAAAGTGTAATAAATGTAATGGTAAGAAGTGATAAAAAGCGAATAGACTTGTTCATAGGTTGTGCAATTTTTTTAGGCTTAAAAGTAAACAATAATATAGATGTATCAAGTTAAAATTTCGTGAATAATTTTAGATATTTTTTTTGCCTTCGTTAAAATCATTACATGAGTACCACCTTCAATCTTAATAGGATTAGCAATATTTTTAAAAGGAAAAACATGATCTTCTGTACCATGAATATGTACAATTCCTTCTAGAGGTTTGTTTTGTTGCCAATGTAAAACATTGTGTATAGACCATTTTATATACTTAGTACCTCTTACAGAAAGGTATTTCTTATATATTTCTGCTCTCTTTTTTAGTGATTTTCCAAGAAAAAATTTAGCATAGTTTTCAAAATTATTCACAATTTTAGTTGGAAATAATTTATATAATTTACTCATACTAGCAACTTTAAATCGTGTAGGAAGTTCATGTTTCGTTTTAACACTAGATATAAGAATAACTTTTTTAGTATCTATAAACTTGCTAATTTCTTGTACCATAATTCCGCCAAAAGAAACACCAATTAAAACAGGGTTTTTATGATGAATATCTTCAGACATTCTCATAGCATAATTAGTAATAGATTCTTCTAAGGCCAATGGTTTTTTCCATTCTAAATAAAATAATTCGTACAACTCAGAAGACAATTCTAAGTTTTCAAATATTTCTGGACCAGCAGCCAAACCTGGCATAAAGTATATAGGAGTTTTTGTCATTTATTCAATAAGTTTTTTTTCTAATAAAATGTCTTCTAAAGCCTCGTAAGCAAAAGCTAACTCATCTGGTACGTTTTTCCAAAGTTTAATTTCTATTTGCTTGTTTTGATGTGTAATAAATGTGCTCGGAAAATCTGCAACAGATCTAGTAATAAAAGTGTTTTTGTACTCTTTAAAAGAAGTTTTATCAAACATTTTTACAATTTTTTCTTGTTGCTGTTTAGTCATTGTAAATTCATTTATTCCTGTAACCAAAACGTTTTCAATTCCGTTAAAAATAACTTTCCCATTTTTAAAGAATATAACATCATAAACAGGACAAACACCAGAACAATGTGTTTTTCTTAATTTAACAAATGTGTTTTCTGCAATATATTTTATTTTTTTTAATGCATCCTTAGTGTTAAATTCTACAGTAGAAAAAACATTAGATTCCTGTAAGCGTTTAATCCAAAATTCTTTTTTTTCTAAAGGGACTTTAATATAAACAGCTTTTAAAACATCTGTATCTATGGCTAATTTATCCCAAGTTAAACCACTATTTACAATTAACGATTTAGCATCTTTTAAATTGGTAACATCTTTAATAACAACAATAAATTCTGCATGCTTTTTTATCTCTTCCACCTTTATTTTTTTATTCTTAACTGTAGACTCCTTAATTGTATTAGGCTTTTCTTTTTCAATATTTTCTTTAGATTTATTACAGTTTAGAGCCAAAAAGATAAGGCTTAAAAAAAGATATTTCATGATAATAAATTTATTAAGGTTAGAGCAATTTTAATGCCAAGTTATAAAAAAAGGACTATGTTAAGAAAAATTAAATCTAACTAAGCCATCTTCATCAATTTCAGTAAGAGTGATAGTATGTAGCGTGTTTACTAACTCAGGATTCCAAGGTGTTTTTACTTTTATGTAGTTTTCTGTAAATCCGTTTATATACCCTTCTTTGTTTTCATTTTCGAACAAAACAGTTAATGTGTTTCCTAATTGCGCTTCGTAAAAAGAACGTCTTTTCTTTGCAGATAAACCACGTAACATTTTACTACGTTTTGCTCGTACTTTTTTAGGGATTACACCATCAAAATCTACAGCTTCTGTATTGGGTCTTTCAGAATAGGTGAAAACGTGTAAATAGGAAATATCTAATTCATTTAAATAATTATATGTCTCTAAAAATAATTCATCTGTTTCTCCAGGAAAACCAACAATAACATCAACACCAATACAAGCATTTGGCATTACTTCTTTAATTTTAGAAACTCTATTTGTGTAGGTATCAGATAAATATCTGCGTTTCATTTTCTTAAGTAATTCATCGCTTCCAGATTGTAGAGGAATATGAAAATGAGGAACAAAAGTATCAGATTTAGAAACAAAATCAATTGTTTCGTCTTTTAATAAATTAGGTTCTATAGAAGAAATTCTTAAACGATGAATTCCATCAATTTTATCTAATTCTTTTACTAACTCTAAAAAAGTATGTTCGTGTTTTTTGTTTCCGAATTCTCCTTTTCCATAATCACCAATATTAACACCCGTTAAAACAATTTCTTTAATTCCTTTAGACGAAATCTCTTTGGCGTTATCTAAAACATTTTGCAGAGTATCACTTCTAGAAATACCTCTTGCAAGAGGTATTGTACAATACGTACATTTATAATCGCAACCGTCTTGTACTTTTAAAAAAGCACGAGTTCTATCGCCAATAGAATAAGATCCAACATAAAAATCTGCATCAGAAATTTCACAAGAATGTACTTCGCCAACATTATTTTTTGTTAAATCATTAATATAGCTAGTAACATTAAATTTTTCTGTAGCACCTAAAACTAAATCTACACCATCTACAGCAGCTAATTCCTCTGGTTTTAATTGCGCATAACAACCAACAGCAATTAAAAATGCATTATCATTTTTTTTTAAAGCATTTTTTACGATCGATTTAAAACGTTTATCAGCATTGTCTGTAACAGAGCATGTATTAATTACATACACATCTGCTTTTTCTTCAAATTCTACTCGTTCAAAACCTTCGCTCACAAAATTACGAGCAATAGTCGATGTTTCAGAAAAATTTAGTTTACAACCTAAAGTATAAAAAGCCACTTTTTTATCTGCAATCATTCATGTACATTTAAGGACTGCAAATTTACAATATTATTCATGATTTTTGAAACACAAAGATTAATTGTTAGAAAGTTGATTTTAGCTGATTTAATAGCCTTTCATAACTTAGAAAGTAATCCTAATGTATTAAAATATGCTACAGGAGAAATAAAATCATTTAAAGAAAACGAAAAGGAACTGAATAGTTTAATAGCTAAATACAATAGTATAAATAATAATTTTTGGATTTATGCAATAGTTAGAAAATTAGATGAAGAATTTATTGGCACAGTTGCTCTTGTAAAAGATAATCTAGATGATGAAATAGGTTATCGTTTTATAGAGAAATTTTGGGGTTTTGGTTTTGCATCAGAAATATGTGAAGCATTAATTTTATATTGTAAAACTATAGGAGTAAAAAAGATTGTAGCTTCTGTTGTTGATGAAAATATAGCTTCTGCTAAAGTTTTAGAAAAGTTTAATTTTAAAACTGTAAATAAATTTATTAGTGATGATATACAATTACCAGAAACAAAATACGAATTAATCTTATGATAGTAGAATGTTTTAAAGCGCCCCATTATCCTATTATTTTTACAACAATTTTAACTGAAAATTAGAGGGTTCTATAGAGGTTTGAAAGCGGGTGTTTAGAAGTTTAATTATTTGATATATAGGTTATTAAAAAGTGTCTTGCTACCAGGTTTTAAAGAGCTTTAACTTAAAAAATGATTTAGAACACATTAAGTCTAGAAATTTAAGTAAACAAAAAAGAGATAAGTAATATCAATTAAAAATTAGTAAATTATAACGTGAAAAACGTTTTATTAAATAAATAATAATGTACGCAAACATTCAAAAATTTTTAGAGAAATTTATAAGCAAAAAAAATATTTTTAAATATGGATTTAACTTTTCTCCTATGTATAGAAGAACAACAGGTAGAATTTGTGAAATTTCTGATGACTTGCATTGCATAAAAATTAGAATTAAACTTTCTTATAAAAACAGTAATTATGTGGGGTCTATTTTTGGAGGAAGTATGCTTTCTGCAACAGATCCAATTTTTATGATTCAATTATTTAATATTCTAGGTAGTTCTTATATAGTTTGGGATAAAGCAGCTGCAATTAGGTTTAAAAAGCCTGCTAGGGAAAGTTGTTTTGTAAATTTTGAATTTACAAAAGCAGAAATAAATAAGATAAAGAAAGATGTAGAAGCAAACAATGAAATTGATCTTATTAAAAATATAAAAATTACGAATGAAAATGAAACAATTATTTTTGCCGAAGTATCAAAAACCATATATGTTGCAGATAAAAAATTTTATAAAGAAAAAATTAAGTCTAAAAAGTTGAAATTAAAAATCTAAATAAGGTCTTTTATAAGAAACTTAAATTTACCAGTTTATTTTGGCAAGAATAGGGTAGTGGTCTGAGTATTTTATAGAATAGGAAGTAAATTTATTTACAATTGCAGATTCATCTGTAATAACAAAATCTATTCGTAAAGGAAACCAATAGTTAAAAGTTTTACCAAAACCTTTTCCAGATTCTATAAAAGCGTCTTTTTTATTTTTAGATATTTGATTATAAACCCAAGAATATGCTGTATTATTAAAGTCTCCAGCAATTATTTTCTTGCCTTTCCAATTTTTTTCGTGTGCTAAAAACACTTCAGTTTGTTCTGCTTGTTTTTTAAACCCTTGTTTTAATCTTGCAATTAATTTTTCTGAATTTTCTTGTCCAAAGTTTTCTTTATCGGTACTTAATTGTAGAGATTGTAAGTGTAAATTATAAACCCTAATTGTGTCTTTTTTTCTAAGAATATCAACAAAAACAATATTGTTAGTTGTGTTTTTTAAGTCTAAAGATCCTTGATTAATTATAGGGAATTTAGAAAAAATTGCCAATCCAATTTTAGCCTTTTTATTCTTAGTTTTTATGTATTTATAAGGATAAGAAATCTGCTGTTTTTCTAAAGTATAATATTCTTGAAATAACAAAACATCTGGTGATTGTTCTGATATAAATTTGGTTATTTTTTTTGTAATATCATCTTCTTTTAACCATTTCCAATGATTAAACATCCTAACATTATAGCTCATTACTTTTATATCATCATTTAAAGACGATAAGTTTTCTGTAACTTTAAAGATAGGAGCAGAAAAAAAACAACCAATTAATAATATAATAGTAGATAATAAGAATTGTTTTTTTAGTTTTAGTAACCAATAAATAACAAATAAGAGGTTTATAATAACTAAAACAGGTACAAATAAACTTAGTATTGCAAACGAAGGTATAGATTTAGGAGATACATATGGTAATAAATAAGAAAGTAGTAATAGCGTTGCTAAAATAGAGTTTAGCAAGTTTATAATTTTATTTACGAGGGATAATTTTTTCAACTTAGATATTATTTTTTTCCTTGTTTAAACAAAAACTCTTTTTCTGATTTTGTTAAAGTATCATAACCAGATTTACTAATTTTATCTAAAATAGTATCTACTTGTTGTTGTGTAATATCTGTTTTTTTTACTGAACTAGCTTGCTTTTTTTTAGATTTGTGTACCGTTTTTAAAGGTGACTTTTTTGATTTGAAAAGTGATGATAATTGATCAAATAAATTAAGATCTTTATTACTTACTTTGTTTACATATAAAAAACCAAACAAGGCACCTCCTAAATGTGCAAAATGTCCACCTGCGTTATCACCAATTAAACTAATAATATCTAAACCAATCCAAAAAGCAGCTATATACCAAAGTTTTACAAAACCAATAAACCTTAATTTTAATTGATAATTTGGCATATATGTGGTTATACCAATCAAAATGGCAGAAATAGCAGCGGAAGCACCTACTAATAAAGAAGATTTCCCTTCAAATAAAGGAAAATAATTTTGGCTAAAAAGATAAAGTAATCCACCAAAAAATGTGCCTAATAAATAAAATTGAAGTAATTGTTTTTGTGTAAAGTATTGAATAAATAAATTACCAATAAAATGTAAAACCATTAAATTCATTAGAATATGTATAAAATCTGCATGTAAAAAACCGTAAGAAATTATAGACCAAGGTTTTTTTAGCATAGAGCTAAAATCATCATCTAAAGAAAACCATTCTACTAACCAACTTATCTGATTTGTAGAATTTTGAAAAAGTTGAAATATGAACGTTAAAAAAAACACAGCAATATTTATGTAGATTAATTTTTCTACAATATTCCCATTATGATAACGTGCTTTTAAATCGTTAATAATACTCATTAGTTAATTTTAAATTGATTCTTTTTCCAATAATAAGCAATAATAAATCCAATTAAAGCACCACCAATATGTGCAAAGTGTGCAATATTACCTACAGAGTATTTTGTCATCCCAAAAAATAAATCTCCTAAAATCATTACCGGAATAAAATATTTTGCAGCAATAGGAACAGGAAAAAATATCAAAGCTAATTTTGCATCTTTAAAATACAATCCAAAAGCAACCAAAACACCATATACAGCACCAGAAGCACCTACTGCAGGTGTGCTATACAAAGATGTAATTTTGTTAAATTGTTCTTGCGTTATGGCTGTTACTACTCTTGCGTCATTTGTACTCCCAGTTTTTAATATTGATAAAGTTTCTGAATCTGTTAAACCAGCGTTTATAAATAGTTCATATATACCATTAAATTGATAATAGTTTACTAAAGAGTAGATTAACCCTGCGCCAATTCCGGCAGAGAAATAGAAGAAAATAAACTTCTTTTTCCCCCACATTTGCTCTAATGGAGTTCCAAAAGCATACAAACCATACATATTAAACAAAATATGAGAAAAGCTACCATGCATAAAAATATGGGTAACATATTGCCAAAAACCAAAGTGGTCGTTTTTAGGAAAATGTAAAGCCAATATATTGGTTAAATCTAATTTTAGTAACTGCGGTGCAATAAATAAAATTATATTTATTATGATTAAGTGTTTTATGGCATCTGTAAGTTTATTCATTTTTTAACTATTAAACAAGTTATCAATTTCGTTTAAAGTCAACGTTTTAAAAGTTGCTTTTCCAAAAGGAGAAATTGTAGATTCTTTACAAGAAAATAAATTATTTACTAAACTTTCTTGTTCTTTTTCAGAAAGTTTAGTTCCTGTTTTTAAAGATAATGTTTTTGCAAACGATTTTGCCATTACATCAAAGTGACTAAAACTAGCATCTGGTACTTCTAAATTCATATCATTTAAAAGTTCCTCTAAAATAATGGTAATCTTACTCTCGGTAACAGAAACAGGTATACCTTTTATAGTAACACTATCTTTTGTAAATTCATCAAAAGAGAAACCAGCGTTTTCTAACTCAGATTTCATGGTGTAAATCATTTCTATTTCTTGTGAAGTAAAAGAAATTTTTACAGGAAATAATAATTGTTGGCTATTTGCTTCCTTTACAGTAATGCTTTCTAAAAACTCTTCATACAAAATTCGTTGATGCGCAGAAGATTGATGAATTAAAACCACACCAGACTTTATTAAACTCATTACATATTTGCGCTGAATTTGAAATGTTTTTTGTGTTTTTGTTTCTTGCTGATGATCAAATAATTCTTCTTGATTTATTTCGTCTGAAACAGAAGTGTACAAAGATTCCCAACTTTGAGTATTTTGTTCACTTTTATAAGGTAATGCAACTTCTTTTTGAGAAGCTTCTTTAAAAGGATTAAAATCTGGATCAACCGTAATTTTTGGAACAGATCCTTTTACTGCACTTTTATTAAAATGATACGGTGTATCTAAATTAGAATCTCTATTAAAATCTAAAACTGGTGCAACATTGTATTGCCCTAGGCTGTGTTTAACAGTAGCCCTTAACATTGCATACAAAGCCTTTTCATTATCAAACTTAATCTCTGTTTTAGTTGGATGAATGTTAATATCTATTGTACTTGCTGGTACCGTTAAGTACAAAAAGTAGGAGGGATGAGATCCTTGTTCTAACAAGCCATCAAAAGCATTAACAACAGCATGGTTTAAGTAAGAACTTTTAATAAAACGATCATTCACAAAAAAGAATTGTTCTCCTCGTTTTCTTTTAGAAAATTCAGGTTTTGCAATAAAACCTTGAATGTCTAATATATCTGTGTGTTCATTAATTGGAACCAGTTTTTCGTTCATTTTTGAACCAAATACAGCTACAATTCGTTGTCTTAAATTACTGCCTCTTAAATTATAAACTTCGTTATTGTTGTGATGTAATAAAAAATAAATAGTTGGGTGTGCCAATGCTACTCTTTGAAACTCATCTATAATATGTCTTGTTTCTACAGTATCAGATTTTAAAAAATTTCTTCTTGCAGGGATATTGTAAAACAAATTTTTAACAGCAATACTTGTTCCTTTAGAAGTAGAGATAAAATCTTGAGAAACTATTTTACTACCTTCAATTTTTATTGAAGTGCCTAACTCCTCGTTTTCTTGTTTTGTTTTTAATTCTACATGTGCAATTGCAGCAATAGAAGCCAAAGCTTCGCCTCTAAAACCTTTTGTAGAAAGGTTAAATAAGTCTTCTGCTTTTTGAATTTTAGATGTAGCATGTCTTTCAAAACTCATTCTAGCATCTGTTGCACTCATACCTTTACCATCATCAATAACTTGTATTAATGTTTTTCCGGCATCTTTTAAAAGTAATTTAATACTTGTAGCACCTGCATCTATTGCGTTTTCTAATAGTTCTTTAACTACAGAAGCGGGTCTTTGTACGACTTCTCCTGCAGCAATTTGATTTGCTACGTGATCTGGTAAAAGTTGAATGATGTCTGACATTATTTACTTAAGAATATTGATAAATCAAAATCTATGATATAAAGGAAAATAAGAACTAAAATAATTACGATGTATATAATTGTTTTATTTACACTTTTATCACTGTCTTTAAGTTCGCCAATAGCATCAGAAAATTTAGATTTTAAACCCTTATTTTTTCCTGCTGTAGATCTAAATTGATCTAATTTATGCTCTATTTTAAAAGGATTTCCTTCTCCTTTATAATAACGTGGCTGGTAATCAAATTTTTTATTTGTTCTTTTTAAAAATCCCATAGTTTTATAAAATAAATTGGTGAATTATGATTTTAGAAAATCAACTATTGTACCAATTTTGAGGATATCAAATTTAAATAATTTAATGGAATACATCAAGAAATGATGTTAAAAGTATTCTTAAAATTCAGCAAAGTATATTTATCAGAAAGAAACTACGTTTTTAAGTAAGTTTGCTAACTTTTTTTCTTTTCAGTTAACCTAAAACCCAATACTTCCTGAAGTTCTGTCTAAGTTTTTAATTGCGGCCATTTTAACAGCAGCTACTGCGCACTCAATTCCTTTATTTCCTAATTTACCACCAGATCTATCTAAAGATTGTTGTTTTGTATTATCGGTTAATACACAAAAAATTACAGGAACATCATATTTTACATTTAAATCTATAATACCTTGTGTAACGCCTTCACATACAAAATCGAAGTGTTTAGTTTCTCCTTGTATTACGTTACCAATGGCTATAATTGCGTCTAAGTCTTGAGATTCAATCATTTTTTTACAACCATATACAAGTTCAAAACTTCCAGGTACATCCCAAGAAATAATGTTGTCTTTAGTTGCTCCACAATCTAAGAACGTTTCTATTGCTCCACTTTTTAAGTTTTGAGTAATTTCTGGATTCCATTCAGAAACAACTATCCCAAATCGAAAAGAATTCGCATTTGGGATAGTTGTTTTATCGTAATAAGATAAATTAGTTGTTGCCATTGTTTAGTTTTAGTAATAGTTATTAGTAGTTAGGTTTTACTAATTACTTTAAAACCTATATACTAATTACTAATTTGCGTATTTAGCAGCATTTATAAATTTTTCTATGTCTTTACCTTGGTCAGATTTAGAATAGTTTTCTTTAATTTGGGTAAATAATTGTTCTGCTTTACTATATTTTTTTAACATCATTGCAGTTTGTCCTGCTTTGTATAAAAATAAAGGTGTAGTAAAATCATTTGCTTTTTTGCTAGCTGCTTTTTCATAATAATCTAAAGCGTCTTCTTGTTGGTCTATGTCTGAAAAAGCATCTCCAATTGCACCTAGAGAAACAGGAGCTAAAATTTCATCATCAGAATTAAACTTACTTAAAAACTCTATTGCTTTATCATATTGTTTCATTTGTAAGTAAGAAACACCAGCATAATAATTTGCTAAATTTCCTGCATCTGTACCGCTATAAGAACTTGCAATATCTAAGAAACCATATTTACCATCAGCTCCTTCTAATCCTAAGTTTAATAAAGAGTCTATTCCAGAACCTGCAGTAGCAGCTTCATCAAAATATTTTCTAGGAAAAGCTAATTCATTAGATGCTTCTAATTCATTTGGCTCAGAAATATATTTATTATATCCTAAAAAAGCTAAGAAAATAACAACTACAGCAATTAAAGCAGTAAATAATGGTTTGCTATTTTTTTCTATCCATTGCTCAGATTTAGAAGCAGTTTCGTCTAAAGTATTAAATACTTCAGCAGTTGTGCTTTCCATTTCTTCTACTTGTTGCTCTTCTTTTTTACCTTCTGGTTTATATTTTTTCTTGTATGTTGCCATATTTTCCTTAAAAATTAGTGGCGACAAAAATAGTTTTTTTAATTGGATTTTAAAAGCGGTTATTTCGCTAAATTTTCAATAATTTGCAATTCATTTTAAAACCGGTGTTTTATTCATGTATTTACAAAAAATTTCTTTAGTCAATTTTAAGAATATTGAGTCTCAATCTTTTGATTTTCAGCAGAAAATAAATTGCTTTGTAGGCGATAATGGCGTTGGAAAAACAAATGTTTTAGATGCAATTTATTATTTATCTTTTGCTAAGAGTTACTTTAATTCTATTGCTGTGCAGAATATAAAACACGGAGAATCGTTTTTTATGGTTGAAGGAGACTATATTTTAAACGAAAGAAATGAGAAAATTGTTTGTAGTTTAAAAAAAGGGCAGAAGAAAGTTTTAAAAAGAAATGGAAAAAGTTACGACAAGTTTTCTGAACATATAGGTCAAATCCCTTTGGTAATTATATCTCCAGCGGATAGAGATTTGGTTACAGAGGGGAGTGATACTAGAAGAAAATTTATAGATGGTGTTATTTCTCAACAAAACAAAAAATATTTACAAGATTTAATTTCGTATAATAAAATACTAAGTCAAAGAAATGCATTATTAAAATATTTTGCAGCTAATAGAATTTTTGATGCTTTAAATTTAAGTGTTTACGATGATCAATTAGCTAATTACGGAACTAAAATTTATGATGTTCGAAAGGCATTTTTAGAAGAATTTATTCCAATTTTTAATGAAAAATATCAAATTATTTCTGGCGATAAAGAACGTGTTGATTTAAAATATAAAAGCCAATTACATGATTTTTCTATGACAGAGGTTTTACAAAGGTCTTTAGAAAAAGATAAGATTATACAATACACTACTGCGGGTATTCATAAAGACGATTTAAGTTTTGATATACAAGATTACCCAATAAAGAAGTTTGGTTCTCAAGGGCAACAAAAATCATATTTAATCGCATTAAAATTGGCTCAATTTCAGTTTATAAAGCAACAATCTAAAGTGATACCAATTTTATTATTAGATGATATTTTTGATAAACTAGATGAAAAAAGGGTTTTACAAATTATAGAATTGGTAAATAAAGACGAATTTGGTCAGATTTTTATTACTGATACTCATTCTGAAAGAACAGAAAATATTGTAAAACAGAGTAATAAACCATATCAAATTTTTAAATTATAATTTTAGAATTTAAGTTGATTTATTTTAAGCATTTATACTTTATAATCGAACTTCGCAAAAATAAATAAAAAGAATAATAGATGGCAAAAAGAGAAAATGATTCTTTTTCAATAGAAGATTTAATGCAGAGTTTTATCAAGCAAAATAACTTGAGTAAAGGAATGCAAAAAATTAAAATAGAAGAAACTTGGATTAAAATGATGGGACCAGGTGTAGCAACACATACAAGTTCTGTGAAATTGCAAAATAAAACGTTAATTATTCATTTAAATTCTTCTGTTTTAAGAGAGGAATTGAGTTACGGGAAAGAGAAAATTATAAAAATGATGAATGAAGAAATAGGAAGTGAGATAATCTCTAAAATTATGTTGTCTTAGGCGTTGCCTTTACTTGTAAATTTGTTCCAAAATAACATAATTAATTTCTTCTTTTTTAAATTTTTTATGAGTTGATTTTAATCCGAAATTTTCATAGAATTTTATTTTCTCTACTCTAGCATTACACCACAATTTTGTAGCATTTTCTTTTTTAATTATTGCTATTATTTTTTTTAATAATAGAGAACCATATCCCAATCCTTGATATTCCTTTAATGTTGCAAATTTCCTAAACTGAAATACATTATTCTCTTCAAATATAGAGATTACTGAAGTTATTTTATCGTTTACAAATAGCCCAAAATGTCTCCCGTTTTTATCATTTGGTAACATTATAAATGATATTGGCTTTGAAGGCCACATTACTTTATGACGAATCTGTAAGGTTTCGGTAGACGTAATTTGTTTAACTATTAATTTTTTATCACTCAATGAATATTTTTTATCAAACAAAGATTAATGATCATTTTGTTTTTTTAATTGAAAAAGAATTAAAACCTTATTTAGATTCTTTACTAGCAAACATTGCAGCACCAATTATACCTGCATTATTCTTAAATTTTGCAACTTCTATTTGTACATCTACAGTTAAATGTTCTTTATATTTATTAAATTTCTTGCTAATTCCACCACCTAAAATATACATAGTAGGCGTATGTAAAACTTTAACATGATTTAAAAATACATCCAACCTTTTTGCCCACTCTTCTAATGATAAATTTTCCTTTTTTCTAACAGAATCTGCAGCAAATTTTTCTATAATTTCTCCATCAGTATGATAAATTCTTCCTAATTCTACATTCGGAATTAATTTACCATCATAAAAAAGACCAGAACCAATTCCTGTGCCTAAAGTAATTACAAAAACTTTACCATTTACACCTTTTCCGGCACCTAAATTAACTTCTGCAACACCAGCTAAATCAGCATCATTGCTTACGTAAAACGGAACACCATCACATTCTTTTTTAAAGAGTTTATCTACTTTTACATTTAGCCATTCTTTACTTAAATTACCATGATGTTTACATTGTCCATCAACAATAATTGTTGGAAAACAACAGCCAACAGCTTTTTTCCATTTAAAATGTTCAATCATTTCTTTTACAACTTTGGCTACTGCTTTTGGTGTTGCAGGTTTTGGTGTATCTATTCTGTGTCTTTCAGATAGTAATTCTCCTGTTTTTGTATCAACAATTGCAGCTTTTATTCCTGTTCCACCAATATCTATTCCTAGTGTTTTCATTTTTTTTTTTTTTTTTTTT
>CAJQQH010000044.1 GCA_905480405.1 uncultured Polaribacter sp. | reverse complement strand
TTAACAAACGGTACTGATACCTATACAGGTTCAATAACCTATACAGGAGGCGCAGGTGTTGTATATACAATAACTGCACCATCAGGTGTAACAGTAGGAGGTGATGATCCTAGTACTTCAGCTTCTGGAACAATTACTTTTTCAGGAATTTCTGAAGGTTCAACAGCAGATATAACTATTGTTGGAGATGCAAGTAGTTCTTGTAACTTATCAAGAACTTTTAATAGCCCTACTTGTGTGCCTGCTCCAACTTGTCCTGCAGTAGGAGCAATAATTGTTACTGAAGTTATGCAAAATCCAAAGTCTGTAAATGATGATTCTGGTGAGTATTTTGAAGTTTATAATACTACAGCAGCAGCAATTGATATGCAAGGTTGGATGATTAAGTCTTTAACTACTTCATCTAAAGATCATGTAATTGCAAGTAGTTTAATTGTACCTGCAAATGGTTATGCTGTATTAGGTATAAATTCTGATTCTGGTGCAAATGGAGGAGTAGCTGTAGATTACCAATACGGATCTAATTTTTACTTAGGAAATAGTTCAGATTCTATTGCTTTAGACTGTGGTTCTACGATTGTAGATTCTATTTCTTGGGATAATGGTGCTACTTTTCCAGATCCTAATGGTATAAGTATGGAGTTAGCAACAAATAAATATTCTGCAACAGATAATGATTCTGGTGAGAATTGGGCTGAAGCTACACAAGAAATTACTTCTGGTGGAGACTTTGGAACACCTGGTGCAGTTAATAGTTTTGTTTTAAGTATTGCTAAAAACTCAATTGAAGGTTTCGCAACATATCCAAACCCTGTAACAAATAATAGATTTACAATTACGAGTTCTAATTCTGATAAAAAAGAGGTTGTAATTTTTAACGTTATCGGTAAAAAAGTACTTTCCTCTAGTTTTAATGGGGTAAAGTCTACAATTGATGTTTCTGCAGTTTCTGCCGGAATTTATATTTTAAAAGTAACTGAAAATGGAAAAACTGCTACTAAGAAATTAGTAATTAGATAATTTTCTTTTTTTTTAATGTTTAAAGCTCCGAATTAATTTCGGAGCTTTTTTATTTTCAGTATCTTTCAACTGAAAAAGAAAAATTAAGGCTATGAATCTTACCTACAAATTAAACAATATCTTGTTTTTAGATATTGAAACAGTACCACAAGAAGAAAATTGGGAATCGCTTTCTAAAACAACTCAAGATCTTTTTGAGCAAAAAACACACTATCAAAGAAAAGAAGAATTTACTGCAAAAGAATTTTATGAACGAGCTGGTATTTGGGCAGAATTTGGTAAGATAGTATGTATTTCTGTTGGGTATTTTGTTTTAGAAGATTCTAAAAAACAATTAAGGCTTACTTCTTTTTTTGGTGATGATGAGCATAAATTACTAACGGAATTTAAAGATTTATTAGATAAGCATTTTGCAAGAAAAGCAAATGTATTATGTGCTCATAACGGAAAAGAATTTGATTTTCCTTTTATTGCTAGAAGAATGATAGTACATCAAATAGAATTGCCTAAAAAACTAAATTTATTTGGTAAAAAGCCCTGGGAAGTTCCGCATTTAGATACTTTAGAAATGTGGAAGTTTGGAGATTTTAAACATTATACTTCTTTAAAACTATTAACCAATATCTTAGGTATTCCATCACCAAAAGACGATATAGATGGTAGCGAAGTTGCTAGTGTTTATTATAAAGAAAAAGATCTACCAAGAATTGTTACCTATTGTGAAAAAGATACAATTGCAGTTGCACAAATTTTACTACGTTTTAATAACGAAACATTATTAAAAGACGAAAATATTATTAGAGTTTAGTTTTAAATAGATAAAATATAGAGTAAACTAAAATATAGAGCTGGTATAAAAGCTATAATTATTATTGTTTTATTTTCTTTAAACTCTCTTTTTGTTTTTAACCAAATTAGTAAAGGTGATAAAAAAGACAAAATAAAAGCGAAATAAACGAGTCCTTTAGATATTAAAACTCCATATTCATAAATATATTTCTGTTCAGAAAAGCGATAAATTTCAAAACTTCCTTTTAAAAATAAATATTGAGCAAGTAATAAATAGATTACTAAAGTTAATATAATAGGAGATCTACAAAAATTATATAATCTGTCCATTAATAATTACTCCTCTAATTTCATAGAAAGCTCGAACCAACGTTCTTCTTTTTGCTCTAAATTACTAATTGTATCTTGTAACTCTTCAGATTTTTTTGCAATATCTTCAGGTGCAATTTCTACATTTAAAAACTGAGATTCAATTGTTGCTTTTCTTTTTTGAAGTCTTTCTATATCTGCTTCTAAGGCGCCAAATTCCCTTTTTTCATTAAAAGTTAAAGCGTTTTTAGTGTTTTTCTTTTCAACTTTTTCAGTAACTTTTTCTTGCTTTACTTCTTTAGGAGCAGAAGCTTCATAAGCTCTAAAGTCTGAATAGTTTCCTGGAAAGTTTTCTACAACACCTTCTCCTCTAAAAACAAAAAGTGCATCTACTATTTTATCCATAAAATAACGGTCGTGAGAAACTACTAACAAGTTTCCAGGATAATCTAGTAAGAAGTTTTCTAATACATTTAAAGTTACAACATCTAAATCGTTTGTTGGTTCATCTAAAATTAAGAAATTAGGATTTTGTATTAAAACAGCACATAAATACAAACGCTTTTGTTCTCCACCAGACAGTTTTTCTACAAAATCATATTGTTTCTTTTTGTCAAACAAAAAACGTTCTAAAAGTTGAGAAGCAGATATTTTTCGACCTTTAGATAAAGGTATAAACTCTCCAAACTCTTTAACAACTTCTATTA
This sequence comes from uncultured Polaribacter sp., assembly GCA_905480405.1. Classification (GTDB taxonomy): domain Bacteria; phylum Bacteroidota; class Bacteroidia; order Flavobacteriales; family Flavobacteriaceae; genus Polaribacter. The sequence continues at coordinate 27,647 of CAJQQH010000044.1, read as the reverse complement.
CTTTTTGTCCTTCTTTTACTTTTATACCAGCTTGTGTATAATAACCATACTTTACAGTTTCACCCAAAACAACTTTTCCTCCGTCTAGCGGAGCTGTTTCTGTAATAATATTTAAAAAAGACGATTTACCTGTTCCGTTTTTACCAATAATACCAACACGTTCTCCACGTTTAAAAACGTAATCGAAACCATCTAAAATCTTTTTGTCTCCAAAAGATTTATATACTTTATGAAGCTCAAGAATTTTACTTCCTAAACGTTCCATATTTATTTCTAATTGAACTTGATGATCTTTTCTACGTTGATGAGCTTTCTCTTTAATTTGATAAAAATCATCTGTTCTAGATTTCGATTTTGTAGTTCTAGCTTTTGGTTGCTTACGCATCCATTCTAATTCTTTTTTAAATAAGCTTTTTGCTTTACCTAAATTAGTTGCTTCTAGTGCTAAACGCTCTTCTTTATTTTGCAGGTAATAAGAGTAATTACCTTTGTATTTATAAATTTTACCTTCATCTAACTCTAAAATTTCATTACAAACTCTTTCTAAAAAATAACGATCATGAGTAACCATAAATAATGTTATTTTTTCCTTTGCAAAAAACGATTCTAGCCATTCAATCATTTCTAAATCTAAATGATTTGTTGGTTCATCTAATATTAATAGATCGGGTTTATTAATTAAAACGATGGCTAAAGAAAGTCGTTTTCTTTGTCCCCCAGAAAGAGAGCCTACTTTTAAAGTTAAATCTTCTAACTTTAATTTAGATAAAATTTGTCTGTATTGTGTTTCGAAGTCCCAAGCATTGTATTGCTCCATTTGTTCAAAAGCAGCCTGATAAGCATCTGTATCATCAAGGTTTAATAAAGCTTTTTCGTAAGCATTAACAATAGAAAGAATTTTATTGTCTGTAGCAAAAATTGTTTCTTCAATCGTTAATTCTGGGTTTATATCGTCTTTTTGAGCTAAATAAGCAATAGAAATTCCTTTTCTACTTACTACTTGTCCAGAGTCAGGAACATCTAAACCAGCAATAATATTTAAAATGGATGTTTTACCACTTCCGTTTTTAGCCACAAAAGCAACTTTTTGATCTTTATTAATTCCAAAAGAAATATCTTCAAACAAGATACGTTCTCCATAAGATTTAGAAATGTTTTCTACAGATAAATAATTCACAAGTATTGTTTTTTGCAAAGAAACAAAAAACCCAAGCGTTAACTTGGGTTTTTGCATCATTTCTATGAATGATAAGTTGGGGGCTAATACGTATCTCTTTGTTGTTGTAAATGTATGCGAAATAAAAGTACTTGTCAATCCCCATTTATGGTGAAATTTTCTTCTCCCTATAAATGGGGAGGTTTATCCCCTTTTTTAAGGAGGGAAAACCCTTTTTTTATTATAATTTTTAGCTTTTTATTAAGTTAAAACAATTTTTAAAATCTCTTAATTAATACTATCTTGCATAAAATAATTGAAAAAAATAATAAATGAAAATTATAGTACCAATGGCGGGAATTGGATCTCGCTTAAGACCTCATACGCTTACAGTGCCAAAACCATTAACAGTAATTGCAGGTAAACCAATTGTACAAAGATTAGTAGAGGATATCGCTTCTGTAATTGATGAAGAAATTGATGAAATTGCATTTGTAATTGGTACAACAGCAAAAGGTTTTCCTACTGATACAGAAGAAAAATTATTAAAAATAGCTGAGGAGTTAGGTGCTAAAGGTTCAGTATATATACAAGATGTAGCATTAGGTACAGCGCATGCAATTTATTGTGCTAAAGAATCTTTAAGCGGACCTTGTGTAGTTGCTTATGCAGATACATTATTTAAAGCAGATTTTACATTAGACGTTAATGCAGATGGAGCAATTTGGGTAAGCAAAGTGGAAAATCCAAGTGCTTTTGGAGTTGTAAAATTACAAGATGGTTTTATTACTGATTTTATAGAAAAACCAAAAGATTTTGTTTCTGATTTAGCTATTATTGGTATTTATTATTTTAAAAGTGGAGAAAAGTTATTAGAGGAAATTCAATATTTAATTGATAACGATTTAAAAGAAAACGACGAATACCAACTAACAAATGTTTTAGAATCTTTAAAACAACAAGGCGCTAAATTTATTCCTGGTACAGTAAGTACTTGGATGGATTGTGGTAAAAAAGACCCAACTGTAGATACAAATAAACAAACTTTAAGTTTTGAGCATGCTGCTGGTAATAACCTAGTTTCTGATGATGTAGTATTAGAAAATTCAGAAATTATTCAACCTTGTTTTGTTGGTGCAAATGTAGTTTTGAAAAACACAAAAATTGGACCTTATGTTTCTATAGGAGAAAATAGTATTGTAGAAAATTCTACAATTGTAAACTCTTTAATACAAACAAATGTTACTATTTCTAATGCAGATTTAGACAATGCTATGATTGGAAATCATGCAAAATATGATGGAAAATATACTTCTGTAAGTATTGGCGATTATACGGAGTTAACATAAATGAATTGCAGTAAAAATATAGAAAGAGTTAGTGAAGAGAGGCAATTTAAATTTTTTAAATTGGCTCTTTTCTCTTTACTTTTTTTTCTTTTTTCAATTAATATAGCTGCACAAGATAGTATTCCTGAAAAAAAAGATTTAACAGAAGAGGCAGAACTTAAATTTCAGCAATTTTTTTTTAAAGCTTTATCAGAAAAATCGATAGGAAATTACCAGAAAGCAATTGAAAATTTAGAAAGTTGTAATCAACTTTTAACAAACGATGTTTCTGTGTTTTTCGAGTTTTCTAAAAATTATTTATTATTAAATAATACTTTACTAGCAAAAGAATATATAGAAAGATCTTTAGCGCAAGAAGATAACAATATTTGGATGTTAAAGCATTTTGTTAAGATTTATCTAAAAAATAGAAACTATACAGATGCTATTAAAATTCAAAATAAAATAGTAGCTATCAACCCAAAAGAAAGAGAGTTTTTAGCAAGATTATATGCGTATAATAGACAGTATGAAGCGTCTATATCTTTAATCGATTTATTAGAAAAAGAAAATTTGTTGTCTTCAGTTTTAAAAAGATTAAGAGTTAATTTAGAAAGAAGGAATGGAGGAAAACCTAATGTTAAAAAAGAAGTGTCTTCTGATGTGACTGTTTTAAAAAATCAATTTAAAACAGATAAGTCGTATAAAGTTTTAGAACAAATTCTTGAAAAATCTTCTAATAATACTGATTTATTAAAGTTTAGTAAAGAAGGTATTGGTCTTTTTCCTGCACAGCCTTATGTTTATTTAGTAAACGGAAAAACATTAAATAATCAAAAAAAGTATAAAACAGCTTTACTAATTTTACAAAGCGGTATTGATTTTGTTATTGATGATAAAATGGAAGCTGATTTTTATTTAGAAATAGCAAAGGCTTTTAAAGGATTAGGAAACGACAAAGAAGAAAAAAAATACGCGCAAAAAGCTGAAAATTTGAAAAGTTAATTATGAAGTTTATAAAATACATTCTCCTTTTTACGATTGTTTTAACTTCTTGTAAAACAAAAAAAAATATGATTGATGCCAATGCAGTTGCCAAAGAAATGTCGGCAAAAAAAGTAGCAAAGAAACATATTGCAGCAAATTTTGATAGGAAAACTGTTGATGCAAAACTGAAAGTTAATTTTAATAACGGAAAAACAAAACAAAGTTTATCTGTTAACATGAAAATGATAAAAGACGAAGTAATTTGGTTAAAAGGGACAAAGTTTATTACAGTTTTTAAAGCTAAAATTACACCAACTTCTGTAAGCTATTATTCTTCTGTTTTTAAAAATTACTTTGAAGGGGATTTCTCTATGATTAAAGAATTGCTGGGAGTTGATATTAATTTTGAACAGTTACAAAACTTGTTTTTAGGGCAGTCTTTATTAAATGTGAAAGAAGAGAAACAAGATTTAGACATTGTTAGCAATAGGTATATTTTATCACCAGAAAAACAAGCAGCGTTATTTGATATTTTCTTTACAATAAATCCATCACATTTTAAATTAGATAAACAATCTATTATAAATGAGGATAAGAATTTACGATTAGATGTTAAGTATCCTTCTTATAGCTTGGTAGATGATGAGGTTTTTCCTACAGAAATAAATGTAAAAGCGAAAAATGCTAAGTCTGTTACAGCAATAGACTTAATGTACAAGTCGGTTGTTTTTGATACGGAATTAAAAATGTCTTTTAATACACCTAGCGGATATAAACGATTAGAATTTTAATGAATAATAGTAAGCTTTATATTGTTTTTTTATCAGTATTTCTGATGAGTGTTTCTGCTTTTGGTCAAACAAGAAAGCAGTTAGAGTCTCAGCGTAAAAAATATAACTCAGAAATTAAAAAGTTAAATAAACTTCTTTCTAATGAGCAAGACAAAAAGAAAAACGCTTTAGATGATTTAAGAGATTTAAACAGAAAAATTCTTGTTAGAAATAAGCTTATTTCAACAATAAATTTAGAATCTAAAATCTTGTCAAACGAAATAAAAACGCAAGAAGATAAAATTATTGAATTCAATAAAAATTTAGTTGCTTTAAAAGCTGATTATGGAGAGATGATTTACAAATCTTATAAAAGTAAATCTCAACAAAGTAGAACTATGTTTTTGTTGTCTTCTCAAAATTTTTATCAAGCTTATAAGCGTTTGGAATATATGAAGCAGTATACTTCGTTTAGAAAAAAACAAGGAGAAGAAATTACTGTTCAAACAAATATATTAAAGAAATTTAGAGATTCTTTGTTGCTAAAAAAACTTGTAAAAGAAAAATTAATTTCATCAGAGAAAAACCAAAAGAAAGAAATTGAGACAGATAAAAATAGCCAAGAGAAGTTAATTACAACTATTAAGGGTAAGGAAAAGAGTTATAAAAAGGAGTTACAAAATCAAATTAAAGCAGAAAAAAGAGTTGCTGGTAAAATAGATAAAATTATAAAAGAAGAAATTGCTGAAGCTAATAGAATAGCGAGAGCTAAATTGTTAAAATCGAAATCAAAAGTAAAACCAAAAGCAACTAAGAAAAACGAGTTTATTTTAAGTCCGGAAGCAAAAGCACTTGCAACAAAATTTGAATTTAATAAAGGTAAATTGCCTTGGCCTGTAAAAGAAGGTATTGTGGTTAGAAGATTTGGAAAACAGTCTCATCCTGCTTTTCCGGGTATTACAATTAATGGTACGGGGTTGCATATTGTAACAAATAAAGGTGCTAATGCAGAAGCTATTTTTAATGGAGAAGTACTAAATATATTATTAGTTTCTGGTGGAACAAAGAATGTGTTAATTAGACATGGTAATTATGTTACTTCTTATAATAATTTAGAAAACTCTTTTGTTAAAAAAGGAGATAAGATAATTACTGGTCAAAAAATAGGTAAAATATTTACAGACAAACTGTCTAATAAAACAAAACTTATTTTTGTATTGTTTAAAAATACAACTCGTCTAAACCCTGCTTCTTGGATGTTAAAAAGATAGTTTTTTTATCTAGTCAATAGAATATCTTTTAATCTGGTTGTGGAAAATATTTTATATTTTTTTGAAGAATAACAGAATTAGGCATTGTTATTAATTCTTTATTAGGTGTTCTTAGTGTTATAAAAAATGCACCAATATCTCTTATTTCTCCGGTAATATTATTGTCTTTTTCTAGTATGGTTATTGTATCACCTATTTTTACTGGGTAATTTATAAATAAAATAATACCAGCAGTAATGTTAGAAAGTATAGACCATTGCGCAAAAAAAGCGATACCTAAAATTGTTAAAAAAGAAGAAACATAAATTAGTAATTGCTCTTCGTCTACACCCCAAGTAAATGCAACAATAACAATTGTAGAGACATAAATTAGAATAGATATTATTTTATTGGTAACGATTATTCTAACTTGTTGAAAACCAAATTTTAACTGAATTTTTTTAAGAGATTTTGTAATAAATAGTCTCGTAAAAAAGGCAGTAACAACAATAACTATTGACCATAATAGTTTATAATTACTAAAAATTTCTACCATATTTTATGATTTAAAAAGAGCTTTTAAAGCTGTTGCCTCATTTGGATTTAACTTTCCTGCCAAAATTAAACTTAATTGTTTTCGTCTTAAAGCACCGTCAAAACGCTCTTTTTCTAAGTCTGTTTCTGCTATTATTTGTGGTATTTGTACAGGTTTCCCAGTTTCATCTACAGCTACAAAGGTATAGATACCCTCATTCACTTTTGTTCTTTGTCCAGATTGTCTGTCTTCTATCCAAACATCAACATAAATTTCCATTGAAGATTTAAAGGCTCTAGAAACTTTTGCTTCTACTGTAACTACACTTCCAACGGGTACAGATTTATTAAAAGCTACATGATTTACAGAAGCAGTTACTACTATTCTTCTAGAATGTCTTCTTGCAGCAATACTACATGCACGATCCATTCTAGCTAATAATTCTCCTCCAAAAAGATTGTCTAAGTAATTAGTTTCTCCTGGTAAAACTAAATCTGTAAGTATAGTTAAAGATTCTTTAGATGTCTTTGCTTCCATTTTTAAAAAAAATTTATGCAAAGATAAGGATAGACTCTAAATAAATGTTATTTTTTAACTAATAACCAAGCATCTTCAGTAACAGTTTTTTGTATGTTGTATAAACTGTTAGTTGCTTCGTCTCTGTTAGCAAAACTATTAAAAGAAACCTGAGTTAAGCCCCATTTATTAACTCCAATGATCTTAGAATCGAATCCTTTTTCTTTAAGTTGTTTCACTTTCTTTTCTGCATTTTCAGCAAATTGGAATGCACCTGCAACTATGTGAAAAGGTTTTATAATGTCTTTCTTCTCTTTTGTAACACTTAATTGAATTGTTGGTAATGGATTTGCTATAACAAATGTTGCAGATTGAATTTTCTTTTCAACTGCTTTTTCTTGATTTGCTAAAAGGTTTTTTTGCTTGTTATTTTGATGAATATTATTCCCACCAAAGCCTAATGTTAATAAAATAGCAGCAGTTGCGGCATATTTAATAAAAGTAGGAATTTCTTTCTTTTCTTCTTGTTTAACAATAGATGTTAAAGGTTTTACTTTTCCTTTGTTTCTTTCAATAGAAGTAGAAGAAATAGCAGATAAGCCAAAAGATTCTGCTAAATGGTTTACTTCTTTATTTGGTTCAAATATGATTTGACCTTTTTCATTAAGTGTTAATGCACCAACAGTGCTTATCTGTATAGATTTTGTTTCTAACTCAATTTTCCAGTTATTAACGGCTAATGAAATTAGATCATTTGCTTTTTCAAAAGAAATATTTTCTGATGAAGCTATGTAGTTTGCCAATAAACCATCATTACCTTTTAGATGACTGTTAAACGTAATCTGTTTTGCAGGCGGATAAAATGTATGAGAAGTCTCATCTATCCTTGCTCCAATTTTATTGGTAACAAAACCTCCAAAATTAGGAATAATTACACAGTTATATCTGTATAGTAAGTCGTTTATGTAGTTGGCTAAATTCATATTAACAAATATAAAAATTTAGATGTTTTATGAAACCAATTACAATAAAATTTATCAACAATTATTTTATATATTGGTACTCAAATTGTTATTGATTGAAAGAAGAAAAATTACTTTCTGCTTTACGCCTGCAAAAGTGTAAAGCAATAGGAGATATATTGGCTAAAAAATTAATTGTTACCGTTGGAGATATTGAGCAAGTTTTTAATGAAAAAGCAGCTACATTGTTAAAAATAAACGGAATAGGTAGTCATGTTGTTAAGCATTTATTTGATAAAAAAAATATTATTTATGCAGAACAAGAGCTTTTACTTATTAAAAAAAATAAAATTGAGTATTCTTATTTTTTAGAAGACGATTATCCTAAATATCTTCAAAATTGTATTGATAGCCCTATTTTGTTCTTTAAAGATGGTAATATTAATCTTAATAGCGATAAAATAATTTCTATTGTTGGTACTAGAAACATGAGTTCTTATGGTAAAGATTTTTGCAATAAATTAATAGAAGATTTAGCTATTTATAACCCAATAATTGTAAGTGGTTTTGCTTACGGTGTAGATATTTGTGCGCATAAAGCGGCAATAAAAAACAATTTGCAAACAATAGCAGTTTTAGCACATGGTTTTAATCAGATTTACCCTAAAGTACATAAGAAATATATAAATCAAGTAAATGAAAATGGCGGGTTTTTAACCGAATTTTGGCACGAAGAACAACCTTTAAGAGAAAATTTTTTAAAAAGAAATAGAATTGTTGCAGGTATTTCTAAAGCAACCATTGTTATAGAAAGTGCAGAAAAAGGAGGTTCTTTAGTTACTGCAGATATTGCAAATTCTTATGATAAAGATGTTTTTGCATTACCAGGTAGAGCAACAGATATTTATAGTAAAGGTTGTAATAGTTTAATTAAAAAAAACAGAGCAAGTTTGTTAACGTCTTCTTCAGACATTGTAACAATGTTAAATTGGGATATAAAAGAACAGCCAAAAAAAATAATACAAAAACAACTATTTGTAGAGCTAAATCCTAACGAGCAAAATATTTACGATTATCTATTAAAAAACAACAAACAAACATTAGATGTAATAGCAATAGAGTGTAATATACCACTATATCAGCTTTCTTCAATTTTATTACAAATGGAATTAAAAGGAGTTACTAAACCTTTACCTGGTAAAATGTTTGAAATAGTCTAAACATTATCATTACTTTTACTTTTATTCAAAAAGAACCAATGGCTTCAGAAGAAAAATTAATGTCTAAAAAGAAACCAGCATTTCCTGTAAGTGATATGCTGAATGCTTATTTGAAAAATTATAATAGGAATATTAAAAATTCTATTTATTATGATGATTTATTACGTTTTCAAGGTTCTGTAACCGTATATGATAAAAATGAAGAAGATACTTTGTGGGTAAGAACCTATTATTCGCAATTTGATAGAGAAGAAATAGACAGAAATTTAAAGAAGATTTATACAATGCTTCATTCCGATGGAAATGATGATAGCATTCCGTTTTTAAATGTAGATGCTATAGATTACTGTACATTTGGAAACTCTAAGCCTTTTAGAATTAAAATTAGAAATATTTTAAATGATAATTATACCTATTTCTATGTAAAGAAAACAGATGCATCTCGTATTTATGGTTTAGAATTAGAGCACATTTTGTCTCCTCACAATATGAATTATCTTGTTTACAAAGACACATTAATAGAAGAGCATATAGCAGGAATTCCTGGAGACGATTTTATTAAAGATTTTTTACCAAAATGTAGCGAGTTAGAAAAAGCACAAATAGCCAAAGAATTTGTAAAATTTAAAGAGCGTTGTTTAGTACGTTTATTGGGAGACATGCGTTCTTACAATTATGTAATTACCCCAACTCACGATTTTGATCACATCGTATATAAAATAAGAGCTATCGATTTCGATCAGCAATCTTTTGAAGGTAATTTAAAAGTCTACAACTTACAGTTTATGAAAGAGAACTTTAAGATGACAGAAATGGTAGGTAAAAAATTACAAAACGATTCTATTAGACAATACAAAATAGAAGAACGTTCTTTTATGGCTAAAAGAATGATTACATCACCTAAAAGAACGCTTCGGTTAATAAAATGTATGAAAGCAGACACTATCTCTTATCCAGAAAATGTAGAGCTTTTAAAAACGCATCTAATAAAGTATGTTGGAGACGTAAAGTTTAAAGATTGTAAAAATATGGGTGAAATTCTAGAAACCATTTTAGCTTTTGTGAAACGTAACTATTTAAATATTAGTAACAAAGAGTTGTTTTAGTTTTTTTTGAAGCTATTTCCCGCTTTCTACTATATCTTTTTATAAATGTCATTGCGAATCAATATTTTTTGCTTGATGTAGCAATCTCTTTAATAAAAATTGAATTATTTTTAAGTTATAAAAAGGATGCCGTTTCAATCGGGGCTAAAACTATTTATTAGCTTTCTGTTATGCTATTTTTATCAGTAGTTTTTTTGGCTTTTTTAGTCATCTACTTTTATTAGAAATACGTTATAACAAATGTTTATTTTTTACTCCTAAAGCTTTCAATAACAACAGTTAGTAGAATTAAACTACCGCCAAAAAAAGTGTTTGTTGTAGGTGTTTCGCTCAAGAAAATAAAAGCTAATATAATACCAAAAACTGGTTGTAAGCTACTAATAATACTAGCTGTAGATGCGGAAAAGAACTTTAGAGAATGTAGCATTAAACTATGACCAACTGCAGTAGTTAAAAGAGCTAACAACAATAAGTAGGGAAACTGACTTTTTAATGCAGATAAATCCATAATAAATAATACAGGTAATAATAAGACTGTAGTAATTACAGTTTGATAAAACATAAGCATTGTGCCATTGTAGTTTGCAACATGTTGTTTTAATATTAGAATCCTTATAGAGTAACAAAAGGCAGATAAAATGCCAAATAAAATTCCTTTTACTTGCGAACTTTCTATATTAAACTCAGGTGTTATTATGTATAAACCGGTAAGAACCATTAACCCAAAGAGAATGTAAATTGGATTAAATTTTACTTTTAAAAACAAAGGTTCTAGTAGGGTAATAAGAATAGGAAAAGTAAATAAAGACAAAATACCTAATGCTACATTAGATAGTTTTAAAGCATAAAAATAAGTAATCCAATGAGCCGCCATTAAAACGCCACTTATTAGAAATGGTTTGTAATCTTTAGGAGATTTTATCTTTAAATCTATTTTCTTAAACCTACAAAAAATGTATAGAAAAACCATCGCTAAAGATGCTCTAAACCAAATAATTACTTCGGTTGGCATTGCAATATATTTACCTAATACACCAGATGTACTTATAAATAGTGTAGCAAGTAAAAGACCAGAAATATTTTTTAAGTGCGAATTTTCCATTAAATTTTATTCAATATTTCTAAGGCAGTTTTTACAGAGTCGATTCTTATAAATGTAATTAATAGACGAAGACCATTTTTAGTTTCTTTCTCTTTCATAACACAACTTTTTCCGTTTTGCTGAACATATTTTAACATCTTAGAAAAAGCTTCTGTTTGATAAAAATCGCTTTGTTGATCAGAAACAAAATAACCGATCATTCTTTTTTGCTTTAAAATAATTTTTTCTAAACCTAGTTCTTTAGCGAGCCATTTTATTCTAACAGAATCTAATAAATCTTCAACTTGAGTAGGGAATTCGCCAAAACGATCAACTATTTCAGATTCAAAAATTTGTAATTCATCTTCCTTAGTTAGATTGCCTAATTTTGTATATAAAGCTAGCCTTTCTGTAATAGAATTTATATAATCATCTGGGAATAAAATTTCAAAATCAGTATCAATAGTTACTTCCTTTACATATTCTTTTGGCTTCGAATTATCTGAAGGGTATAATTCTTTAAATTCATTTTCTTTTAACTCCTCAATAGCTTCTTGTAATATTTTTTGATACGTATCGAATCCAATATCGTTTATAAAACCACTTTGTTCACCACCTAATAAATCTCCAGCACCACGAATTTCTAAATCTTTCATGGCAATATTAATTCCGCTTCCTAAATCAGAAAATAAAACCAAAGCTTCAATTCTTTTTCTAGCATCATCCGTCATCATATGATACGGCGGAGTGATAAAATAACAGAAAGCTTTTTTGTTAGATCTACCAACTCTACCACGCATTTGATGTAAATCAGATAATCCAAAATTATTAGCATTATTTATGAAAATTGTATTAGCATTTGGTACATCTAATCCGCTTTCTATAATGGTAGTAGAAACTAAAACATCAAAATCATTGTCCATAAAACCAAGCATTAAAGCTTCTAGTTTTTTACCCTCCATTTGTCCGTGGCCAATACCTACTTTTGCCGATGGAACTAATCTTTGTATTAAGCCAGCAACTTCTTTTATGTTTTCTATTCTATTATGAATAAAGAAAACTTGTCCACCACGAGAAATTTCATAAGATATAGCATCTCTAACTGTTTCCTCGCTAAAGCGAATAACGTTACTTTCTATTGGATGTCTGTTTGGAGGTGGTGTTTTTATAACGGATAAATCTCTTGCAGCCATTAAGCTAAATTGTAATGTTCTTGGTATTGGCGTTGCAGTTAGTGTTAAGGTATCTACATTTTCTTTTAAAGTTTTTAATTTATCTTTTACAGCAACACCAAATTTTTGTTCTTCATCAATAATTAATAAACCTAAATCTTTAAATTCTAAACGTTTATTTGTTAGTTGATGTGTTCCAATAATAATATCTATAGAGCCATCATTTACACCATTTATAGCTTCTGTTTTTTGTTTTGCAGTTCTAAAACGGTTTAAGTAGTCTATTCTAACAGGAAAATCTTTTAAACGTTCTGTAAATGTTTTATAATGCTGAAAAGCAAGAATTGTAGTTGGAACTAAAATAGCTACTTGCTTACCATTATCTACCGCTTTAAAAGCAGCTCTTACGGCAACTTCTGTTTTTCCGAAACCAACATCTCCACAAACTAAACGATCCATTGGTTGTTCTTTTTCCATATCCAATTTTACATCTTGAGTAGATGTAAATTGATCTGGTGTGTCTTCATACATAAAACTACCTTCTAGCTCATGTTGTATGTGTGTGTCTGGGCCAAATGCAAAACCTTTTTGTAGTTTTCTTTTTGCATATAACTGTATTAAATTAAATGCAATATGTTTAACTCTGGCTTTTGTTTTTTGTTTAATTTTTTTCCAAGCTCCAGAACCTAATTTATATATTTTAGGAGCTTTACCGTCTTTTCCATTAAATTTAGAAATCTTATGCAGCGAGTGAATGCTTACATATAAAATATCTCTTTCTCCGTAAACCAATTTTATAGCTTCTTGCTTTTTACCTTGAACGTCAATTTTTTGTAAACCACCAAACTTTCCTATTCCGTGATCCATATGTGTTACATAATCGCCAATTTCTAACTTATTTAATTCTTGTATTGTAATGGCTTGTTTTTTTGCATAGCCATTTTTTAATCTGAATTTATGATAACGTTCAAAAATTTCATGATCTGTATAACAAACCAACATTTGCTCTACATCTACAAAACCTTGGTAAAGCGGAAAAACAACTGTCTCATAATGAATTTCTTGTTCTGCGTCGTCAAAAATATCATGAAAACGTTTTGCTTGTTGTTCATTTGCGCAAAAAATATAATTGGTAAAGCCTCCTTTATTATGTTCTTCTAAATTATCAATTAACAAGTTAAACTGTTTATTAAAAGAAGGTTGTGGTATGGTGTTAAACTTTATTTCTAACTTTTCATCAGATTTAGAACCTCCAAAATTTACTAAAGTAAAATCTTGTAATTGGTTTTTAATATAATTTCCATTACAAAATAGCTCTTTTGGTTCTGCGTGTTTTATTTCTTTAGATAATTCTTTAAAAGCTTCTTCTGCTTTAAAGTAGAATTTATCTAATTTTCCAGAAATTAAATCAATATTCTTTGCGAAAATTACAGTTTTGGAAGATATGTACTTTAAAAAACTCTCTCTATTTTCCTGTAAAGTTTTATTCTCAACATTTGGCATAATTGAGATTTTCTTTAATTTCTCTTTAGATAGTTGCGTTTCTACATCAAAAGTTCTAATGCTATCAATTTCATCGCCAAAAAATTCTATTCGATAAGGTTCATCATTAGAAAAAGAAAATACATCAATAATTCCTCCTCTAACAGAAAAATCACCAGGTTCTGTTACAAAATCTACACGTTTAAATTTGTATTCAAATAAAACTTCGTTTACAAAATCGAGCGATAAGTTTTCTCCAACAGCTACTTTTAAAGTGTTTTTTTCTAACTCTTTTTTGGTAACTACTTTTTCAAATAATGCAGTAGGATAGGTAACAATTACAGCAGGTTTTTTACGAGAATTAATTCTGTTTAAAACTTCTGAACGCAATAAAACATTAGCATTATCCGTTTCTTCTATCTGATAAGGTCTCCTATAAGAACCGGGATAAAACAGTACATTTTTATCACCTAAAAGTTGTTCTAAGTCATTTAAATAATAGGCAGCTTCTTCTTTGTCGTTAAAGATTAAAAGATAAGGTTTGTCTGCTTGTTTAAAAGTTTCAGAAATAACAAAAGACAATGAAGATCCAACCAGATTCGAAATTTGAAAGTGGTTTTTATCTTGTTTAAAGGCCTTAACTAGCTGCGAAACATTCGCAGATTTTTGATATTGATTTACAATGTTCTGCTTACTCAACGTAAAATATTTTATGCAAATATATTAATTTGAAAGAGTTAGAGTTACAATGTTTTTCAAACTTTTGTTTTTTTATTGGGTCTAATTGAATAATAAGTTTTTTATAGTTAACCAGTGTAGTCATTTTATCTTATCAATATGGAAAAAAAATACGTTTTAATAATTAATAAATTTTTAAAATATGAAGAACGTAATGATTTTTGTAATGTTTGTTTTGGCTATAAAAAATGTACAATCTCAAAACAAACTAGAGCTTGGTATAAGTAGTTCTATAATTAAATTTAGCGATAAAGCTGCATCGGTAATAGGAGATCGTTATCTTTTTCAAGTGCCAACGCTAAGTGCAAATTATAGATATAATAACAGTTTTTCTTTTGGTTTGGAAATTGCTTTTAATCTTGTAAATGATATTGGGTTAATTTCTAATTCAATTAACTATAATTCTTACGGAGGTTTTGTTCAGTATCATTTAAATGAATCTAATAAAATAAAACCTTATATTTTTCTTGGAGGAACAATGGTTAAAGCTCAGTTAAAAAGAACGCCAACGTTAAATTTTGGTGTAGGAAATTCTTATTGGTTAACAGATAATTTTGCAATTAATACACAGGTTGGTTATAAGTTTTCTGAAAAAAGATTTGAGAGTATGCAATCTCATTTTCAATTTACTGCAGGTGTTTTATATAGTTTTGATGTTGGATCTCTTTTTAGAAGAAAAAGTATTTGTAAAGTAAATGGCTTCTAATTTTTTTTCTATTTTTGATATTTAATAAAAAGCTATTTATGAAGATTGTTCTTTTAGTGTTTGTTTCATTTTTATCACTTTCATTATTTTCTCAAAATAATGGAAGTAAATGGGTTGTTGGAGTAAGTGCTGCTTCGGCAAAATACACCGATTTTCAAGGGAAGGTTTTAGGAGGAGATTTTGTAAATCAATCGCCTAGAATTAATGTTTCAAAATATTTATCTAAAAATATAACTTTAGATTTGGGTTTTTCTACTGCTATTTTTGATACACAAAAGTACACTACTTTAGATGCGGTTTTACGTTATGATTTTGGTACTTCTTATGACAATGTAGTGCCTTATTTGTTAATAGGAGGAAGTGTTGTTAGTGCAATAAAATCTACACCAACATTAAATTTTGGAGCTGGCAACACATTTTGGTTTAAACCTAATTACGGCATAAATTTTCAGTTTATCTATAAATATTCAGAAGCTAAATTCGAAAGTCAATATTCTCATTTCTACCCATCGGTTGGTATTGTTTATAGTTTAAGTCCTAGAAATATGAATCCTAGATTGTGGGACAGAAGGCATTAGTTCTTATGATTTCTAATTTTTTCTAAAATTAATTTCATTTTTTTACTTGCTATGTAACTATCTAATTGCGCTTCAATTTCAAAGTTAGAATTTAAGAATGTTGTGGTAGGAAAACTTACTTTTCCGTCTATATAAGCTAGTTCTTTTGCTAATTCATGTATCCCTGTTTTACTTCCTGTTGGTTTGTAGCTAAACTCCTTATTCAATAATTTAATATCGTTTTTGTCTTCTCCGTCTAGTTTTACAAAGTAAAAATGATTATTCAATAGATTGATAATTTCCTTGTTATTAAAAGTTGTTTTTTTCATTCCAAAACAAATTTTACACCAATTGGTATAGATAAAAACTACAATAGGTTTTGGTTTTTGTCTTTGTAGTTGTTCTATTTCCGGAAATGTGTAAGTATTTAGTTTAAGTTCTTTTAATTGTGCTTTTGTGGTAAAACAACTTACTAGTAAAAAGATTAAAATATTTTTTCTCATAAAATTTTAAATTAAAACAATGTGTACCTAATTCCTGCAAAGGCTCTAATTCCTTGGTTAGAAGCATACACATAACTTGGGTCAAAAGCCAATTCAGGATTTTGTTCCGTATTAACTCCAGTGTCAAAAGGATTATCTGCACTGTTAATACTATTTGCAGCGGGTGTAAAGTTTAAAAGATTTTTTATGCCTCCATAAACTTCCCAGCTATTGGTAAATTTTTTAGTAAATTGAATGTTTTGAATACTATACCATGGAGAGTGTTCTGCCCTTGTATCATTTTCACCCAATAAAGGTAAACGCATTGGTCCGTAAACATTACCTGTATAATCAATTGTGAAATTAGTATTAAACTTATAAGAAATAGACCAAACACCACTAAAACTTTCTGTTAATAATTGCCTTGTTTTAATGTTGTTTTCTGTAACAGAAACATCCATTAACGTTGCTCCTGCATTAATAGCTAATCCATTTGTAAATATGATGTCTGTATTTAAAGAAAATCCTTTGGAAATCGAATGTCCATTTAAATTAGCATAAATTATTTTATTAGAATCCGTTTCGTAATCAGGTAAAATTCTGTTGTTAAAATACGTGTAAAAAGTACTTGCATCAATAGTTATAAAAGAGTTCTCTGTGTTTATTTTTTTTACATAGTTTAAGTTTGCATTCCACGAAGTTTCAGGTAGTAATTCTCCATCAAATTCAACTTCTCTTGCGCCTGTTAAAGCTGCATGATCTTCGGTAAATACATTGGCAACTCTAAAACCATTTCCAATACTTGCTCTTATAATATTCGAATTATCTTTTGAATTCCATTTATAATTTATTCTTGGTGAAAAGATACTTCCGTGAGTACTATTGTAATCCCATCTTGCGCCTAATAATAGTTTATTTCTTTTATTTAAGCTTATTTCATCTTGTAGAAAAATTCCTGGTAAATGCGTAATAGCTGCTTTATTTGTAATGCCGTCTTTTTCAAAAGTTGCAAAAGTATTATCGTCATAAAAAGTGTATCTATAAGCAACACCCAACAATAAATCGTGTTTTTGTTTTATTTGCTTGTTGTATATAAATTGCCCAAATGCAATTAATTGTTCTGCATCGTATGCATCGATTCCATAATATGAATCTTGATAATGTCCATTTGCACTAAACTGAAAGTTTATGTTTTCTGTGGTTGGTAATTGGTAGGTTCCAAAAGTTTCCCATCTGTTAGTGTAGATGCTCTCTCCATATTTAGTATCTGTACCTCTATATTTTTTTTTCCAATCCATTTCTCCACCCCATCTATCTTCATAAACATATCTACCTGCAATTGTAAATACCTTATTGCTTTTTCGCTCTATATTTACTTTATTAAAAAGAGAAATTCTATTTTGTAAAGTTAAATCTGTAAAATTGTCATTATTGTTATCAATCCTATTCTGAAAATTAAAATAATTCACACCCAATAATCCACTTGTTTTTTTTGATAATTTATATCTTAATCCAATATCGGTATTCACTTCTCCCCAAGAACTCGCAAAAGTATCTGTAGTTAATTTAGGAGAGTTTGATGGTTTTTTTGTTATTATATTTATAATACCACCAACAGCCTCTGAGCCGTAAAGTGTAGATGCAGGCCCTTTAACAACTTCTACTCTTTCTATTAAAGCTTGAGGAATTCCTGTTAATCCATAAACAGTAGAAAGTCCACTAACAATTGGCATTCCATCAATTAAAACAAACGTATAAGGACCTTCTAAACCATTAATATGAATGTCTCCTGTATTACAAACATTACAATTTAGTTGAGGCCTAACTCCATTAACGTTTTGCATAGATTCAAAAATTGAAGGGGTGGGATTTTTCTTAAAAAACGTGTTACTATATACTTCTACAGAAACCGGACTAGCTGTTTTAGAAATTGGTCTTAAGGTTCCAGAAATAACAATTTCATCTAAAGAATTATCTTCAAACAATGTAAAGTTTTTTATTTTTTTCTCATTTGTTTTAATCTCTATCTTAATAGATTTAGTTTTATATCCAATACTGCTTAATATCATCGTATAGTTGCCAACGGATAAATTTTTTAATTCATAAAATCCTTTTTCGTTAGTTGATGTGCCAATCTTTGTTTTTTTTAAATACACATTTACATATGGTAATGTATCTCCATTTTTTGATGTTATTTTTCCTGTAATTGTCTGTCCAAAACTTGTGCTAAATACCAGTAAGAAAGTAATACTGATGAAAATCTTCATTTTAAATTTGTTTTTGCAAATGTAAATTAATTTTTAGACTTGTCTAAAAATTAATTTACAAAAATAAAAAGTATATATTTGTCATGTCAAAAAAATAAGTATGTTTAGTCAGTCAGAAGAAAATTATCTTAAAGCAATTTATCATTTAGAAATTGATGCCGATAAAGGAATCAGTACAAATGCAATTGCTAAGAAACTTGATACAAAAGCTTCTTCTGTTACAGATATGGTTAAAAAACTATCTGACAAAGAAGTTGTTGTATATAAAAAATATAAAGGAGTTAAACTTACTAATTTAGGTAAGAAAACGGCAGCAAGTATTGTTAGAAAACACAGGCTTTGGGAGGTTTTTTTAGTAGAGAAATTAAATTTTTCTTGGGATGAAGTGCATGATGTTGCTGAGCAGTTAGAGCATATAAAATCTCCAAAACTAGTAGATCAAATAGATGCTTTTTTGGGGTTTCCTATACATGATCCTCATGGAGATCCAATTCCTGATAAAGAAGGAAACATAAATACAATTGATAAAAGCTTATTATCAACTTTAACAAAAAACGAAAGCGGTGTTTGTGTGGGTGTAAATGATTCGTCATCAGAGTTTCTACAGTTTTTAGATAAAAAAGGTATCACTTTAGGAAAACAAATTACAGTTTTAGAAAAAGAAAATTTCGATGATTCTTTATCAATATTAATAGAAGATAGAAAACTATCAATATCAAATAAGATTGCAAATAATTTATATATACAAAAAAAATAAAATGAAAAGAATACTAGTTCTAATAGTAATTTTGTTTGTAATAGGTTGTAAAACAAAACCTAAGCAAGTAAACGAAAGATTTAGTGTAGTTACTACAACTACAATGATTACCGATTTAGTAAAAAATATTGGTGGAGATAAATTAGAGGTAAAAGGTTTAATGGGTGCAGGTGTAGATCCACACTTATACAAAGCAAGTGAAGGTGATGTTTCTAAATTATTTAATGCAGATGTAGTTGTTTATACTGGTTTACATTTAGAAGGTAAGTTAGAAGATGTGTTTGAAAAAATGGAGCATCAAAGCAAAAAAATAATTGTTGCTGCTGATGCTATTGATAAAAAGAACTTAATAAGCTCAGAATTGTTTGCTTCAAATTACGATCCTCATATTTGGTTTGATATTAATAATTGGACTAAAATAACATTACATATTGCTGATAAATTGGGTGAAATTGATCTTAAAAATGCTGCTTTTTATAAAGAAAATGCAAAGACGTATTTAAAAAAATTAAAGACATTAAATTTAGAGGTTGAAACCAAGATAAACGAATTGGCTGTTGAAAAAAGAATTTTAGTTACTGCACATGATGCTTTTAATTATTTTGGTAAACAGCATAAATTTAATGTTGTTGGTTTACAAGGTTTGTCTACAGCAACAGAAGCTGGAGTTCAAGATGTTCAAAAATTAGCGAAGTTTATTATCAAAAATAAAGTAAAAGCGGTTTTTATAGAAAGTTCTGTGCCAAAAAGAACTATTGAAGCTTTAAAAGAGGCGGTAAATTCTAACGGGCACCAAGTTGTTATTGGCGGAACTTTATATTCTGATGCTTTAGGAAGTGCAGAAACTGTAGAAGGTACTTATATAGGGATGTATAAAGCAAATGTAAATACAATTGTTAATGCTTTAAAATAAAATGGAAATAAAATACGCAGTAACAGTAGATGATTTAACGGTTGCTTATAATTATAAACCAGTACTTTGGGATATAGATTTAGCAATTCCGGAAGGTGTTTTAATGGCTATTGTTGGGCCAAATGGCGCTGGTAAATCTACTTTAATAAAGTCTATTTTAGGAATTATAAACCCAATTGCTGGTAGTGTTTCTATCTATGGAAAATCGTACGATAAACAAAGAAAGTTAGTTGCTTACGTTCCTCAAAAAGGCAGTGTAGATTGGGATTTTCCAACAACAGCTTTAGATGTTGTTAAAATGGGAACTTACGGCAGTTTAGGTTGGGTAAAAAGGCCAGGGAAAGCACAAAAAAAAGCAGCATTAGAAGCACTTGAAAAAGTAGGAATGTTGGCTTTTAAAAATCGACAAATATCTCAACTTTCTGGCGGGCAACAACAACGTGTTTTTTTGGCAAGAGCTTTGGCGCAAAATGCATCTATTTATTTTATGGATGAACCTTTTCAAGGCGTAGATGCTACGACAGAAATAACGATTATTAATATTTTAAAGGAATTACGAAAAGCAGGGAAAACTGTAGTTGTAGTACATCATGATTTACAGACGGTTCCTGAGTATTTCGATTGGGTAACTTTTTTAAATGTAAAAAAGATAGCAACAGGTCCGGTAAAAGAAATTTTTAACGATGATAATCTTACCAAAACGTACGGTATTAATTATAAAGTAAGTGTACAACAATAATGGACTTACAAGAATATTTTAATCTCGTTTTTACAGACTATACGCTCCGAACAATCACAATCGGAACAGCGATTTTAGGTGCTATTTGTGGTATGTTAGGTAGTTTTGCTGTTTTAAGAAAACAAAGTTTATTGGGTGATGCTATTTCACATGCATCACTTCCTGGTATTGCAATTGCATTTTTAATTACTGGAACAAAAGATACTAATGTTTTATTGTTGGGGGCATTAATTAGTGGACTTATTGGTGCTTTTTGGATTCGGGGAATTGTGAAAAATACTCATTTAAAAACAGATACTGCTTTGGGTCTTATACTTTCGGTCTTCTTTGGATTTGGAATGTTACTTTTAACCTTCATTCAAAAAATGCCAAATGCAAATCAATCTGGGTTGGATAAATTTTTATTTGGTCAGGCGGCAACATTATTAATTAAAGATGTATGGTTTATGGCAATAGTAACGTCAATCTGTTTAGCAGTGTTACTGTTATTTTGGAAAGAATTTAAGCTCTTATTGTTTGATGCCGATTATGCAAAAACGTTAGGGTTTAATATAAAATTTATAGATGCTTTAATTACAAGTTTTATTGTACTGGCAATTGTTTTAGGATTGCAAACGGTTGGTGTTGTTTTAATGAGTGCAATGTTGTTGGCGCCAGCTGCAGCTGCTCGTCAATGGACAAATAGTTTAAGTACAATGGTTGTTTTGGCTGCCATTTTTGGTTTGTTAGCAGGTGTTGTAGGAACCGGAATTAGTGCAAGTCAATCTAATTTATCTACAGGGCCTGTAATAGTATTGGTGGCTGCCATTTTTGTAATGTTCTCATTTATTTTTTCGCCATCTAGAGGATTGTTATTTCGTCAGATACGGTTTTTAAAAAACAGACGAGATCTAAAATTACATAAAACTTTATCGTTTATGTTTGATCTTGTGAAAACACATGAAAATAAATCACATCCGCATGCTGTACAAATTTTAAATAACTTTCAAGGTTATACAAGAGGTACTTTAAAAAAGTTAGAGGAAGAAGAATATATAAAAGTACAAGGTAAAATGTGGTCTATGACGGAAAAAGGATACCAGTTTTCGAGTAATTTATACAATCAGAATATAGAAAATGAGTAGTGCTCAAATAGAAATACAATTAATAGCGAGTTTGGTGGCAATCGCTTGTGCGATACCAGGTGTTTTTTTGGTGTTAAGAAAGATGGCGCTAATTAGTGACGCTATTAGTCATTCCATTTTACCAGGATTGGTTATTGGTTTTTTTATAACCCATGATTTAAACTCACCGTTATTAATTTTAATGGGGGCTTTATCAGGTATTTTAACTGTTGTTTTGGTAGAGTATATTCAGAAAACTAAATTAGTAAAAGAAGATACTGCTATCGGTTTAGTTTTTCCGGCAATGTTTAGTATTGGGGTGCTTTTAATCGCCAAAAATGCCAATGATGTACATTTAGATGTAGATGCGGTTTTATTGGGTGAGTTGGCTTTTGCTCCGTTTGATAGATTAATAGTTAATGGTATAGATATTGGACCGAAATCGTTATGGATTATTGGAACTATTTTATTAATTACCCTCAGTCTACTTGTTGCCTTTTTTAAAGAATTAAAAGTAAGTACATTCGATGCGGGTTTAGCTACATCATTAGGTTTTTCTCCAATTGTAATTCATTACGGATTAATGAGTATTGCTTCTGTAACAACAGTTGGTGCGTTTGATGCTGTAGGAGCAATTTTAGTAGTAGCTTTAATGATTGCGCCAGCTGCAACAGCTTATTTATTAACTAATGATTTGAAAATAATGTTAGTTTTTTCTGTTATTTTTGGAGTCTTTTCAGCGATTTCGGGCTATTGGTTGGCGCATTGGTTGGATGCTTCTATTTCTGGTTCTATGATTACAATGCTAGGTTTCGTTTTCTTTTTAGTGTATTTATTTGCACCTAATAGAGGGTTTATTTCTGTGTTGTATAGAAATAAGCAGCAACAAAAAGAAGTGCAATTACTTACTTTTTTATTGCATTTAAATAATCATACAGAGGAAAACGAAAGGCATATTAATCATCTAAACGAACATATTAATTGGCATAAAATTAAAGCTCAATCTATTGTAGATTTAGCAGAGAAAAATAATATGATTGTTATTAATAATCAAATTATAGCCCTTACTCCAAAAGGAAAAATATTTACTGAAAAAGCAATCGATTATATTATTACAAATGATGATTCTAAGATAGAATCTATGAAAAAAGATTTCTTTTTGTTTAGAGGATAAGAAATATTGTAACTTTATGTAAATTCGTACAATTCATCTTAAAAAATATATTGTGCATCAACCAGCAACTTTCGAAGTTTATAACGCTTCTGCCGGAAGTGGTAAAACCTTTACCCTTGTAAAAGAGTACTTAAAGGTATTGTTAAATTCTGATGACATTTTTACATTTCAGAAAGTATTAGCAATTACGTTTACCAATAAAGCAGCTGGTGAAATGAAAGAGCGTGTTCTTTCTAGTTTAGAAGATTTTGCAGATGGAAAAGAAAACGACTTATTGCAATTAATTTTAAAGGAAACTAGTGTAGATAAAGTTCAGATTAAAGAACGTAGTAAAAAAATTTTAGATGTAATTTTACAAAACTATTCTGCCTTTTCAATAACAACAATAGATAGTTTTACGCATAAGATTATAAAAAGTTTTGCTTTTGATTTAGGGTTGTCTCTCAATTTTGAAGTAGAAATGGATGCAGTATCATTGTTAAATCAAGCTGTAGATGTTTTAATATCTAAAATTGGTACAGATAAACAACTCACAAAATTATTAATAGATTATTCTTTAGATAAAGCAGATGATGATAAATCTTGGGATATTTCTCGAGATTTAAATGATTTCTCAAGAGTACTTTTAAATGAAGATGATGTTGAGCATTTTAAGATGCTTTCTAAAAAAAAGCTAGAAGATTTTACGGGTTTAAAATCAAAACTTTTTTTGCATCAAAAAGAATTAAAAGTAGCCCTGCAGCGTGTTGGTGAAGATTGTTTAGAATTAATAGAAAATCATGGTTTAGTTTATAAAGATTTTATGCGAGCAACGATTCCTAAATTCTTTTTAGATCTAAGCACTAAATCTGTTACTGTCGATTTTTTAAAACGAAGTGAAACGATTGAAAAGGCTATTGCTAATCATCAATATTATTCGAAAACAACAACAAATGAAATTGCATCATCTATAGAAAATATAGTTCCAGATATTGTCGCTTTTTATAACCTTTCAAAAGAAATTTATAGTCAGTTTTTAATGAATAAGTTGGCGTTAAAAAACATAATTCCGCTCGCGGTTTTAAATAATATCAACTTAGAGTTAGAGCAAATTAAGGAAGAAAATAATATCAGACTAAACTCTGAATTTAATCAGTTGATTTCAGATAATATAAAAGAGCAACCAGCCCCCTTTATCTATGAAAAAATAGGTCAACGATTTCAGCATTACTTTATTGATGAAATGCAGGATACTTCTATGTTACAATGGCAAAATTTAATTCCTTTAATAGATAATGCATTAGCGCAAGAGAATAGTAATTTGTTGTTGGTTGGCGATGGAAAACAAGCAATTTATAGATGGAGAGGTGGTAAGGCAGAACAATTTATAGAGTTAGGCTCTAGTGAAACAAACCCTTTTCATATTGGTAAACAAATTAAAAGTCTAGAAACTAATTTTAGAAGTTTTGCCGAGGTAATTAACTTTAATAATTCGTTTTTTCAGCATACTGGAGACTTTCTTCAAAATGAATCTTATAAAAATCTTTTTATTGAAGGAAATAAGCAATTGGAAAATACCAAAAAAGGTGGTTTCGTTTCTTTAACTTTTTTAGAGGATGAAAAAGATAAGGAAGAGAAAAAGTTAAGATATCCGAAGAAAGTTTTAGGGAAAATAAATCAACTAAAAGAAGAATTTTCTTTAAATGAAATTTGTATTTTAACTCGAACAAAAAAAGACGGAGTTGCAGTTGCTAACTACTTATCAGAAAATGGGGTAGATATTGTTTCTTCAGAAACATTGTTGTTGCAAAATAGTGCTAAAGTTGGTTTTATTGTTGATGTTTTAAGGGTGTTACAAAATCCGAATGATGAAGAAACGCGTTTCGAAATGTTGTATTTTTTACATCAACATTTAAAAATTGAACAAACGAAACACGTGTTCTTTAAAGAGTATGCTAAAGCTGATAATCAAGCCATTTTTGATGCTTTAAAAACATATGGGGTTTTATTTGATGTATCGACTTTTCATCAACAGCCATTTTACGAGAAAATTGAAGAAATTATTAGAGGTTTTAATTTAGTAAATACTTCTGATGCTTATGTGCAATTTTTCTTAGATGTTGTTTTAGAACAACAAAGAAAATCTACAGATGTTGCAGAGTTTTTAGATTTCTGGGATATAAGAAAAGAAAAATTAAGTATTGTTGCTCCAGAAAGTAAAAACGCTGTTAAGATTATGACAATTCATAAATCTAAAGGATTAGAATTTCCTGTGGTTATTTTTCCTTGTGATGTGGATATTTATAGGCAAATTAATCCTAAGATTTGGTTAAATGAATTACCAGAAAATTATGATGGATTCAAAGAATTACTGGTAGATTATAATAAGAGTTTAAGCTATGTAAATAATACAGGTTTAGAGATATATAATCAGCAAAGAGAAGAGCTGGAATTAGATAATTTTAATTTACTGTATGTTGCTTTAACAAGGGCAGTAGAACAATTACATATAATTACCGACAAGAAAATTTCATCTAAAGGAGAAGTAAATACAAATTTCTATTCTGGTGTTTTTGTTAATTATTTAATAAAATTAAATCTTTGGAATGATGATGTTTTAGAGTATTCTTTTGGTAATAAAGGTAGGGTGAGTGAAAAAGTAGAAGAAATAACTTCTACAGAAGTTCATGAGAAATTTATTTCTACTCCTTGGCAAGAGCATAATGTTGTTTTATTAGCAAGTGCTTCAAAATTATGGGATACAACTCAAGGTGAAGCTATTAATTTTGGAAATTTATTTCATGAGATATTGTCAAAAATTAAACTAAAAGAAGATGTTGAGAAAGTGGTTGAACAATATTATCAGCAAGGATTCATTGATGGAAGTCAATCAATAGAAATTAAAAATAAAATTAAAACTGTTGTAAATCACCCAGAAATAGTAACTTATTTTTCAAAAGAAGTTATTATATATAATGAAAGAGAAATTGTTGATGTCGATAATCAGATTGTAATTCCAGATCGATTGGTTTTTACTGAAAAAAATGAGGTTGTAGTTATAGATTATAAAACAGGAAATCAATCAAAAGAACATCATCAACAATTATTAAGGTACGAGAGGGTTTTAAAGTCTATGGGTTTTAAAGTAAAGAAAAAACTCTTAATTTATATAAATGACAAAATTGATCTTATTGAAGTATAATCAAAAAAAATAAACTTTGTAACTTTGTATTTTTTAAATCAATAAAAAATGTACGGTAAAATTAAAGATACTTTAAAAAAAGAGATTCAGGAAATTAAAGATGCTGGGTTGTATAAGTCGGAAAGAATAATAACATCCTCTCAAGATGCGGTTATTAAAATTTCTACAGGAGAAGAGGTAATTAACTTTTGTGCAAATAATTACTTAGGATTGTCTAATCATCCAGAAGTTATTAAAGCAGCAAAAGATACTATGGATACTCATGGTTTTGGAATGTCTTCTGTACGTTTCATTTGTGGTACTCAAGATATTCACAAACAATTAGAGCAAAAAATTGCAGATTTCTACACAACTGAAGATACCATATTATATGCAGCAGCTTTTGATGCAAATGGTGGTGTTTTTGAACCATTGCTAACAAAAGAAGATGCAATTATTTCTGATAGTTTAAATCACGCATCTATTATTGATGGAGTTCGTTTGTGTAAAGCAGCGCGTTATCGATATAGTAATAATGATATGTCGGCTTTAGAAGAGCAACTTATTGAAGCGAATAAACAAAATCATCGTTTTAAAATAATAGTTACAGACGGTGTTTTTTCTATGGATGGAATTGTAGCTAAGCTAGATGAAATTTGTGATTTAGCAGATAAGTATGATGCTTTGGTTATGGTTGATGAATGTCATGCAACTGGTTTTATTGGTAAAACAGGTAGAGGTACAGTAGAATTGAAAAACGTAATGGATCGTGTAGATATTGTTACGGGTACTTTGGGTAAGGCTTTAGGAGGTGCAATGGGGGGTTATACAACGGCAAAAAAAGAAATCATAGAAATTTTACGTCAACGTTCACGTCCTTATTTGTTTTCTAATTCTTTAGCGCCGGCAATAGTTGGAGCTTCATTAAAGGTTTTTGATTTAATTTCTGAAGATACTTCATTACGTGATAAATTAGAATGGAATACAAATTACTTTAGAACAGAAATGGAAAAAGCTGGTTTTGATTTGGTTGGTGCAGATGCAGCAATAGTACCGGTTATGTTATATGATGCAAAATTATCTCAAACGATGGCAAATAAGTTGTTGGATGAAGGTATTTACGTTATAGGTTTCTTTTTTCCTGTTGTTCCTAAAGAAAAAGCAAGAATAAGAGTGCAGCTTTCTGCGGCACACGAGAAAGAGCATTTAGATAAGGCTATTTCTGCATTTGTAAAGGTAGGTAAAGAGCTAAAAGTTATTTAGAATTGATAAAAAATTGCTCTTTTATGAATATTTTGTAGATTTGTCTTTGTAGATACGATAGAAGACTTTACTTTTGCGTATTATAATAACGAACTTTTAATTTAAAAATTTGATAATGAAACGATTAAAATTAGCTGTGATAGCTTTGTTTACGTTGGTAACAGTTAGTAACGTAAGCGCACAAGATGAAAACAACCCATGGGCTGTAAGTTTTGGTATGAAT
>CAJQQH010000043.1 GCA_905480405.1 uncultured Polaribacter sp. | reverse complement strand
GTAGATGTTACTTTAGCAAGAGGATTAAATTATTACACTGGAGCAATTTTTGAAGTTGCTGCGCCAGAAGGTGTAAAAATGGGTTCTATTGGTGGTGGTGGAAGATATGATGACTTAACAGGAATCTTTGGTTTAAAAGATGTTTCTGGAGTTGGAATTTCTTTTGGATTAGACAGAATCTATTTAGTTTTAGAAGAATTAGGTTTATTTAAAACTGTTGATTTACCAAAACCAAAAGTTATTTTCTTAAATTTTGATGCAACTACAGATGTAATTAAAATGAAAGCAATTAAAAGCTTAAGAGAAAAAAATATAAAAAGTGAATTTTATCCTGATTTAGGTGAAAGTAATAAGGCACAAAAACGACAATGGAAATATGTTTCTAATAGAGCAATAGAATTTGTTATTTCTAAAGTAGAAAACAATGTGTTTATCTTAAAAAACATGAATTCTGGACAACAAACAAATTGTTCTTTAGAAGAATTAATAAATATGTTAAAAGAGGAATAAATATAGTATAATAGTTATAATTTATTATTTAACTAAAATAATACGTTGCAAACACGTAAATTTGCACTTTAATATAGGTTGAAATGTTTGAATTGAACAGCAAAATGAATGACGAAAGAAGTGAAGAAATAGGAGAAAATCATGTAGGTACATCTGCAAAAACTCCATTAAGAGCAGACGCTTTTGATATTTCTGACGAAGAAAAAATTAATAGAATCCAAGAAAGTGTTAAAGACATTTTAAACACTTTAGGAATGGATTTAACAGATGATAGTTTACAAGGTACTCCAAAAAGAGTAGCTAAATCTTTTGTAAATGAGATATTTATGGGATTAAATCCTGCAAATATGCCAAAAGCATCTACGTTTGATAATAATTACAATTATGGCGAAATGTTGGTTGAGAAGAATATAGTTGTATATTCTACTTGTGAGCATCATTTATTGCCTATAATTGGTAGAGCACATGTTGCTTATATTTCTGATGGTAAGGTAATTGGATTGTCTAAAATGAATAGAATTGTAGAGTACTTTTCTAAAAGACCACAAGTACAAGAACGTTTAACAATGCAAGTTGTACAAGCGATGCAAGAAGCTTTAGGTGTAGAAGATGTTGCTTGTGTAATAGACGCAAAACATTTATGTGTTAATTCTAGAGGTATAAAAGACATAGAAAGTTCTACAGTTACTGCAGAGTTTGGTGGTAAATTTAAAGAAAAAGATAGAAAACGTGAGTTTTTAGATTACTTAAAAATGGAAACTAATTTCGATTAGAACGTTTAGTAAAATACTTTTAAGATCAAAACCTTCAATTAAAAATAATTTTTAATTGAAGGTTTTTTGTTTTGTTCTTATTTTATCAAATAATACCACAACAATTCCACAACATTTCTTCTAATTCGTTTTTTTTCACATCTTTATTTAGCTTAAAGCTCTTGTTTCTATTTGGCTTCAACCTTTTTTTGTAAGGTTTATGTTTTTGTATGGTTTTTATATAGCCTAAGGATTACTTACTTAATTTTAAAATTATGATCTTTAAAATTATCAATCACAATTAAAAACATTAATAATTAAACGATTATAAAAAATGAAAAAAATTACATTGTTTTTAACTGTCTTACTGTTTTCTGCTTTTGTGCATTCTCAGAATATTGAAATTGGTAGAACTGTAAAAATTTCTAATGAAAGTAAATCGACAAGTATTTTAGCAACTCCAGCAGTTAATGCTCCTATACCTCCGGTTCGAGAATCTTTAGATGTTATCTCAGTTTTCAGTGATTCATACAACAATATAGATGGAGCAAATTACAATCCAAATTGGAACCAAAGTGGTTTTAGTTCGGCAAATCAAGCATTTCAACCTTCAGGACCTGGCAATGAAGTGCTGGCTTTTACCAACTTTAATTATCAAGGAATAGAGTTTAATTCTGAACAAGATTTAACTGCTATGGAGTTTTTGCATATAGATATTTGGACTGTTGATGTTGCTACACCTAGAATTTTTGTGATAAGTTCTGGAGCAGAAATACCTCATACTATGACAAATGCAAATGGTCTATGGAAAAGTGTAGAAATTCCTATTGCTGGTATTACAGGAGATATTACTAAAGCAATACAATTTAAATTTGATGGAGGTAATGGTTCTTCTAGTGCTATTTATGTTGATAATGTTTATTTTTATAAAAACCCAACTGCCGACGGAACAGATGCAACCTTAAATGCTTTAGAGATAGATGGGGCTTCAGTTGATGGTTTTACACCTAATAAAGGATCATATGCCATAGAATTACTAGGAGGAACAGTAACAGTACCTCAAATTACATTGGCAACTACTTCAGACACTTCAGCTTCTACAACGATAACACAAGCGTCTTCAATTCCTGGTGAAGCTTCTGTTTTAGTAACTTCACAAGATGGTTCAACTACAAAAACGTATACTTTATCTTATTATATTGGAGCACCAAATGTAAATGCACCAACTCCACCTGTTCGTGAAACATTAGATGTTATTTCAATTTTTAGTGATGCTTATAGCAATATTTCTGGAGCAAATTACAACCCAGATTGGCAACAAACTGGTTTAGGTTCTGCCAACGTTGAATTTCAACCTACAGGTTCTGGTAATGCTGTTTTAGCATATACCAAATTTAATTATCAAGGAATAGAATTTAATTCAGTTCAAGATATAACTGCTATGGAATTTTTGCATCTAGATATTTGGACTGTTAATGGTGTAGCTCCTGAAATAACAGTAATTAGTTCAGGAACAGAAATTCCACACTCAATTGCAAATGGAGATGGTAAATGGCAAAGTATAGAGATTCCTGTTGCAGGAATAACAGGAGACCTTACAAAAACAATTCAATTAAAGTTTAATGGAGGAAATGGATCTACAACTTCTATTTATGTTGATAACGTATATTTTTATAAAAAACCAACAGCTTCAGGTGAAGATGCAACTTTAAGTGATTTGGAAGTTGATGGAGTATCTGTTTCAAATTTTACTCCAAATTCTGAATCGTATTTAATGGCTTTAGTAGGAGGGACATCAACAGTACCACAAATAACTTTGGCAACAACAACTGATACTTCAGCTTCGAGGATAATTACTCAAGCTACATCAATTCCTGGAGATGCAACTGTATTGGTAACTGCACAAGATGGTACAACTAAAAAAACGTATACAATATCCTTTTTTATTGGTGCACCAAATGTAAATGCACCAACACCTCCAGCTCGTAATTCTATAGATGTAATTTCTATTTTTAGTGATACATATAATAACATATCTGGTGCAAATTACAATCCTGATTGGCAACAATCTGGTTTTAATGCTGCAAACCCAGCATTTCAACCTACAGGTTCAGGAAATTCAGTTTTAGCATATACAAACTTTAATTATCAAGGAATAGAGTTTAATTCTGTACAAGATATAAGTTCAATGGAATATTTTCATTTAGATATTTGGACTGTTAAAGGTGTAATTCCTACAGTTTCTGTAATTAGCTCAGGAACAGCAATTACTAAAACAATTGCAAATGGAGATGGTCAATGGCAAAGTATAGAAATTCCTGTAGCAAATATAACAGGTGACCTTAGAAGAACTATTCAATTAATGTTTAATGGTGGTAATGGATCATCAAATGCTATTTATATAGATAATATATATTTTTATAAAACTCCTGCTGCTGAAGGAGAAGATGCAACATTAAGTGCGTTAGAATTAGATGGAGCTTCAGTTTCAGGTTTTACACCTAATTCAGAAACTTATTTAATGCCTTTATTAGGGGGGATAACAGCAGTTCCTCAAATTACTTTGGCAACAACAACAGATGTTTCTGCTACAAAAGTTATTACACAAGCTAGCTCAATTCCTGGTGAAGCTTCTGTAGTGGTAACATCTCAAGATGGTTCTACTACAAAAACTTACAAAGTGTCTTTTTATATTGGAGCTCCAAATATAAATGCACCAAATCCACCTGTTCGTGTAACGTCAGATGTAATTTCAATTTTTAGTGATTCATATAACAATATAGTAGGTGCAAATTATAATCCAAATTGGCAACAAACTGGTTTTAACTCTGCAGATACAGAATTTCAACCAACAGGTTCTGGAAATTCAGTATTGGCTTATACTAATTTTAGTTATCAAGGAATAGAGTTTAATTCTGAACAAGATTTAACTTCTATGGAGTTTTTACATCTAGATGTTTGGACCGTTAATGGTTTAACTCCTAGTGCAGTTGTCATAAGTTCTGGTACAGAAATCCCTCATTCTATAGCTAATGATGATGGAGTTTGGCAAAGTATAGATATTCCTGTTACAGATATAACAGGAGATATAACAAAAGCAGCTCAATTAAAATTTATTGGTGGTAATGGTTATTCAAATGATATTTATTTAGATAATATATATTTTTGGAAATCAGCATCACTTAGTACAAATAATGTTGAAATTTTAAATCTTAAAGCTTTTCCTAATCCAAGTAAAAATAGTTGGACTGTAAAAACTGATGGCGAAAATATTTTATCAATTATAGTTTTTGATTTACAAAGTAAGAATGTGTTTTCATCAACACCAAATACAATAACAACAATTATTGAAGGATCTAATTTAAAAGGAGGATTCTATTTAGCTCAGATAAAAACAGAATCTGGGGTTAAAACAATAAAACTAATTAAAGAATAAATCACTTAATTATATTAATAAAACTAATTCTATAATAACAAACTAAAACTTAAATATGAGATTAATTAATCAAAAAGCAACCAAAGTAATTTTTTATTTTTTTACATTATTTATTGCTTTTTCCTTTTCTGCACAAACAACTCAAGTTGGTAGTGCAAGTTATACCAACAATCATCCAGGAACAGATGCTGCTGGTAGAAACGATTTTCCTTCAGGTTCTCCTCAATTAACAGGAAATGCTTTAGGAAAACCTGTACCAACTAACGATTGGTGGTCTAAGTTGGTAAAAGAAGATCACGCAGATAATTTATTTAATTATCCAATGACAATGAAAACCTCAAACACTGGTTTAATTGTTACTTATATTCCTTGGGGAGTTATAGGAGATAATCAAGCTATTGAAGTTGGTTTAACAGGTTTGTCAACATCAAAAGCAACTGTTTCAGATTATTCAGACTGGACAGTTACTATGAACTGGAAAGATGGTGATAATGAATTAAAAGCGACTTCTGGAATAGGAATGCCGTTTCTATATTTTGAAAAGGATACAGATGATATTGTAGAAATAAAAGTAAATTCGGGAACGGTATCAACTAATAATGAAATACTGATTATAGAAAATGCCTCAGCAGGACAAGATTTTGTTTTTTATGCGCCATCAGGAAGTACATGGTCTAATTCAGGAAGTATATATACTTCAACTTTGAATGGGAAGGATTATTGGTCTATGGCTATGTTACCACAAAATACAAGTAATGTAAGTGGAGTAGCAGAAGAATTTAAAAAATACGCATATGTTTTTCCAACAAATACAACTACTTCTTGGAGTTATAATGAGACCAATTCAAAAGTAACAACCACATTTACAGCTTCTACAGATATAAAAGAAGGGGCAAATTCTAATATGCTTTTAGGATTATTACCGCATCAATGGTATAATTCAAGTTCAAGTTCTCCCGTGCCAAATGCTTATACATACAGTTCTGTTAGAGGAGAGTTAAAAATGTTAGATGGTAATAGTTTTACGGTTGAAAACACATTTAAAGGAATTTTACCAACATTACCTTATTTGGCAAATTATAGTACAGGTTTTAGTCCTTCTGATTTAGAAAATAAAATTTCTCAAATTAAAAATGATGGTTTAGCCACTTGGACAGATTCTTATAATGAAGGTCAAGTAATGAATCGTTTAATTCAGACAGCAAGAATTGCTGATCAAACAGGAGACGTTTTAGCAAGAGATAAAATGGTTGCAACTGTTAAAGAACGTTTAGAAGATTGGTTGTCATATAGTTCTGGAGAAAAAGCTTTTTTATTTTATTACAATGATACTTGGTCTGCAATGTTAGGGTATCCTGCGGGTCATGGACAAGATGGTAATTTAAATGATCATCACTTTCACTGGGGATACTTTATTCATGCAGCTTCTTTTATGGAACAGTTTGAACCTGGTTGGTCTACAAAATGGGGTGAAATGATAAATATATTAATTAGAGACGCAGCTTCTACAGATAGGAACGATACAAAATTTCCTTTTTTAAGAAACTTTAGTCCTTATGCAGGTCATAGTTGGGCAAATGGGTTTGCAACTTTTCCACAAGGAAATGACCAAGAATCAACTTCAGAAAGTATGCAATTTGCATCTTCTTTAATCCATTGGGGAACCATTACAAATAACGATCAAATTAGAGATTTAGGAATTTATATTTACACTACAGAACAAACAGCTGTAGAGGAATATTGGTTTGATATATATGAACGTAATTTTCCAGCAAATCAACAATATAGTGTAGTTTCTAGAGTTTGGGGTAACTCTTCTGATAATGGTACTTTTTGGACTTCAGATATTGCAGCTTCTTATGGAATAGAAATGTATCCTATTCATGGTGGTTCTTTTTATTTAGGACATAATCAAGAATATTCAAAAAAACTTTGGAATGAAATTACTGCTAATACAGGAGTTTTAAGTAAAGAGGATAATGATAATTTATGGCATGATACCTATTGGAAATACTTGTCTATGACAAATCCACAAGAGGCAGTTAATTTATATAATGCATATCCAGAAAGAAATTTAAAGTTTGGTATTTCTGATGCACAAACTTATCATTGGTTACATTCTGCTAATGCTATTGGTATTATAGATGCCTCAATAACTGCTAATTATCCTATAGCTGCGGTTTTTAAACAAAACGGACAAACGACTTATGTAGCTCATAATTACTCAAATTCACAAATTACTGTTACTTTTTCTGATGGATTTCAATTAACTGTACCAGCTAATAAAATGGCTACTAATAGAGATACTGATGTTTCTGGAGTAATTTCTTCTGATTTCTTACAAGCTTATCCAAATGGTAGTGTAAACTTATCAACAACAGTTTCTGGTTCAGGAATTACAAAAGTAGAATTCTTTGATGGATCTACCTTATTAGGTACAGACACAACTGCACCTTACAATATGAAAGCAGAAAACCTTTCTTTAGGTGTGCATGGTTTTTTCTCTAAAGTCTATTTGAATGATAATTTTAATGTAACTAATAGTGTAAATGTTATAGTTGGTGAACAAGTACCTTATTTAGGAACTGCGTTTCAAATACCTGGTGTTATCGAACCTGGTAATTATGATAAATTTGAAGGTGGTAAAGGGCAAAACATATCTTATTTAGATTTATCATTAAATAATGCTGGAGATTATAGAACAGATGAATATGTAGATTCAGAATCTAATAATTCTGAAGGAAAAATAGTAGGTTGGCTTGCTGCTGGAGAATGGATGGAATATTCTATTGATGTGGAAACTGCTGGAATTTACAATTTAAGTTTTAGGTACGCTTCTGGAAATTCAAGTGGAGGTGGACCTTTTTATTTTGAAATTGAAGGCGAAAAAGTAAGTTCTAATATAACGGTTTCGAATTCTGGTGGTTGGGAATCATGGAATACTAAAACAGTTTCTGATATTGAATTAACAAAAGGAGAAAACGTATTAAGACTTTTTATAGAAAATGGAGAATTTAATTTAGGTAAACTGACTTTTGCTTATAAAGAGGCTTTGGGTTATGTAGCACCAATTGCTGATGCTGGAAATAATGTTTCAATAATTAGCCCTATTTCTACTGCAACTTTAAATGGTTCTGGTAGTAATGATCCAGAAGGTCAAAACATAACTTATAATTGGGAACAAATTTATGGTCCATCTGTTATCAACTTTGATAATCAAACAACAGTATCACCAAATATTTCTAATTTAGTTGAGGGTGTTTACAAATGCAAATTAACTGTTAATGATGGTACTTATTCTGATACTGATGAAGTATTGGTAATTGTATCTGCAACAGGTAATTTAAGTCCATCAGTATCTATTACTTCTCCAGGTAATGGAGCCTCTTTTAGTGAAGATGAAGACATTGCAATAACAACGATCTCAAGCGATTTAGATGGTACTGTTTCTATGGTAGAATTTTTTGATGGAACAACAAAAATAGGAGAGGATACAACAGATTCTTTTAGTTTCGTTTGGCAAGGAGCAAGTGTTGGTAATCATTCAATAACTGCTGTTGCTACAGATAATAATGGAGCAAAAACTACATCAGAAGTTGTAAATATTACAGTTTCTGAAGTTAAATCTTGTACTGAGGCATCTACTGTTGCACAGCAAGGAGGTTTTTCAACGGGTTATAAGGTTACTTTTGAAACAGTAGGATCTAACGTAACTATTAAATTTGAATTACTAGATGAAGATAAAGAAGGTATCGTAGCTTATTTATGGAAACAATCTCCTTTTGAAGAAACTCAAATGGATCATATTTCTGGAAAAACATTTTCTAAAACTTTAGGGGGTTTTACTGCTGGTCAGACCATTAGCTATGCTTGTAAATTTGCTTTTTCTGGAGGTTTAGCAGTTACAAAATATTTTTCATATACAGTTGGCGATGATTGTGCAGGTGTTGTAGATACAACTGCTCCAGAAAACTTTACAGCTACAATAGGTAGTATAACTTCTAGATCTATAGAAATTTTAGTAAATGCAACTGATGATTCTGGTACAATTGTTTATACTGCTAATTCTGGCTCAATTTCTGGAACTATAAATGGAGATTCTGGAGTACAAAAATCTTTAATTATAAGTAATTTACAAGCCGAAACAGATTATACCTTTAATGTTACAGCAAAAGATTTACTTGGTAATGAATCTGTTAACAATCCAATAGTATTGCAAGTATCTACCTCAAAAAATGAAAACACAGCATGTTCTGGTTCAAGTGGAGATGCACAACAAGGATCATTTTCTGATGGCTATGACTATAATTTTGAAACAATAGGTAATGATGTGAAATTTACTTTTGAGTTATTAGATGCAGAAAAAACAGGAGTTATTGCTTTTTTATGGAAACAAACACCTTTTGGAGAAACTCAAATGGATAATGTTGGAGGTAAAAAATTTACAAAAACATTAAGTGGATTTACAAACGGGGAAACAATTAATTATGCTTGTAAATTTGCTTTTGCAGGAGGGTTGGCTGTAACTAAATATTTTAGTTATACAGTTGGAGATGCTTGTGTATTAAGTGTTAAAGATAATGTTTTAGGACCAACTGTGAAGTTGTATCCTAATCCTGTTCATAATTTTTTGACTTTAGATTCTTCAATTAAAACTATAACTAAGGTAGAGGTTTTTTCTGTTATTGGTGAAAAGGTATTAGAATTTTACCAAAATTTAGAAAAAATGAATGTAGAAGATCTTTCAAGTGGATTGTATTTGATAAAGATATCTTCTAATAATTTTTCTTTTACGACCAAGTTTATAAAAAAATAATCATTAAGTTAATTGATGTTATAAATTTTTCCTGATAATTTTTGAAGCATAAAAAAAATCCGTTTAGAAATTTTCTAAACGGATTTTTTACTTCTTAAAAGTAAGAGGTTTATCCTTTTACTTTATTTTTGAATTTATCAAATTTATCAGCTTCTTTCTTTGGCCAACTATTGTTAGAAGTATCTACATCAGCAGTTTCTAAATCTGGATCAATCTTTATACTCTTAATTTCTTGAGTTGAAGCAAATACTCTTTTTGCAGAAGTATCGTTTTTCATCCAAATTTGAGCAGGGAAAGTTTGTCTTTCAGTTGTACCATCAGCATATGTTAATTCAACAATTAATGGCATTACTAAACCTCCTGGTTTTTCAAATTCTACAGAATAGATAAAAGAAGGAATTTCTTTACCTGTAATATGGTTATCTAAAGCTTTTGAGTTAGCATCTTCTTTTTTATCTGTAATATAAACAAGATCTCCTAAGCCTTCAAAATAAGCTTTTGCTCTAGGATTTGTTTTAATAATATCTTGTATTCTTTGACTTGGTTTGTCTGTTAAATATAAAGATTTTACTTTTTTAATACCAATATCAGTAACATCAGTTGTGTAAAACCATCCTCTCCAGAACCAGTCTAAATCCATCCCAGAAGCATCTTCCATTGTTCTAAAGAAATCTGCAGGAGTTGGATGTTTAAACATCCATCTTTTAGAGTATGTTCTAAATGCGTGGTCAAATAATTCAGGTCCCATTATTGTTTGGCGTAACATGTATAAACCAGCAGCTGGTTTTGTATATGCATTTGGTCCGAATTGTTTAACGTAATCACCTTGCGACATAATAGGAGAGATGTTACTTTGATCTCCACCCATATAACGTACAATGTTTTTAGGTAAGTTTCCTGTATCAAAATTAGGGTCGTAATCTAATTCTGCTAAAATCTCTACAAATGAATTTAAACCTTCATCCATCCAAGTCCATTGTCTTTCATCAGAGTTTACAATCATTGGAAAAAAGTTATGTCCAACTTCATGTGTAATAACACCAATCATACCATGCTTTACTCTGTCAGAATAAGTACCATCAGCTTTTGGTCTACCATAGTTAAAACAAATCATTGGGTATTCCATTCCTTGGTTCTTTGCGTGTACAGAAATTGCTTTAGAATAAGGGTAATCGAAAGTTAATTTAGAATATTCTTCTAAAGTATTTGCAACTACTCTTGTAGAATGCTCTTCCCATAATGGGTTCCCTTCTTTAGGATATAAAGAAACTGCCATTCTAGTTTTACCATTAATGTTAACAGCCATTGCATCCCAAATATATTTTCTTGAAGAAGCCCAAGCAAAATCTCTTACATTTTTAGCTTTAAATTTCCAGATTTTAGTATTTGTAGCACGTCCTTTTTCAGCTTTTTCAGCTTCAGCTTGTGTTACAATCATTACTGGGTTATCAAATGTTTTTCTTGCCTTTTCAAAACGTTTACGTTGTGTTTTAGTTAACACGTCTTTTTCGTTTTGTAACTCTCCAGTCGCATCTACAATATGATCTGCAGGTACGGTTAAGTTAACTTCGTAATCTCCAAATTCTAAAGCCCATTCAGAACGACCCCAGAATTGCATGTTTTGCCATCCTTCAACATTATTATAAACAGCTAATCTTGGAAAAAATTGAGCAATTGTATAGTTATTGTTTCCATCAGGAAAGTCTTCAAAACCAGAACGTCCTCCGTCTTTTACAGAGTTGTTAATTTTGTAATTCCATTTAATTCTAAATTTAAAAATTTCACCAGGAGCAAGAGCAGTTGGTAAATTAACTCTCATCATTGTTCTGTTGATAAAGTTAGATAATGGTTTACCATTGCTTTCTACCTTTTCAATATTAAAACCAAAACCTTTTCCTTCTTTCATATAAGTACTTTGAAACTTATCTGGTGTAAGAAATGCAGAAGCTCCTGTAGAAGTTGCTAAAGGTGTTTTAGAATCATCAGCTCTCATGTTTTGGTCTAATTGAACCCATAAGTACTCTAAGTTGTCTTGAGAATTGTTGTGATAAGTAATTTTTTCATCACCATAAATTGTATTTGTACTTTCTTCTAAACGAATGTTCATTATATAGTCAACTTTTTGTTGAGTATATTTATAACCAGGTGCCCCAGAAGCAGTGTGTTGCTCATTTGGAGTTGCCAAAACATCTTTCATTTGTCTGAATTTGTTTTGATCAATGTGTCCCTTTGGAGATTCTTTTTTCTCCTCTTTCATTTCTTCTTTTTTCTTTTCTTGAGCAAACGCAGTAGTTGCTACAAAAAATAAAGAAAACATTAGTAAACTGATTTTTTTCATTTGATTTGATTTGAATTAAACGAGGTCTAAATTAATAATAAGTAAGTTAATATGTTAAAGAATGTTAAAAGTTTAACAAACCTTTATCATTTCTACGCCTAAACCCTTTTAAAAAAAAAGCAACATCGTTAAATGTTGCTTTTTTATTCTTTGTAATAAGTAGAGTTTAACCTTTTATTTTCTTTTTGAATTTATCAAATTTATTAGCTTTTTCTCTAGGAAAACTATTATTAGAAGTGTCTACATCTGCAGTTTCTAAATCTGGATCTATAATAATACTTTCTATTTGTTTTGATGAAGAAAATACCTTGGTAACTTCATTATCATTATATCTCCAAATTTGTGCTGGGTATGTTTTTTTCTCTTTAGAGCCATCTTTATAAGTAAATTCCACAATAATAGGCATTACCAATCCTCCTGGTTTATTATAAGTAATTTCGTAGTGATATTTTTTTTCTTTTTTTGAAAAACCTAAACCTTTAGAAGTATCTTCGATAAATTCTACTGAATTATCTACAGTTTTAGTAGTATACTTTTTTACACCTTTAATTCCAATATCTGTAACGTCAGTTGTATAAAACCAACCTCTCCAAAACCAATCTAAATCTAAACCAGATGCATCTTCCATTGTTCTAAAAAAGTCTGCAGGAGAAGGGTGTTTAAACATCCATCGTTGAGAATATGTTTTAAAAGCATGGTCAAATAATTCTTTACCCATAATGGTTTCTCTTAAAATCCATAATGCAGTTGCTGGTTTGCCATAAGCGTTATTTCCAAAACTATAAACATTATCCCCTTTAGACATTATTGGTGCAATTCTAGATTGATCACCAGACATATAGCGTACTATGTTTTTAGGATAACCTCTTGTAATAGGGAAATCTTTATCGTAATCTAACTCGGCTAACATTTCCATATAAGAATTTAAACCTTCATCCATCCAAGTCCATTGTCTTTCATCAGAATTAACAATCATAGGAAAAAAGTTATGCCCAACTTCATGAATTGTAACTTTTATCATTCTGTATTTTATTCTATCAGAATAAGTACCGTCTGCATTTGGTCTTCCAGGATTAAAGCAAATCTGTGGGTATTCCATACCCATTTGTCCATCAACAGAAATAGCTTTATGATATGGGTAATCAAAAGTATATTTAGAGTATGTTTTTAATGTTT
The DNA here is from genome assembly GCA_905480405.1 of uncultured Polaribacter sp. GTDB lineage: Bacteria > Bacteroidota > Bacteroidia > Flavobacteriales > Flavobacteriaceae > Polaribacter. The sequence goes on along the minus strand of CAJQQH010000043.1, from coordinate 57,062 downwards.
GTGCAACTGCTCTTGTAGAATGATCTCCATACAACGGGTTTGCTTCTTTAGAATATAACGATTCTGCCATTACAGTTTTTCCGTTAATATTAACAGCCATAGCATCAAAAATAAATTTTCTTGAGGTTGCAAATGCGTAATCGCGTACGTTTTCTGCAAAGAATTTCCATGTTTTAGTACCAGAAGCTTTTGTTTTTTCAATTTTTTCTGCTTCTTTTTGGGTTCTAATGATTACAGGATTATCAAAAGTTTTTCTTGCTTTCTCAAATCTTTTCAGTTCTTTTTTAGAAAAAACATCGTTTCTGTTTTGTAAAATTCCAGTTGCTCCTAACATATGGTCTTCAGGCACTGTAATGTTTACTGTAAAATCTCCAAATTCTAAGGCAAACTCACTTCTTCCCCAAAATTGGTCGTTTTGCCAACCTTCTACATTATCGTATACACACATTCTTGGATAGAATTGTGCAATTACATAATTATTATTTCCGTTTTCTGTAAAATGCTCGTAACCAGATCTACCACCTTGTGTTCTATGATTGTTAATATTATACCACCAAGAAATATTAAATTTAAAGGTTGCACCAGAAACTAAGGGTTGTGGTAAATTAATACGCATCATAGTTTGGTTTATGGTATGCGATAATTTATTACCTTTTGTATTTGTTACACTTGTAATTTTAAATCCTCCATCAAAAGCAGTTGTTGGAAAACTTCTATCAAACCTTCCTTTACTTAATTTTTTTGGAATTTTACCAGAGCTAATATCTGGTGTTTTAGAGTCTGCAGCTCTCATGTTCTGATCTAATTGAACCCATAAATATGCTAAATCATCTTTAGAATTATTATGATAAGTAATCGTTTCTGAACCAGTAATTTTTGTTTTTTCATCATTTAGAATGATGTCCATTACATAATCTACTTTTTGCTGCGTATACTCTTTACCTGGTGCTCCAGAAGCAGTTCTTTCTAAGTTTGGAGTAGGTAATTCTTGTTTTAGTTGTCTAAACTTGTTTTCGTTTTTGTGCCCTTGTTTTGTTTTTTGTGCAAATGAATTTGCAACAAAAACTAGAGAGAAAAGTAAGATTCCTAGTTTTTTCATAAGTGTTTAGTTGTTTGAATTTACTGATTATTAATATTGTAATTTTCCAGAACTTTCTTCTTTGGTAAGCAAAAGGCTTTTGTGTTTTTTACCAATTTTAGATTTTATTAAGTTTTGCTGTTTCGGAAAATGTTTTATAAGTATTGTATTGCTAACCTCTATGTTTGTTACTTTATTTACCTTTTCTATTTCAAGATAAAAATAGACTAAATCTCCATCATATTCTTTACCAATGTATAAAAAATCTTTAGCGACACCATCAATTTTAAAAGCCAATTTTTCCTTTAAGTATTTTTTAAAATAGACATCGTTGTCTTTTATTTCTTCTTTAGTAGTTAATTGTAAATCTATGTTATAATCTTTATTTAAAGCTGTTTCGATATCATCCATAAAAACATTGATTATAATTTGAATCGATTTAGATTCGCTTTTATAATTTATTTGTGTTAGACTCAAATAATATTTGTGCACAGAAAAAGACAATAAAGGGATAATAAATAAAAGTATAAATGTTTGTTTAAGTTTCATGAAATTGCAAAAATCAAATTATTGAGCCAAATTACTCATTTTTTATTATTTTTAGGTAAGAGATACTTTCCCTTCTTAAAATTTTAATAATCTCTAATAAATTTCCTTTTTTATGTAAATTCTCAATACCTAAAGGATTACAGTAATCAAGAAAATGAAAATACTTGTCTAATGGAATTTTAAGTGCGTCGAAAAAGAATTTTTCACCTAGTTCTGACAGTATTTTATATGGGAAAGCTTTTTTATGCGCTAAATCTCTTCTTAATGCCCAAAGGCGCTCTGAGTGTTTAAATGGTATTGTGCCTACAGCGCCACCAACTCCTGCAAATTTACTAGCTGGATCTACATCATTAAGTGGTGGTTTTGCTTTTATATTAGCATCAATTGTTGGGTCAATTTTAGAAAAATCTATCATAGAAAAATCTAAAATACCTCTTAACGTTTTTGCTTTTTTATCGACAGGTACAGATTTAGTATCTGCTGTTAAACTACCCAGTAAATTATGTCTTTTTAATTCGAATGCTTCTAATTCATATACATTCAATTTTAGGAGAACATCCCTTTTTTTAAGGTTAATAATTTTTTTTGTAATAATAATAGTTTTAGAAATATGTTGAATGGAAGAAATACTAATAGAGTCGCCTTCTGAAACAAATATTCTATACAAACCTAAGTCACTAGAAAAAGTACCTTGCTTTGTGTTAAGATTAATAATGTTTGCATTTTTTACAATTCCTAAAGAATCTAAAACGGTACCAAAAATGATTTTGTTCTTTTCTTGAGAAAAACTGTTTGTAATACTGATAAAAAAAAGGGAAATAATAAGTAGTTTTTTTACCATATGTTTTTTTTAACTTCAGACAAATTAAAGATTTTATCTCTTAAATTTTACTAAAACTATTCTAAACTTCTGTTAAAAGTTACTTTTTAGAAAGTAAAATGCTATCATTCTTAATTTTTTGTTCAAATGTTTTACTCTCGTCCATTAAAACTCTAATTAATTTTAAACTCTCTTTTTTATTATAGTACATAACAATGTTTTTTCTAAAACAATAGTTTAAAAACGGGTTAATGTTTTCTTTCTTTATTTTTAAATCAGTTATAAAAAAATCATCTGTAAAATGTTTTCTAATTTTAGAAAGCACAGTATCCTCTTGTTTTGCTTTTTTTAATGCTTTTTTACGTTTGTTATTTCCGTTTAAAGAATTTATTAAATTATCAACACTAATAACACCACCAGATCTAAATTTTACAATTGAGTTATTTTGTTTAACGGTGGTGTTTACGTAAGGTAATTTTAAAGTACTAGCATTTACTACTGGAGGTGGCATTAGTTCTGGATCTACATAGAAAATATTTCTTGGTTGGCCAATTACAATTTCATCTAGAGCATAAGTTTTTTCTTGTAGCTCTATTTTAATATTATTTTCTTTAAACATTTGTCTGGTAATTTGTATAATTTTTTTTTCTAGATTAACATGTGTAAAGTGTAAGCTATCTCCAATAGAAACGGGTATTTCAAACCAACCATTATCATTGGTAGTTGTTCCTTTATTTGTGTTTTTATTTACAACATGTACGTCTGATACTGGAGAATTATCAAATATTAATTTACCATCTATAATTTTGTTTTCTGTCTGCGCATATGTAACAGATATAAAAAGTAAAAGGATTAGTTGTAGTTGTTTTTTCATGTTAGCAAAGAAAATAGTAATAGCTCTTAAAAATCTATTAACACTATTGTAAAGTTTTGTTAAACGAAAGATTTGATATCAATTTTATGATACTTTTAAGAACCATGAATTCTAAAAAAAAAATATTTATTTTTGAATTATGAAGAAAATGATTATTGCTAGTACGTCTACAATTCATGGAAGTGGATATTTAGAATATTTATTACCCACATTATCTAATATTTTTACGAATGTAAAAACGATTCTTTTTATTCCGTATGCTAGACCTAGCGGAATTTCTTATGATGATTATACCAAAATTGCACAAAAAGCTTTTGTTAAAATTAATATTGATGTAAAAGGAATTCATCAATTTAAAAATCCAAAAGAAGCCATACAAAATGCTGACGCTATTTTTACTGGAGGAGGAAATACTTTTGAGTTGGTAAATCAATTATATAAAAATGATATAATTACTGATTTAAAACAAGTTTTAGAAAACGGAACTCCATATTTAGGAACAAGTGCAGGAAGCAATATTTGTGGTGTTAATATGAAGAATACCAATGATATGCCAATTGTGTATCCACCAAGTTTTATCACTTTAGGAATGATTCCTTTTAATATTAATGCACATTATTTAGATCCAATAATAGGTACAAAACATATGGGCGAAACTAGAGAAACTAGAATAAAAGAGTTTCACGTTTTTAATAAAATTGCTGTTTTAGGTTTACGAGAAGGCAGTTGGTTAGAAGTTTTAGGTGATACAATTACCTTAAAAGGAAACCATACAGCAAGGTTGTTTCAGCAAAATGAAAATCCTGTTGAAATAGAAAGTGGGAGAGGGGTTTTGGTTTAATTTTAGATTTAAACCATAGCTCCATTTGCACCAATAACTTGTCCAGAAATCCATTTAGATTCATCACTAGCTAAAAACAAAGCAACTCTAGCTATATCAATAGGTTTTGCCAATCTGTTAAAAGCATTCATTGCACTTAAATTAGCTATAAATTCTGGTGTTTTTCCATTTAAAAATAATTCGGTTTCTGTTGGCCCAGGTGCAAGAGCATTTACAGAAATACCTCTACCAACTTCTTTAGAAAAAACACGTGTTATTTGTTCTACAGCAGCTTTTGTTGCAGAATAAATGGCATAAGTTGGTAACATTAATTTTACAGTACTAGAAGATATATTTATGATATTACCATTGTCAGCCAGTTTACTTTCTGCTTCTTGCAAAGTATTATATAACCCTTTAACGTTTACATTAAAGTGATTATCAAAATCATCTTCTGTAATGTCTTTTAGTTTCTTAGAATTCATAACTCCAGCATTGTTTATCAATACATCTATTTTGCCATAAACTTCAATTGTTTTGTCAAATAAATAAGTTACTTCTTTCCTTTTACTAACATCTGCTTTTATGGCTATAGCTTGTCCACCTTTATTAATAATGGTATTTACAGTTTCGTTAGCCTCTGTTTCACTTCTAGAATAATTTACAATTACTTTCGCATTATTTTCAGCTAAAAGTAATGCAATTTCTCTTCCAATTCCTTTTGATGAACCAGTTACTATAACTACTTTATTACTTAATTTCATCTTTAACTTTATTTAAGCGATTGGTTGTAACAGATTTTTATAATTATTAAGTTTTACATTTAGTAAGTTACATAATCAACAATTTCTAAACCATAACCAATCATACCAACTCTTTTAGTTTGTTGTGTGTTGGTTACTAGTTTTAATTTACTAATGTTTAAGTCATGTAAAATTTGTGCTCCAATTCCAAAATCTCTTTGATCCATTGCAATTGCTGGGGCTTTAAGCTCACCTTTTTTCTGACTTTCTTTTAAAATGGATAATCTACTTAATAAGTTTTTAGATTGATTTTGTTGATTGATAAATAAAATAGCACCTTTTCCTTCATCATTAATAACCTGAAACATTTTGTCTAATTTCTTATCAACATTATTGGTTAAAGTACCCAAAATATCATTGTTAACTAATGTAGAATTTATTCTTGTTAAAACACCTTCTTCATTTGTCCAAGAACCTTTTGTTAATGCAATATGTACTTGATCATTAGTAGTTTGTTGATACGCTCTTAATCTAAATTTTCCAAAACGAGTTTCTATTTCAAAATCGTCTTTCTTTTCAATTAAAGAATCATGCTCCATTCTATAAGCAACTAAATCTTCAATAGAAACAATTTTAATATCAAATTTTTCAGCCACTTTTAACAGTTGTGGTAAACGTGCCATTGATCCATCTTCATTCATGATTTCTACAATAACACCTGCAGGTTTTAAACCTGCTAAACGTGCAAAATCAATGGCAGCTTCTGTATGACCAGTTCTTCGTAAAACACCACCTTCTTTTGCTCTTAAAGGAAATATATGACCAGGTCTTGCTAAATCAAACGGTTTTGTTTCTTCATCTACTAATGCCTGTATTGTTAAAGATCTGTCTGATGCAGAAATACCAGTTGTTACACCTTTACCACGCAAATCTACAGATACTGTAAAGCCAGTTTCCATAGGATCTGTGTTGTTATTAACCATCATGTTTAATTCTAGTTCTTTACAACGATTTTCTGTAAGAGGTGCACATATTAATCCACGTCCGTGAGTTGCCATAAAATTGATCATTTCTGGCGTAGTTTTTTCAGCAGCAGCTAAAAAGTCACCTTCATTTTCACGATTTTCATCATCAACAACAATAATAACTTTACCGTTTCTAATATCGTTAATTGCCTCTTCTATAGTATGTAATTGAGTCCTTTTTTGAGAAGTTTCAGTCATAATTTACGTACCTTTTTTAGGTATTATTTTTTTGAAAAAATTGGTAATTGGGTGTAAAAAAGAATTGATATTAAATAACCCTTTGTCTTTTGTAGCTCTTCTAGTTAATAAAATTGCGATAGGAATCATAATTATTGCAGAAATCCAAGATCCTAGAAAAGCAGTAATTGAACTTTCTTCTGCTAAATTTTTACCAAATGTATTTGCAAAGAAATACATAACATAAATTGCAATTGCTAATATCATTGGTAAACCAAAGCCACCCTTTCTAATGATTGAACCTAATGGTGCTCCAATAAAAAAGAGAATTATACAAGATAATGAAAATGCTATTCTATTGTAATATTCAGTATCATAGAAGTTAAGCATTTTTCGTCTCCATTTAATATTAAGGTTGTTGTTTTTAAGTGTATTTACAACTCTTCCTGTTTTACTAATTGCAGAGTTAAGTATAGAAATTTTATCAGCTAATTTAAAATTATCTAAGGTAATACTATCAATATTTTTTGCTTTTAAAGAGTCTGGGTATTTATATAAAGCTTCGGCTTTTGTACTAATATAAATATTTTTAGAACGTAATCTTAAAGACTCATAATAATTGTTTTTTAGTTTTGGTATTGTATCTTTTATTTCTTTTAATCGATACATCATTGGGTATCCTTTGCTCATTGTAGTATCAATAGAAGCATCTCCAACATCAATATTAAATTCATATTCTTTAAAAGTAGCGTTAGAGGCGCCCATTTTTTTTCTTTTAGCAGTAGTTTTAGCAGATTTTACATGCTCTTCATAATAGTTTCCATCATATAAAATAAAGGTCATATATCTACTTCCTTCTTCAGAAACTATTTTTCCTCTTTCTGCAGTTATTACTTTTTGATTTCCTCTTTGGCTTGTTAAATCGTAAATTAAAACATTTCTTAACAGGTTTTTATCTTCTCCGTATTTTTCATCAAATTTTATTTGATAACCTGGTAAATCAGCATTAAAGCTACCTGGTATTAATGCCATTGCTGGCTGTTTGTTTTTAATGTTTCTTTTTAAATTAATCTGTTCATAAACAGCATAAGGATATACATTGTTTAAGAATAGAAAGTTAAGAATACTTAAAAATATAGCTAAAATACCTATTGGTCTTATTAAACGTTGTAAAGAAATTCCTGCAGATTTTGCGGCTGCAAATTCATAGTTTTCGCCTAAATCTCCTAAAGCCATAATTGATGATAACAAAACACCAATTGGTAGTGCTTGTGGTATAATCATTAAAGTGGTGTAGTATAAAAATTTTAGTATAAAGATTAAGCTTATTCCTTTTCCTGCTATACTTTCAAAAACTTGCCATAATGTTTGCATTACTAATACAAAAAGGACAATAAGAAATGTAGCAATAAATGGTCTAAAAAAACTTTTTAAGATGTATTTATCTAAAATTTTCATGAAAAGCAAAAATAGCATCTTAATTATTAAGATGCTACTAATTTTCTGTTAATTGAAAGATTTAATCGATAGTAAAATTCTGACTTAAATACTTTTGTTTATCAAATTTAAAAAAGTTTTCTGATAATGGTTGGTTACTCTTAAATTTAGAGATTGTAAAAGTTGTTTTAGAGGTATTAGATCCTGTTTGGATCAACTTATAAATGTGTTTTGTTTTAGCATCAATACCTAATTCAACTTTTATGATATCAGAATTACTATCGATAGGGTTTAAAGTTACAAATTGAATTTTTCTTCCCTTTATATTCTTTAATTTTCCCATTTCAAAATTGTAACCTTCTTTGTAAAAAGTTAATAATTTAGATGGATAAATAAAACCATCATCACCTTCTAAATCTCCTTCGGTAATAGAAATTTCTTTCTCATCGTTGTTAATAACGTAGAGTTTTTTACCATCATATATAAATTTATTTCCTAAATAATTTAGGCTGTACTTTTCTCCTTGTAAATTAATTTCTCCTCTAATTGGTGGTTCGTCACCTTCTTTAATTCCGGCATCTTCATTACTTAAAGTTTGACTAAAACCAATAGTCATATTTTTATAAGCCCCCATTTTTACAGAAACTTCATCTAATAATGATTTTGCTTCTTTTGAATTTTGAGAATATGTAATTGCTGATATACATAAACTTAAAAATAATATTGATATTTTCTTCATAATTTTAATTCTTATCGCCTATATTTTTATTAAAATTTTATAGGTTCTTTTCGTTTTCTAATAACTGATCTAAAGCTACAAAATCTGGTACTAAAACTTGTCTAGCTTTACTACCTTCAAAGCCGCCAACAATTCCTGCAGCTTCTAATTGATCTATTAACCTACCAGCTCTATTGTAACCTAATTTTAATTTACGCTGTAATAAAGAAGCAGAACCTTGTTGTGCTGTAACAATAATTTCTGCTGCATCTCTAAAGAGTTTATCTCTATCTGCAATATCTATATCAACACTCGTGCCACTTTCATCATCTACATATTCTGGTAATAAATATGCTTCTGCATATGCTTTTTGAGAGCCAATAAAATCTGTAATTTTTTCTACTTCTGGCGTATCTACAAAAGCACATTGTATTCTGTTTAGATTGTTACCAGCAGTGTATAGTAAATCTCCGCGACCAATTAATTGATCTGCGCCACCAGCATCTAAAATAGTTCTAGAATCTATCTTAGAAGTTACTCTAAATGCTATTCTAGCAGGAAAATTGGCTTTAATAATACCTGTAATTACATTTACAGAAGGTCTTTGTGTTGCTACAATTAAGTGAATTCCAATAGCTCTAGCTAACTGAGCTAAACGTGCAATAGGAGTTTCTACTTCTTTACCAGCAGTCATAATTAAATCTGCAAATTCATCTATAACCAAAACAATGTAAGGTAAAAATTGATGACCCTCATTAGGGTTTAATTTACGCTTTTTAAACTTAGCGTTGTATTCTTTAATATTTCGAACCATTGCAGCCTTTAACAAATCGTAGCGATTGTCCATTTCTATACAAAGCGAATTAAGGGTATGTACAACTTTGGTTGTATCGGTAATAATTGCTTCTTCTACATCTGGTAATTTTGCTAAATAATGACGTTCAATTTTATTAAATAAAGTTAATTCTACTTTTTTAGGATCTACTAAAATAAATTTTACTTCAGCAGGATGTTTTTTGTATAAAAGTGATGTTAAAACAGCATTTAAACCAACAGATTTTCCTTGTCCTGTTGCACCTGCCATTAATAAGTGAGGCATTTTTGCTAAATCTACTACAAAAGTTTCATTAGAAATTGTTTTTCCTAAAGCAATAGGTAATTCCATTTGAGATTCTTGAAATTTCTTAGATGAAATAACAGAATGCATAGAAACTATGGTAGATTTTTGGTTTGGTACTTCTATACCAATTGTGCCTTTTCCTGGTATTGGAGCAATAATTCTAATACCTAAAGCAGATAATGACAATGCAATATCGTCTTCTAAGTTTTTAATTTTAGAAATTCGTATTCCAGCTTCTGGTACAATTTCATATAATGTAATTGTAGGACCAACCGTTGCTTTAATCTCTGCAATACCAATTTTATAATTCTTAAGGGTTTCTACAATTCTATTCTTATTAGCTTCTAATTCTTCAGGATCAATAGAAATACTTTCGTTATATTGTTTTAATAAGTTAAAAGTAGGAAATTTAAAGTTTGATAACTCTAAAGTAGGATCGAACTCTCCAAAATCTTTCAAAATTTTATCTGATAAGTTTTCTTTAGAATGTTCTTCTTCTTCAATTTCTTCAACGTCAATTTCTACTTCTTCAGGAGCATTAACGGTAACTTCCATTGGTTGTTCAACCTTTAATTCTGGTTTGGGTTCTTGTGTTATTTCTAAAGAAATTTCTTCTTTTTTATCTGTAACATTAGAATGTTTAGAAATAGTAGGTTGTAAATTCTCTAAAGATAATTCTACTGCAGATTTTACTTTTTTGTCTAAATTAATCGTTTCGGAAACTGCTTCTTCTTTTTCTTTAATTTCTACATTTTCTACAGCAGTTTCATTTAACAATTCATCGTTTTCTAACTCTTTTCTACGCGCTTCTCTCACTAGTCTTTTTTGTTTCATTTTTTCAATGAAAGCGTCAAAAGTTACTTTATAACGTATAACTAAATAGGTAATAAGTAAGAAAATTAAAACGATTGTTAAACCTGTTTTACCTATAAATGTTTGTAAATAGTTATTTATTTCAAAACCGATTATACCAGATAAAAGAGCATACTCTTTTTGTAGAAATCCAAAAACAACAGAAACCCATAACATTATTATTAATCCCCAATTCCAAGAAAGAATAATTTTTGAAAACTTCTTTTGTATTAAAATGTAAAACCCAGTTAAAAAAACTTGAATAGAAATAATAAATGCAGCTAAACCAAAACCTTGGTATATAAAGAAGTGACTAATATTTGCTCCAATTTTACCTAAAAGATTTTTACTTTTTACTGTTTTATCGGTTAAATAATTAAGTGTACTTTGATCTTCTTGCCAATTAAAGAAAAACGAAATAAAAGCAATGCATAAAAACACAGAAAACAACATTAAAAATGTTGCAAATATAGTTTTAGCTTGTCTAGTCTTTAATAAAGACAAAATACTTGTTTTATCTTCATTTTTAACTGCTGCTTTTTTGATAATTGTTTTCTTTGCCATTAAACTTAAAAATACTTTAGTGATGTGAAATTATATCAGTTAAAACAATAACATAATTTTAGGAACATAGATAATACCTACAATAATTAAAGATATAAAAGCAGCAAAACTAGGTGCACCAGCTGCTATATCTTTAATTAGTCCAATTTTTTCATGATACTCTGGGTGAATAAAATCTGCTACTTCTTCAATAGCTGTATTTGCAGCTTCTGCGACCAAAACTAACCCAATTGCTAATACCTGAATAGCCCATTCTGTTCCAGAAATATTAAAATAAAATCCTAAAATTGTGGCAATAAAAGCAAAAAATAACTGCGCTTTAATACTATCTTCTGTAGTTATTAAAATCCACATACCTTTTAATGCAAATTTTACGCTTTTAACTCTTCCTTTTAAAAAACCATCTTTAGGATTCTTCATGTTATATTGCTTTTAATGCAGTTTCATAACTTGGTTCATCTACTATTTCAGACACTTGCTCAGTATAAACAACAGATCCGTTTTCATCAATTATAACAATTGCTCTAGAATGTAAGTGGGCAAGTGGTCCGTTTGCAATTTCTAATTGATAATCTTGTCCGAATTTACCAGTTGCAAAATCAGAAAGCATAACAACATTTTCAATTCCTTCTGCACCACAAAAACGAGCTTGAGCAAAAGGTAAATCTTTAGAAACACATAAAACTACTGTATTTTCTAATTCAGACGCTTTTTTATTAAACTCTCTAACAGATGTTGCACAAGTACCAGTATCTACACTAGGAAAAATGTTTAAAATAATTTTTTTACCAGAAAAATCTGATAAACTTTTTTGAGACAAGTCTACAGCTGTAAGTTTAAAATCTATTGCTTTATCTCCTATATTAGGTAAGTTTCCAATTGTATTAATTGCATTTCCTTTTAATGTAATTTCTGCCATTTTTATATTTTTTTAATTTATCAAAAATAAGACAAAAAAGAAAAACTTTTTATATAAATAAGTAGTTTTTAAGATTGATTGTTAACAAAATAATTACAAGCTATAGCTCTATTTATTTCACTTAGATCTAATATTTCTTAATAAGTAAAAAAGATTTTAAAAAAGTTATAAGTAAGATTTTCTTATTTAAGGAATCAAAAGGTTTTTAGTATTTATTGATAAATGAAATTTACTTGCTTTTTATAATGAAAATAATAATTATTAGGTTCTCAAATTTGTATTTTTGCTTCCAGAAAACTCAAACATATAGTGAACATTACTCAATACACTTCTGAATTTAAATATAATTGGAAACTTGCTGCACCTGTAATGTTAGGTATGTTAGGGCATACTTTTGTTTCTTTTGTAGATAATATTATGGTGGGGCAAATTGGTACAGCAGAATTAGCCGCTGTTTCTTTGGGAAATAGTTTTATGTTTATTGCAATGTCTATCGGTATTGGTTTCTCTACAGCAATAACTCCCTTAATAGCAGAAGCAGACTCATCTAACAATTTAGAAAAAGCTAGGTCTACTTATAAACATGGTTTATTTTTATGCACTACTTTAGGAATTTTATTATTTCTATTGGTGTTTTTTTCTAAACCATTAATGTACTTAATGCAACAACCAGAAGAAGTTGTGGCATTGGCAATACCATATTTAGATTTAGTTGCCTTTTCTTTAATTCCGTTGGTTATTTTTCAAGCAATAAAGCAATTTAGTGATGGTATGTCTATGACTAAGTACCCAATGTATGCTACGTTAATTGCTAATATTGTAAATGTAGTTTTAAACTATGTTTTAATTTTTGGAAAATTTGGATTTCCTGAAATGGGTATTGTTGGAGCTGCATATGGTACGCTTATTTCTAGAGTAATTATGGTTATTTATTTAGCAGTCTTATTACGTTATAAAAAGCGATCAGCACAGATTGTAAAAAATATAAAGTTTTTTGTACTTGATATTTTAATGATAAAAAAAATAATTAATATTGGTTCATTAAGCGCAATGCAAATGTTTTTTGAAGTAGCTATTTTTACTTCTGCAATTTGGTTGAGTGGTTTGCTGGGTAAAAATCCGCAAGCGGCAAATCAAATAGCTTTAAATTTATCTTCTATGACATTTATGGTTGCAATGGGTTTAAGTGTTGCTTCTATGATTAGAGTAGGAAATCAAAAAGGATTACAAAATTTTAAAGAATTAAGACGTATAGCTTTTTCAATCTTTTTTTTAGGACTGATTTTAGCCGTAATTTTCGCAATATTATTCTTTATTTTTCATAAAGTAATGCCAACCATTTATGTAGATCTAAGTGATAAAGTTAATTATGTAGATAATATGGAAGTACTTTCTATTGCTTCAAAATTACTAATTGCCGCTGCATTTTTTCAAATATCAGATAGCATTCAAGTTGTTGTGCTAGGTGCATTACGAGGTTTGCAAGATGTTAAAATACCAACAATATTAACCTTTATTTCTTATTGGGTTGTTGGTTTTCCTGTTTCTTATTTTTTAGGAAAAGAAGATATGTATGGTAGTTTTGGTATTTGGTTAGGTCTGTTAGCAGGTTTAACAACAGCATCAATCTTATTATTTATCAGATTTAATTCGTTAACTTTAAAATTGATACAAGATAAAGAAGATAATAGTCCAGAATTAATCAATTAAATATTATTATAAGTAATTTTAGCTTTTTAATAAAAAACATAAATCTCAATTTCATAAAAATAATATTTGTGAATTTGTAACAAATAAAAAACAAACAAAATGGAATTACCTAAATTTTTACTAGCAGATAATAGCAATTACCCAGAAGATATTTTTGTATTGCATACAGAATTTCCGCGTTTTATCATCAATTTAAAAGATGATGAAATAGAATGGTTTGAAGATTTAACAGGAGAAAGTGAAGAAGATATTGCAACTGAATTAGCGGTTTTAATGGATAAAGCTGGTGAGTTTTACGATGCAGAAATGAAAGATTTAGAATAAATTGTATTACTTATTTATAAAAATAGATATCATTTAATAAAGAAGACCTCGCATTTAGCGAGGTCTTTTTTTATGATAAAATTGGTCGTATTTATTTTTTTACTTCTGGAGCTTTTAATCCTAGTTTTTGCATTACTTGTTTAGTAATGTCAAAATTTTCATCAATAAAAACAAATTGATTTCCAGAAGTTTTTAATATTTGTGTATAACCATCTTGTTTTGCAATTTGATTAATTACCCCCATTAGTTTCTTATATAAAGGACGCATTAATTCGTCTTGCTTTAATTCCATTAATTTATTACCGTTTTGTTGGTAACGTTTTACATCTGAATCTAGTTTAGTTAATTCAGCAATTAAAACATTTCTATTTTCTTCGGTTAATTCTTTTTGTTTTTCTTGATAATTTTTTAATTTAGAATCATATTCGTTTAATTTTATAGAAAAAAGTGAATCTAATTTAGCACCATAAGCTTGCGATCTTTCTGCCACTATTTTATTCTCTGGCATTAAAGCTATAAGATAATCACTATTAATAGTACCAACTTTTGTTTGCGCTAAAGAAATTGTACTAATAAAGATTATAAAAAGAATTGTAATTTTTGATTTCATGTTTGTTATTTTAGAAAGGCAAAGATATAAAAGCTAATGAATTACAAAAATTTAGAGCAATTAAAAAGTATTAATTTTTTCATAAATATTAGCTATAATTTTATTCTTATTAGTTTGATAATCAAACCATAATGTGCTTTCATCTTTTCTAAACCAAGTTAATTGTCTTTTTGCAAAACGTCTTGTATTCTTTTTAATTTCAGAAATAGCAAATTCTTTAGTAAAATTGCCATCAAAAAAGGAAAATAACTCTCTGTAACCAACGGTTTGTAAGGCATTTAAATTTTTATTAACGTAAAGGTTTTTTGCCTCTTCTAATAAACCATTTTCAAGCATTATATCTACTCTTTGGTTTATTCTATTGTAAATTATTTCTCTATCGGCATTTAAACCAATTTTAATAACATTAAAGTTTCTAGGAGCTTTTGGTTTGTTTTTAAAGGTAGAGTAGGGTGTATTAGATCCAATACAAACTTCTAAAGCTCTCATAATTCTGTGCGGATTGTCTAAAGCAATCGTATTATAAGTTTCAATATCTAGTTCTTTTAATTTTTCTTGTAAAATTTCAATACCTTTTTCGTTTAATTCTGCAGTAAGTTTTTCTCTAATTTTGGGGTCAACTTCTGGGAAATAGTCTAAACCATTAAGCACAGCATCTACATATAAGCCACTACCACCAACCATAATTTGAATCGGATTTTCTGTAAACAGATTATCTAATTTTTTAAGAGTATCTCTTTCAAAAGAACCTACATTATAATCTTCAAAAATACTTCTGTTTTGTATAAAGTGATGTTTTGCAGCAGCTAATTCTTCTTTTTCAGGAACTGCAGTTCCAATGGTCATTTCTTTGTAAAATTGTCTAGAATCACAAGAAATAATATCACTTTTAAAATGATTTGCTAACAAGATACTTAATGCTGTTTTACCTATTGCAGTTGGTCCAACAATGGTAATTAAAGTGTTTTTAGTGTTTTTTATCATGGATTTAACTGAGTGCCACAATTATAACAAAAATCAGCGTTTTCTTTATGGTTATTTTTTAAACAACTTGGGCAAGATTGTGTGTTTGTTTCTATACTATTTTTTTCAGATTTTGTCATTTCAGAAGTAACAATTCCTGTTGGTATTGCAATTATACCATAACCCAAAATCATAATAATACTTGCAATAAATTGACCTAATGGTGTGTGTGGTGCAATATCACCATAACCAACAGTAGTTAAAGTAACAATTGCCCAATAAACACTTCTAGGTATACTTGTAAATCCGTTTTCTTCACCTTCTACCATGTACATAACTGTACCTAGAATAACAGATAAGATTATTACAAAAAAAAGAAAGACTAAAATTTTAGCTCTACTAGCTCTTAATGCAACTAATAACTTATTAGAGGCACCAATATATCTAGCTAACTTTAAAATTCTAAAAACTCTTAATAACCTTAAAGCTCTTAAAGCAGCTAAACTATGCGAACCTACTATTATAAAAGATAAGTATTTTGGTATGGTAGAAAGTAAATCTATGATACCAAAAAAACTAAAAATATATTTAAAAGGTTTTTTTATAGTAATTATTCTTGTAATGTACTCGATAGAAAAAAGGATGGTTATTATCCATTCAGAAATATTTAGAAAATTATGATATTTAGCATCAAAACTCTCTACACTTTCTAGCATAACAAGAATAATACTAGCAATAATAGCTACTAATAATATAACATCAAAAAGTTTTCCTTCACTAGTATCTGCTTCATAAATAATTTCATGAAGGCGATGTTTCCAGCCAGTATTTTTATTAGAATCTTCCAATTTTTGTTAAAATTTCTTTTACAATAGTACAAATATTTACTGGATTTATATTTTTTTTACTTCATTTTTCTCTTTGTTTATAAGGATTTGTAAAATTTATTAAAAAAAAATGAACTTTTTTAAAACCGTACTTCAATTCTTCTCGTAAGTATGAGTGAGATTCAATTAAATATTAACTTAAAAACTCACACAATGAAAAAAAGTAAAATTTTAGTAGCAACCATTTTCTTATCGATAATTGGTTTAATTACAATTGCAGCAGATCATATAGATGCTCCTGCAACAAGCGGTACAAGTGCAGATATTACAGATTTCTATGCATTTCAAGGAGAAGACACAAGCAATTTAGTTTTCGTAGCAAACATTCAAGGTTTATTAAGTCCGTCTGCAACTGCCGATGCAACCTTTGATGAAAACGTAATGGTAGAATTTAATATTGATACCAATAATGATTATGTAGAGGATTATGTTATACAAGCAATACCTAGAAACGGAGTAATGTATTTCTTTGGTCCTTATGCGCCAAACACAACAGGTATCGATAGTAAAATTGATGAAATGGCAATAAAATCTGAAGTATCAATTTCATCTTATGGAGCAGATGCAATTATTGGTAATAGCAATAATATGAAATTCTTTGCAGGTCCTAGAGATGACCCTTTCTTTATGGATTTTGCTAGATATGGAGAAATTTTAGCAGGTAATGCACCAGGTTTTAACAATCCAGGTTCAGATACGTTTGCAGGATCTAATGTACTTTCTATAGTAGTTGAAGTTCCAAAAAGTACAATTGGTGGTTCTGGTACAGTTAATACTTGGGTAGAAGCAAAAGCAAAACAATAATTAATAAAACAACTTAAAAACAATATTATGAATTTTAAAAATATAAAATACTTTACAGTTTTAACACTATCACTTTTTTTAATGAGCTGTTCTAATAATGATGATGAAACGATGATTACCGTAATAGAATCTGAATTTGCTGGTGTGTATAAAGTAAAAGATCAAATGGGTAGACCAGCTGTTAATACAGTTTTCGTATCTTCTTCTAGCAAAGATTCTTTTAATACAACGATACCTTCTCAACAAGGTGGTTCTTTTCAGCCAATGTTTGAGGCAAATTTAAAAGCTTTAAGTCCTGCGTATGCAAATGCTGGCGACAAAAATGCATTAGGTTTAGACGCCGCTACTTTTACTGGTTTATTAGCAACTGATGTTTTAAACGTTTCTTTAGATGGTACAACAACTTTTTATGATGGTACAAACGTTTTAACTGGTAGAGCTTTAGCTGATGATGTGATTACTGTAGAATTATTATTAATTTTTGGTGGTGAAGATTTTACAGAAAATCCAAACTTATCAAATGATAATGTAGATGCAAATGATAAAGAGTTTTTAACCTCTTTTCCTTACTTAGCTTCTGCTTGGTAAAATAAATAAAACTTACTTACTCATAAACTGGTGTATTACAAATTACGCCAGTTTATTAAAACCTAAAACTACAAATTATGAAAAATATCCAACTAATTTTATTGTTTGTAACTTTTTCTATCGCAATAAGTTGCAATAAAAACAGAACTAAACAAATAACAAATTCAAGAGATTACCAAGTTTATTTAAATATTGATGAAAATGCATCTTTAAAAAAGGCAAATAAGGAGTTAAATTTCTGGAAAAATAAATTAGACAAAACACCTAATCAATATCCTTACAACTCAAAATTAGCAAGTGCAAATTCTCAAGTTTTTCAATTAACAGGAGATATCAATCAACTAAAAAATGCTGAAGAGAATTTACTTTTAGCAAATAAAAAAACAAATTTTAATAACGTAGGTTATTTAAGAAGTTTATCTAAAAATTATATATCTCAACATCGTTTTAAGGAAGCTTTAGAGCTACTAACAAAAGCGGAGTATAATGGAGAAAGTTTATTACAAACTCATTATATGTTAATTGATGTGTATTTAGAACTTGGAAACCTAAAAAAAGTAGAAAGTTATTTATCTAAAGTAAAAAACTTTAAAGATTTTGATTATTTAATTAGACTTTCTAAATACAACGATCATATAGGTAATTTAGACAATGCTATTAAATATTTAGAGGAAGCTTTAAAAATTGCAAAATTTTCTAAAAACCAAAATTTAATCCAATGGAATTATACAAATTTAGCAGATTATTATGGTCATGCAGGCAGAATTAAAGATTCTTACAAAGCTTATTTAAATGCTTTAAAAATAAATCCGAATAATAGTTATGCAAAAAAAGGAATTGCTTGGATCGTTTATTCTTATGAACGTAATCCTAATGAAGCTTTAAGAATTTTAGAAACGGTAGTTTCTGAAAATTCAGCTCCAGATTATCATTTATTGAGAGCAGAAATAGCAGAATACGTGGGGAATATTGCAGAAAAAGAAAATCAAACTAAAAAATATTTAATTAAAGTTGCAAACCACAAATACGGAGCAATGTATGCAAAATACAACGTTTTATTATTTGCTGATGATAACTTACAAAAACAAAAAGCATTAGAAATTGCTAAAGAAGAAGTAAAAGCAAGACCAACAGTACAATCTTATGATTTATTAGCATGGGCTTATTATAAAAATGGTAAAACAACAAAAGCTCTTGAAATTTCTAAAAACCATGTAATTGGTAAAACTTTTGAACCAGAAGCTTTATTTCATTCCGCAAATATTTTAAAAGCGAATGGAAATACTATTAAAGCAAAAGAAATAAAGAAAGAATTGTTAAATGCTATATATGAATTAGGTCCTTTAACAGAAAAGGAAATCAAAAATATATAAATTTGCAAAAAAAATAATAAAATGAATCATAAAATCATATTTTTTCTTGTTTTTGCATTTTGTATTAAAGGATTTTCTCAAGATTTAAAAGGAAGAATAATAGACCAGTTTAATGACCCTTTAGAAAATGTGTATGTTGTAAATAAAGCATCAAATACACATACGCATACCAATGAAAACGGTGGGTTTATAATAGAAAAAACAGCAGTAAATAATACAATACAAGTAAGTATTTTAGGTTTTGAAAAGAAAATTATAAAAGTTACGCAACAGCATTTACAAAATGGGATAACAATCACTTTAAAAACAAAAGTTTTTCAATTAGAAGAATTGGTTTTACGTAAAGAAATTAATGCTTTACAGACTATTGCTAGAGTAGATTTAGATTTAAATCCGGTTAATAATTCTCAAGAAATTTTAAGAAAAGTACCAGGTTTGTTTATAGGACAACATGCTGGAGGAGGAAAAGCAGAACAAATTTTTTTAAGAGGTTTTGATATAGATCACGGAACAGATATTACGCTTTCTGTAGATGGAATGCCAATTAATATGGTTTCTCATGCACATGGTCAAGGCTATTCAGATTTACATTTTGTAATTCCGGAAACCATTAAAAATATCGATTTTGGTAAAGGACCTTATTATGCTAATCAAGGTGATTTTAACACAGCAGGTTATGTGAATTTTTCTACGAAAACAGCTATTAATAAGAATCTTGTTTCTATTGGTTATGGAGATTTTAACTCACTAAGAACAGTTGGTCTGTTTAATTTATTAGAAAATTCTAAAAAAGACGATGCTTATGTTGCTATAGAATATATAGAAACAGATGGTCCTTTTGAGTCGCCTCAGAATTTTAATAGATTAAATTTATTTGCAAAATACAATACCTTTTTAAACGGAAAAGATAAGTTAACTATTTCTGCATCTCATTTTACAAGTAGTTGGGATGCTTCTGGTCAAATTCCGGAAAGGGAAGTTGCTAATGGAAATTTAACACGATTTGGAGCAATAGATGATACAGAAGGAGGATTTACTTCTAGATCTAATATTAATATTAAATTACAAAAAACACTTGAAAATGATGCTGTTTTTATAGCAAACACTTTTTATTCTAAATATGATTTTGAGTTGTATTCTAATTTTACCTTTTTCTTAGAGGATGCTATAAATGGTGACCAAATTAAGCAATTTGAAGATAGAAATATCTATGGTATGAATGTAAAAATTATCACAGATAAAGAGTATGGTAATGTTGAAGCTAAGTTTACAAAAGGTGTAGGATTACGTTTTGATAATATAAAAGATAACGAATTGTCTCATACAAAAAATAGGAGAGAGTTGTTAAATAGAATTCAGTTTGGAGATGTACAACAAACAAATATGTATGCTTTTTTTAATTCTGAATTTGAGATTGGTAAATTTAAAATTTCACCAGCAATTCGTTTAGATTATTTTAAATTTTTATATAATGATAATGTAAGTACAGCTTACAAAACATTGAGTAAAACAAAAGCAATTGTAAATCCGAAGTTAAATTTTTTATATTCTCAAAATGATAATTTACAATGGTTTTTAAAATCTGGAATTGGGTTTCATTCTAATGATGCAAGAGTTGTTTTACAACAAAATGCTGATAAAGTTTTACCAAGAGCTTATGGTTTAGATTTTGGAAATATCTGGAAACCAGCTAAAAATTTAGTATTAAATACTGCTGTTTGGTATTTGCTTTCTGAAGAAGAATTTGTGTATGTTGGTGATGCAGGTGTTGTAGAACCTTCAGGAAAATCTGAACGTTTTGGATTTGATTTTGGGGCTCGTTATCAAATTACAGATCACATATATTTTGATACAGATGCTACAATTACAAAAGCAAGAAGTTTAGAAGCGGTTTCTGGTGAAGATTATATTCCATTAGCACCAAATTTTACAATGTCTGGTGGTTTAACTTTTACTGGTTTAGGAAATTTTTCAGGTGGGTTTAGATACAGGTATTTAGCAGATAGAGCTGCAAACGAAGATAATTCGATAACTGCAAAAGGTTATTTTGTAAGTGATTTAAATATTAATTATAAAATGGAAGACATCACTTTTGGAGTTTCTGTAGAAAACTTATTTGATGTTGCTTGGAACGAAACTCAATTTGCAACGGAAAGTAGATTACAAAATGAAGTAAATTCAGTTGAAGAAATACATTTTACACCTGGAACACCATTTTTTGCGAAAGCAACAATAACTTATAATTTCTAAAATATTATGAAAAAGAAATTGGAAAAATAGTTTAGTTAGTTTTAGTTGGATGAAATGTCTGTTGCTTTATTGTAACAGGCATTTTTATTAAATATACATTATTATAAGTTTAAAAATAAGTTAAATTACAAGTCTAACAAACGTTTAGCAGCATTAAAAGGAGTTGTTTTTCCGTTTTCTAAATTTGTAATTTCTTTGGTTAAAGAGTTTTTAACTTTTGGATTGTTGTAAAAGTTGTCTTTTAATTGTTGTTCTATAGTTGATAAAAGCCAATATTTATTTTGTTCGTTTCTTTTGTTGTTGAAGTATTTGTTTCCTTTGGTTAGAGAAATGTATTCAGAAATCATTGTATCAATTTTCTCAATTCCTAAATTAAGCAAAGCACTTGCAGTTAAAACTTTTGGTTGCCATTTACTTTCTTTTAAAGGGTATAAATGTAAGGCTCTGTTAAATTCAACTTTGGCAATTTTAGCATTTTTCTCGTTATCACCATCAGCTTTGTTAATTACTATTGCATCTGCCATTTCTATAATTCCTCGTTTAATACCTTGCAATTCATCACCAGCTCCAGCAAGTTTTAATAACAAAAAGAAATCTACCATAGAGTGTACAACAGTTTCAGATTGACCAACACCAACAGTTTCAATTATAATAACCTCAAAACCTGCTGCTTCACAAAGTATAATAGATTCACGTGTTTTTTGCGCAACACCACCTAAAGAAGTACCTGAAGGGGAAGGTCTAATAAAAGCATTTTTATCAGTAACTAATTCTTCCATTCTAGTTTTATCACCTAAAATAGAACCTTTGTTTATAGAGCTACTTGGGTCAACAGCTAAGACAGCAACTTTTTTACCTTTAGAAGTTAGGTGTTTTCCAAAAGATTCTATAAATGTACTTTTCCCAACACCAGGAACTCCTGTAATACCAATTCTTACAGAATTATTAGCATAGGGTAAGCAGCGATCTAAGATTTCATTTGCTTTTTGCTGATGTTTTACATTTGTGCTTTCAACTAATGTAATTGCTCTACTTAAAAAAGTAATATTACCATCTAATATATTTGTAACAAAATCGTTGACAGAATTTTGTTTAGCTCTATTAAATTTTATTTTTTCTGCACTAGTTTTGTTGGTTGTTTCTGGTTTAGAGACTCCTTCTTTTTCATGTAATGCAGACGATTTTTTATCCATTGTAAAAGTTAATATGTAAATTTAAAGATAATTAATTTATAAATTTTGCAACACAGCAAAAAATGTATCGTCTTTAGAGTAAGAAAGTTTCAATGAAATCAACCAAACAACTACATCAACCTATCATTGATCAATGCAAAAACAACAATGCAAAAGCACAAATGCAATTGTATAATTTGTATTGTAAAGCTATGTTTTTAGTCGCATTTAGGTATGTTAAAGATACCTTTATAGCAGAGGATGTTATGCAAGATGCTTTTATTAAAGCGTTTAAAAATATTAAAAATTATAAAAATGAAGTTGCTTTTGGAGCTTGGTTAAAAAGAATTGTTATTAACCAAAGTATAGATCAATTAAAGAAAAATAAATTAGAATTGGTTTCTATAAATGAAGAAGTAATTGCAAATACAGAAGAAGATGAATGGAAAGTTGAAAGTGATACTTCAGTCGATTTAATTTTAGAAGAAATAAATAAATTAAAAGAAAAGTATAGGTTGGTGTTAACAATGTATTTGTTAGAAGGGTATGATCATCAAGAAATATCAGAAATTTTGAATATTACCACAAATACATCTCGAACACATTTGTTAAGAGGTAAAAAAGTATTGAAAGAACGGTTAAAAAACACGAGTTATGCAGAAGGATATTAGAGAGAAATTAAAAGAATACAAAGATAAAAATGTTGAATTATCTACAAATCATGCAACTAAGTTTGAAGCATTATTACAGTCAGAGTTACATCAACAAAAATCTCAAAAGAAAAATTTTAAATGGCTGTCTATTGCAGCATCAATATTGTTGTTAGTTAGTTTAGGTATTAAATTTTATCCTTCAAAAATATTAGGCGAAGTTCCGTCAATAAAAAAGAGCAAAGAGATAACTTTAGGAAATATATCACCAGAATTTAATACCATAGAAACTTATTATACAAATAGTATTAATCTAGAAATTAGTGAATTAGATTTATCTGATAAACACAAAGATATTGTAGATGGTTATTTATTAAAGATTGCCGAATTAACAAAAGAATATAAATCATTAACAAAAGAGCTCAATACAAATGGAGTTAATGATGTTACTATAGATGCATTGATACGTAATTTACAATTACGTTTACAACTGTTGCAACGGTTGAAAAAACAGTTAAAAGAACTTAAAAATTTAAAAACAAAACAAAATGAAACTCAAATTATATAAATCTATTTTCTCAATTTTTGCCATCTGTATTTTAGGTACAACGTATGGACAAAAATTTGATAAAAAATATACAGAAAATTTTAAAGTAAATAAAAATGTAGAAGTTGCTATTAATGCATCTAATACAGATATTAATGTTACAACTTGGAATAAAAATGAAGTAGCAATAACGGCTTTTATAGAAGTTGAGGGAGTTTCTAAGGAAGAAGCTGAAAAGTATTTTAAAAACTGGAATTTTGAAGCTTTAGGAAATAAGAATAAAGTACAAATAACTTCTAAAGGAAATAGTTCATCTCTATTTAAAAATGATTTTTTAGTTTTTAATAATATGGATATTCAAATACCAGAACTAGATTCTATTATTTTTCCAACTATTGATGCAATTGTTTTACCAGAAATGAATTTTGATTTCGATTTTGATTTAAATGGTATTTTAGAAGGGATGGATGATTTAGATGAAATAGTTGGAAAAGATGGTAATTACTCATTTCAATGGAATGATGGAGATACGAATGTGAATATTAATTCTAAAAAGGATTGGGAAGCATTTAAGAAAACTAAAAAATATAAAGAATTAAAAAAAAGAATGACTATTGATAAAGCAAAAATGAAAAAAGAGTTTGCTGAGTCTAAAAAACAAATGAAAAAAGAATTATTGAAAGCTAAATTAGAAATAAAGAAAGTTGATAAAGAAAAAATTAGAGAAGAACTTTTAAAAGCGAAAGAAGAACTACATAAATTAAAGTTAAGTTTTTCTTCAGATTCTAACAATTTAATAATTGATGGTAAGAAAGTTAAAATTAAAAAGAGATTAGAAATCAAAGTCCCAAGTAATGCAACATTCGACTTAAATACACGTCATTGTAAGGTTAAGTTACCAAATACAGTGGCATCTGGTAATGTTAATTATGGAACTTTTAATGCAAACAGTTTAAATGGAGGTAAGTTAACTATTAATTATTCTCCGGTTTCAATTAATAATCTAAGTAAAAGTAATTTATTTTTAAATAATGTAATCGATGCTAAAATAGCATCGATTACAAATACTAAATTGTCTAATAATTCTTCTGGAGTAAATATTGTTAAGGTAAATCAAAATGTAGAGATATCTGATAGATTTGGTGAGTTGATTATTCAGAATGTAATTTCTAACTACCAAACTTTTACTTTGATGCTAGATAATTCTGAAGCTGAATTAAATGTATCTAACTTAAAAAGTAAACTTAATTTTTCGGCTACAAGTCTTGAGGTTTCTAATAAACATATAAATA
Source organism: uncultured Polaribacter sp. (assembly GCA_905480405.1). GTDB lineage: Bacteria > Bacteroidota > Bacteroidia > Flavobacteriales > Flavobacteriaceae > Polaribacter. Next base: position 32,196 of record CAJQQH010000043.1, on the reverse strand, counting down.
ACAAGAAGGCTACAATATTTAATGGTTTTATTAATGCATCAAATAATAATAATACAATTAATATCGAAGGAAAACATAGTAAACTAAAAATTATTAAAGAAAACTTATAGATCGTAAAACTACTTTTAAATTTACCAAACTTCTAACAAATTCCATTTCGTCATTCATTTGAAAGTGCCTATATTTATCGATTGTAAATTGTCACTTATTTAATGGAACTCTACAAAGAAAATCAACTTAAAATATACAATTCTCTAAGTAAAACAAAAGAGGATTTTAAACCCATAACAGACGGATACGTAGGTATGTACGTTTGCGGACCAACGGTTTATAGTAACGCACATTTAGGGAACGTAAGAACTTTTATGTTTTTTGATGTTGTATATAGATATTTACTACATCTAGGTTATAAAGTACGTTATGTGCGTAATATTACCGATGCAGGTCATTTAGAAAACGATGCAGATGAAGGTGAAGATAAAATTGCTAGAAAAGCACGTTTAGAACAAATTGAACCTATGGAAGTAGTGCAGCGTTATACTGTAGATTTTCATGATGTTTTAAAAAACTACAATTTTTTACCACCAAGTATAGAGCCAACTGCAACTGGTCATATTGTTGAGCAGATAGAAATGATTAAGGAAATCATGGATAAAGGTTTTGCTTATGAAGTAAATGGATCTGTTTATTTTGATGTACATGAGTATAATAAAAATGAAAATTACGGGATTCTTTCGGGCCGAAAAGTAGAAGATTTATTAAGTAACACAAGAACTTTAGATGGGCAATCGGATAAGAAAAATCCGCAAGACTTTGCACTTTGGAAAAAAGCTGATGAAAAGCATATTATGCGTTGGCCATCTCCTTGGAGTGATGGTTTTCCTGGTTGGCATTTAGAATGTTCTGTTATGAGTACTAAATATTTAGGAGAAAGTTTTGATATTCATGGTGGCGGTATGGATTTAAAATTTCCACATCACGAATGTGAAATAGCACAATCTAAAACATGTAGTGGTGTAAAACCTGTAAATTATTGGATGCATACTAATATGCTTTCTTTAAATGGTCAGAGAATGGCAAAATCTACAGGAAACTTTATTTTACCAAATGAAATTTTATCCGGAGAAAATAATATTTTACCAAAACCTTTTTCTGCAAGTGTAGTTCGTTTCTTTAACATGCAAGCAAATTATAGAAGTATTTTAGATTTTTCTGGTGATGCCTTAGAAGCTTCAGAAAAAGGGCATGCTAAATTAATGGAAGCTGTAAACTTTTTAGAAAAAATTGAAGCTAGCAAAACATCTACTTTTGATGTTAAAGATTGGAAAAAATCTTGTTATGCTGCTATGAACGATGATTTAAATACACCTATTTTAATATCTCATTTGTTTGAAGCAGTTAAAGTTATCAATCAAATTAAAGAACAAAAAGCAAGTTTAACAACAGAAGATTTAACAGAGCTTAAATCTACTTTAAATGGATTTGTTTTTGATGTTTTAGGGTTGATGAATGAAAACTCTCAAGACAATTCAGAAAAAATAAATGGAGTAGTAGAGTTGTTGATTAAGTTAAGAAAAGAAGCAAGAGAAAATAAAGACTGGGCTTTGTCAGATCAAATAAGAGATGAACTAATTGCGTTAGGAATTCAGTTAAAAGATGGTAAGGATGGTACTAGTTTTTCAATAAAATAATTTGAAAAAAATACTATCATATCCATTTATATTGCTTGTTCGTTTTTATCAAACAGCAATTTCACCATATACGCCAGCTACTTGTAGGTATTCTCCAACCTGTTCTCATTACACTGTTGAGGCTTTACAAAAGCATGGTTTGTTTACTGGAGGCTGGTTAGCAATTAAAAGAATATTTAGTTGCCATCCTTGGGGAGGAACGGGTTATGATCCTGTTCCGGAAAAAAAAGAGTAATAATATTTAAAGTTGAAGAATTAAAAGCTTCAAAAAAGAGTTTTTTAATAATTTAATCTTTTAATTTTTTAAGAAAGAAATATGAGTTTTTTATCAGTAGATTGGGATCCTTCATTAGGTATTGATTTAGGTTTTTTTGTAGTTCGTTGGTATAGTTTAATGTTTGTAGCTGCCTTTTTGTTAGGGTTACATTTAATGAAGAAAATTTATATTAAAGACGAAATTCCTGTCGAAAAATTAGATACATTATTTATGTATACGTTTATATCAATGCTAGTTGGTATGCGTTTAGGAGATGTATTCTTTTATAGTTGGGATTATTATCAGAATCATTTATTAGAAATTATACTACCATTTAAGCAAGTTAATGGTACATGGAAATTTACAGGTTTTACCGGTTTTGCAAGTCATGGAGCTGCAATTGGTATTATTTTAACGATGTACTTTTATGCTAAGAAGCATTTAAAAAAGTCTTGGTTGTTTATTTTAGATAGATTGGGAATTATGGTTGCTTTGGCAGGTTTCTTTATTAGAACCGGAAACTTTTTTAATTCTGAGATTTATGGAAAAGAAACAGGTTCAAACTTTGGAGTAATTTTTAAAGCTGCAGGAGAAACAACAGCAAGACATCCGACACAATTATATGAAGCTTTTAGCTATCTAGCACTATTTTTTGTTATGTGGTATTTATATTGGAAAACAGAGAAAAAACAACAAGAAGGATTCTTGTTTGGTTTATTTATGGCTGTTTTGTGGTCTTTAAGGTTTTTTATAGAGTTTTTAAAAGAAGCACAAGTAGAAGGGAGAGAAGATTGGGTGTTAAACTCTTTAAATACTGGTCAAATTTTAAGTATTCCCTTAGTTTTAATAGGATTGTATTTAATGTTTAGAAAAACAAAAAAGGCTTAAAATTACCATGGAAAAATTAAAAAAACGTTGGAATATAGATAATAATTGGTCTGTGGTTGCAATCTTTATTGTCTTTGCAATTAATGGTTCTTTTGCTGCTTGGGTAGCAAAACCTATAACTAGTTTTTTAGGACTATCCCCAGCAACTATTTCTGCTTGGATTTATTGGCCTTTAAGAATACTATTAATATTTCCAATTTATCAACTTACATTACCAATTGTAGGCTGGTTATTTGGGCAGTTTAAGTTCTTCTGGGCTTTTGAAAAAAAGTTTTTAGGCAGGTTAGGTTTGGGGTTTTTGTTTAAAGACGAAAACTAAGCTTCAATAACTATTTCATCATCTTTAGAGTTTTTTTCTTTATCGAATACGTATGTGTATAACCACATAATAGTAAATGTTGGAATTATATCTGCAAAAGGAATAATTTCTTCTAAGAAACTCACAATACCTGCAATTTTACCTTTATTTCCTTTGTACATTTTAGTCATTAAATAACCAGAAATAGGAGCCCAAACAATATCTAAAGGAATAATTGTAAAAAAACCTATTACATCCAAGATAATACTAGCTATTAGTTTCTTGTATTTTTTATTCATATTATTTTATTTGTTTCATATAAATCAAAATTCTTGCCAAAAAATATTTATTTGTACTAGAAAATGATAAGTTTGTTAAAAGTAACTATTCAAAATGGATTTTAAAGACTTTACAAATAGAATTGACTCTTTTAAAAATGATAAACTTGGAGGTTTAGAGGCTCAATTTAAAATGGCTCCAAAACTTCGGTTAAAATATGATCAAGATAAAATAGCTGCAAATAATCCTAAAAAAGCTGCTGTTTTAGCATTATTTTATCCTAATAAAGAAAATGAAACCTGTTTTTTATTAACTAAGAGAGCAAGTTATAAAGGAGCACATTCTGCACAAATAAGTTTTCCAGGAGGAAAAATTGAAGAATCAGATTTAAATTTACAAGAAACTGCTTTAAGAGAAACCGAAGAAGAGATAGGTGTTTTTTCTTCATCAATAGAAATTATTAGAGAGTTAACAGATGTTTATATTCCGCCAAGTAATTTTTTAGCAACTCCTTTTTTAGGTTTTATGGAAAAGAAACCGAAGCTAATTTTAAATTATGAAGTTGATTCTGAAATAGAGGTTTTAGTAAGTGATTTGTTAGATGAAAATAATATCACATCTGTAAGTTTAAGTACTTCTTACATGAAAAAAGTAGATGTTCCGTGTTTTAAAATTAACAATCATATTGTTTGGGGTGCAACAGGAATGATGCTTTCAGAAATTAAAGAACTTCTAAAGTAGTAAGTTCTTAAATTGTTTTGTAATTTTGTTACATAAACCAAGAAAAAAATTAGTATTAATGTCTTTATTTAAAAGGAATCCTTTTGGTCATATATTATTTTTAAAAAAGATAATTATACGAATATTCGGTCTAGTTTCTCACGGTAGATATCGCAAATTTAATAGTTTACAGATTGAAGGTTCAGAAATTTTAAGAAATTTACCAGATAGTGGTGTTTTATTTATTTCAAATCATCAAACTTACTTTGCAGACGTTGCTGCAATGTTTCATGTTTTTAATGCAGCTTTAAAAGGGAGAGATGATACGCTTAAAAATGTAGGATATATTTGGCATCCAAAATTAAATATCTATTTTGTTGCTGCAGGTGAGACTATGAAATCTGGTATTTTGCCTAAAATATTTGCTTATGCTGGTTCAGTTTCTATTGATAGAACTTGGAGAAGTGCTGGTAAAGATGTAAAAAGACAAGTTAAAAATTCTGATATTTCTAATATTGGTAAAGCTATAGATGATGGTTGGGTTATTACGTTTCCGCAAGGAACAACTACGCCTTTTAAGCCTATTAGAAGAGGAACAGCTCATATTATTAAAACTTTTAAGCCTGTTGTTGTACCAATTGTTATTGATGGCTTTAGACGTTCTTTTGATAAAAAAGGTTTAAGTATTAAAAAAAGAAATGTATTACAATCTATGGTTATAAAAGAGCCGTTAGATATAGATTATGAAAATGAAGAAATAGCAGATATCATTACTAAAATTGAATTTGCAATTGAACAACATCCTTCTTTTTTAAAGGTTATGTCTGTAAAGGAAATAGAAAACCTTAAAAAAGAGGAATCAGCATTAAACAAACAGAGGAAATTCTGGAGTTGATGATTTTTTGATATATTTGATAAATAAAAAACCGTTTAGAACTTGTTCTAAACGGTTTTTTATTACTTTATTTTCTGCTTTTCAGGTAATTTCTTATAACAATTCTAATGCTTAGTATAGAGCTAAAAATTAAGCAATTAACTACTAAATGTTTTCTTTGAAATAAAGATTCAGAGAGAAGATTAGTACTTGCTAAAACTAATATAGAGATACTAATAACCCATGTAATTATAGTAATTATGAAAGTCTTTTTAGAAGGGACTAAAAAAATATTATTCATTTTTTAATTAACTAAAACCCATTCTCCTTTTTCTATTAAAGGAATAGCTTGTTTAAACTTAACTTCTTTTTCTTCTCCACTCATTACATTTTTAATAGTAACGCGTTCGTTTCTACCAATTTTTGGCTGATCTCTTACAATTGTTTCAACTGGTTCAGATTGGTCTTGACGAGAGTTTTGTATTGCTTGTTCAGTAGAATTCTGAACATCTGCTTTACTTGTGTTTAATCGTTCTCTTTTCTCATTTCTAGCCTCAGATATTTGATTTCTATCTTGTGCAGGTAATTCTCCTTTAAATAAGAATGAAAGTACTTCTTTATTAATTTCGTCAACTGTTTTCTTAAATAACTCAAAAGCTTCGAATTTATAAATTAATAAAGGGTCTTTTTGCTCGTAAGATGCATTTTGAACAGATTGTTTTAGCTCATCCATTTTACGTAAATGATCTTTCCAGTTTTCATCAATAATAGCTAAAGTAATATTCTTTTCAAAATCTGTAATTAAGCTCTTTCCATCACTTTCATAAGCTTCCTTTAAGTTGGTAACAACTTGTAAAGATTTAATACCGTCTGTAAAAGGAACTACAATTCTTTCATATCTATCACCTTCGTTTTCAAAAACATCTTTAATTACTGGAAACGCTAAAACAGCATTTCTTTCAATTTTAGCTTTATAATGTTCAGTAACAATGTCGTATAATTTATCTGCTAATTCTTTTTCTGATAATTTATCAAATTCTTGTTCAGAAAAAGGAGAAGTCATAGAAGAGAACTTGATTAATTCAAATTCAAAATTCTGAAAATCTTTTGCTGGTTTGTTGCTGTTGATGATAGATTCACAAGTGTCATAAATCATGTTTGCGATATCTACTTGTAAACGTTTTCCGTCTAAAGCGTTACGTCTTCTTTTGTAAACAAACTCACGCTGAGAGTTCATAATATCATCATACTCTAATAAACGTTTACGAATACCAAAGTTATTTTCTTCTACTTTCTTTTGTGCTCTTTCAATAGATTTGGTAATCATAGAATGCTGAATTACTTCACCTTCTTTTAACCCCATTCTATCCATCATTTTCGCAATTCTGTCAGAACCAAATAAACGCATTAAGTTGTCGTCTAAAGCCACGTAAAATTGAGTTGACCCAACATCACCTTGTCTTCCTGCACGCCCTCTTAATTGTCTATCTACACGTCTAGAATCATGTCTTTCTGTACCAATAATCGCTAAACCACCAGCATCTTTTACTTCTGATGATAATTTAATATCGGTACCACGACCAGCCATATTTGTTGCAATAGTTACAATACCAGGTTTTCCTGCCTCTGCAACAACATCTGCTTCACGTTTGTGTAGTTTTGCATTTAATATATTATGAGGAATCTTACGCATCTGTAGCATTCTACCTAATAATTCTGATATTTCAACTGAAGTTGTACCTACTAAAACAGGTCTTTTTTGCTCTACAAGTTTTACAATATCGTCTATTACTGCATTGTATTTTTCACGAGCAGTTTTGTAAACTAAATCTTCTTTATCATCTCTTTGAATTGGTTTGTTTGTAGGTATTTCTACAACATCTAATTTATAAATTTCCCATAACTCACCAGCTTCAGTTATTGCAGTACCTGTCATACCAGACAGTTTGCGGTACATTCTAAAGTAGTTTTGTAAAGTTACTGTAGCAAAAGTTTGCGTTGCATCTTCAATCTTACAATTTTCTTTTGCTTCAATTGCTTGGTGTAATCCGTCAGAATAACGACGACCGTCCATAATACGACCCGTTTGTTCATCAACAATCATCACTTTATTTTCCATAACAACATACTCAACATCTTTTTCAAAAACAGTATATGCTTTTAAAAGTTGATTCATTGTATGTATGCGTTCACTTTTTATGCTAAAATCTTTATATAATTCTTCTTTTTGAGAAGCTTTTTCTTCAGCAGGAATATCAGAAACATCAATTTGACCAATTTTTACTCCAATATCTGGTAAAACAAAGAAACTATCATTATCAGTTTTTTCTGATAAATGAGCTATTCCTTTATCGGTTAAGTCAATTTGATTGTTTTTTTCTTCAACAACAAACCATAAATCTTCATCTATTTCTGGCATCAACTTGTTGTTGTCTGCCATGTAGTAATTTTCTGTTTTCTGTAAAATTTGTTTGTTACCTTCTTGCGATAAAAATTTAATTAAGGCTTTGTTTTTAGGTAAACCTCTGTAAACTCTTAGTAAAGAGAAACCACCGTCTTTAGTGTTTCCTTCTGAAATTAATTTTTTAGCTTCTGCTAAAACACCCACTAAATGTTGTTTTTGAAGAGAAACGATATCAGCAACTAAGGGTTTTAGTTCTGTAAATTCGTGTCTGTCTCCTTGTGGTACAGGACCAGAGATAATTAAGGGTGTTCTTGCATCATCAATTAAAACAGAATCTACCTCATCAATAATTGCATAGTTTGGAGCTCTTTGTACTAAATCATCTTTAGAGCTAGCCATATTATCACGTAAATAATCAAAACCGAATTCGTTATTTGTACCGTATGTGATATCCGCATTGTATGCTTTTCTTCTTTCGTCTGAGTTTGGTTGATGATAATCGATGCAATCTGTAGATAAACCATGGAACTCAAAAATAGGAGCCATCCACGCTTTATCACGTTTGGCTAAGTAATCATTTACAGTAACAACATGAACACCGTTACCGGTTAATGCGTTTAAGTATACGGGTAAGGTAGAAACTAGTGTTTTTCCTTCTCCTGTCATCATTTCAGCAATTTTACCTTGGTGTAAAACAGAACCACCAATTAATTGAACATCATAATGAATCATGTCCCAAGTAACGGGTTTACCAGCTGCGTCCCATGAGTTAGCCCAAAATGCTTTATCGTTTTCTAAAGAAATATGTTCGTTTTCGCCAGATAACTCTCTGTCGAAAGCTGTTGCAGTAACTTCTATTTCTTCATTTTCTACAAAACGTTTTGCAGTTTCTTTAATTACAGCAAATGCCTCTGGCATTATTTTTAATAAACTAGCTTCAGAAATTTTGTAAGCTTCATCTTTTAAAGTGTCTATCTCTGCATAAATATCTTCTTGTCTGTCTATATCAGCATTTTTTGCTTCTTCCTCTAGCGTGATAACTTTATCATCTAGCTCTTTAGTAGCGGCTTTTATTAGGTCTTTAAATTCTATAGTTTTAGCTCTTAATTCATCATTAGAAAGTTTAGCAATTGTTGCTTCAAACTTTTTAACGTTTTGTACAATTGGTTGTAAAATTTTTAAATCTTTCTGCTGTTTATCACCTACAAAAAGTTTAATTACTGAATTTAAAATACTCATGATATATATGATTTTATCAGCTATAAAATAGCTGTATTATTTCGTTGTAAATCAAGTTTTTAAAAACCTGAAAAAGTAGTTTTCTTGGTTAGGAGAAAACAAAAAAAAAGCCTCTTTAGAGACTTTTTATATTTAATTGTTATTATTTAGTATTCATCCTCATTCCAAAGATAATCATCTTCGGTAGGGTAGTCTGGCCAAATTTCAACAATCGAGTCGTACGAATCACCTTCATCTTCTATATCTTGTAGGTTTTCTACTACTTCTAAAGGAGATCCAGTTCTAATAGCGTAATCTATTAACTCGTCTTTGGTTGCTGGCCAAGGTGCATCTGCTAAATATGATGCTAATTCTAATGTCCAATACATTTCTTAATGTTTAATTTTGTGCAAAAATAATTTTTTTGCTGAATTATGCAAGTCTTTTTTAAGAAATTTATTGTGAAGTAAATATTAAATTTCATTATAAGTTTAAAATCAGTAACTTAAGTTAATGTTCATGAAATTTAATTTTTCTTCTAATCGATAAAAAAAAGAACTTATTGTTTTTTTGTAGGAATCCATTTGATTTCTTCTACTGCTAAGTCTTTAGACAATTTTCGTGCCAACACAAAAAGGTAGTCAGAAAGTCTGTTTAAGTATTTTAAAATGTCATCATTTATACTTTCTTCATCATTAAGTTCTACAGTTAAGCGTTCTGCGCGTCTGCATACGCACCTAGCTATGTGACAAAATGACACTGCTTGATGCCCTCCAGGAAGTATGAAATGAGTCATCTGTGGAAGTTCTGCATCCATTTTATCAATTTCATTTTCTAAAAATTGAATTGAGTTTACTTCTACCTTAGGAATGTTTAATCTTTCTTTTCCGTTTTTTAAGGTTTCTTTCTCAGGAGGAGTTGCTAACATGGCTCCTAAAGTGAATAACTCGTTTTGAATTTTTAAAAGAGAAGTTTTTATTTCTTCACTAATTTCTTGATCTTTTATTAAACCAATGTATGAATTTAATTCATCTACAGTTCCGTAACTATCTATGCGTAAATTGTATTTTTTTACTCTTGTGCCACCAAATAAAGCAGTGGTACCTTTATCACCAGTTTTAGTATATATTTTCATACTTATGAGTTTCAAAGTTTGTGAAGTAGCAAAGTTACAAAGTTAAATCCTAATTATTTAAATGATGTTGTAAACAACACTCCCAACCATGTAGATAAAAAGTAAAAACCCTGGTATAAATAAAGATTCATTTTGTAGATACTCTTTAGTGTTTAGATTAGGGTTTTTTCTCTTGGCTTTATTTATTGTTAGTAATAAAAGTGATAGATAAATTAAACAAAATATTAACCGTAAGTAGTTGTTTGAATTCATATGGTTTTTTAATTAAGATCTAATATTAAAATGTTCTTTTTCTTGTTCGCTTCTAAAAAAAATAATACCAAAATAAAACACATCAATTGTTACTGTTGCATTTTTATTTTTGATAATTTCTAGCCATTTTAATTCTGCTTTTTTGTTCTGATGAATACCGTTAATTAGGATGCAATATTTAAGTTTATGGTTGATTATTTTGTCTAAGTATTTGTTGTTTATACTGCTGTATATTAGTGTTTTGTGAGTTTTACTTAAATCTTTAATTGAATAAGTATTTTTAACTTGTATTTCTTTGATTTTAAAGTAGTATATTATTTTTGATACTACTTTTTTTTCTTTGTTACTTAAGTTTTTAAACTCAGAATAAGAGTTTAAGGAGGTTGAATTATTCTCTTTTTTGTATAATCCTTTCGTAACAAAATCATAAACAAAAGGAGAGTGAACTCCATGTTGATTTGTTGATTTTAGTAAAAATTTTAGGTAAGATATAGTTTTAAATAACATTAAAATTTGTTTCCTTTTAGGTAAGTATAATCTATTAAATTTGAACCAAAATTGAATGGAATAAATTTATAAGAAAGTTTATTTTTTGCAATTACTATGTGCATTAATTTTCCTTTTTGTAAAGCTTCTAATCTAGTTTAAAACAATCATAAAATGGTAATTTTATAGTTGGTAAAACACTCATTTGTTTTCCATGAAGTATAATTATTGATGTTTAAAAAACGAGAATAAACTCTTTTAAATTGAAAATTAAAACTCGTGATAAATTATAACTTATTGTGACAAATTTAGGTAAAAATGCATAATTAAGTTGTATAAAACTATCTAATAATCTATTGCGATATTGTAGTGTTAATGAGCAATTTTTATCGCTAAAACATAGTTATTCTTTATTATAAAATTTAATTAGGTTTTAAAAAAAAACAATTTTAAAATGAATAGATTATTATAATTTTTTCTTTTTTGTGTGCAATACAAAAGTAGCGTTAAAACCAAAGTGGAAATTACCGTCTTTAGCATTAAAGTTGTTTTTTGTTTGGGTTATAAACGTATCTTCAACAAAATTTCGAGCATTAGTTACGTGAAATTGTAATAATAGATGACTTAGTTCCCAATTTACACCTACCATAAAAGCATTATAAGTATCAATTGATTTTAAGGGGTTAGCTACGTAAAAATATTCTGAGACAATAGAAGCATGTCCCCCAATTTTATGTCTTCCACCAAAACCAACGGCAAATTGGTTGTTAGGGTCATCTGTTAAAGGATTACCTTTTCTGTGAATAAAAGTGGGTGTAATTTGTAAAGAAAATTCAGAATTTATTTTCCTTGCTACTAAAACCTGACTTGCAAAAGCATAATTATTTGATGTAGTTGAAGAATCATATAAACCAGCGTTAGTGTTTTCTAAAGTTCTATGAGATAACGTTTGTACAAGTGTAACGCTTACTGGTGCTTTTTTTGTGTTTTTACGTTGTTTTATTAGCTTGTATTTTAAAAAACCATCAGTAACTTTATCATGATTAGTATACCCTAAGCCAAATGTTAAATTGTCTGTAAAAGAATAATCTAAACCATAACGAGTACTTACTTTATCAGCTAAAAAACGCTGTCCTTCAAAGTTAGGAATATCCCAATACCTATTATATAAAGAAATTTCTAGAGCTCCTTTTTTTCTTGTTTCTATAGAATGCCCTAAACCTATTCTTGTTGTTTTAAAAGTAGCTATTTTATAAACTGGTTCTTTAGGAAACTCTTTTTCTAATTTATCTAATAAATTTTGAGCGTTTATAGAAGAGCTTAAAACCATAAAAGCTATTGTTAGCAGTTGATATATTACTTTAATCTTCATAGGGTTGGTATTGAAATCTAAATTGAATAGAAATGGTTTTTGCAATATTACTTGATAAGATTGGTGGGATTTTAATTTCAAAATCTTTTACTAAAACATTAAAATTACCAGATAGTATGTAATTGCCATCTACTTTTTCTATGGTAGTTTTAATATCTATTTCTTTTGTAATACCATGTATAGAAAGCTTTCCACGAATAATTTTTGTTTGTGTATCTTTTGTTGATGCATCAAAAGCTATAATTTTTCCAATAAAATTTGCTTTAGGATAAATGTCAGACTCGATATAACTTTCGTTAAAATGTTCGTACATTAAATCTTTTTTAAAAACGAATGCACGCATTAACATACTAATTGCAATTTCTTGCTTTTCTATGTCTAAAATACTTAAAACTTGGTTGTTTTTAGCTTCAATGTTCTCTACAGAAGTGTAGGAAAAAAAAGAAACTTGACCTTGTCTTGCAATAAATTGATTTTGATTTACATTAAAATCTGCAAAAGAAATTAATAAAAAAAAGAGAGGTAGTAGTTTATTCATTCGGTATTAAGTCAATTGAGCAATTTAGTAAAATTACGTCTTTTAAAAAACCTTTACAAATTCCTTTAACGCGTATTTTTTGATGCTCCTTTAGTTTTTTTAATTTTTCAACTTCATTTGCATGTACATCGCAAATTACTCCAAAAGATTCGTTATTACTATTTAATATTATGGTGTTTCTATTATTTAAAAAGGTTATTTTTTTAATAAAACCTGTAACTTCAATAATTTTTCCAGAATATAAACTATCAGATTTTTCTTCATTTAGCATATATGAATTAATTAAATCTTGCGAGTTTAAAACAAGTTCTGCAACTTCTTTCTCTAGATTTTTATTCGAAACTTTAAACATTGGAACAATATAACAGTATCCATTTACTAAAAGCAATAGAGAAAGCATCAGTAAAAATAGTTTGTTTTTCCTTTTCATATTTGTTGCTCAAAGAAAATAAAAATTTACTTTTTTACAACTATAAATCTATATGAAAAGGAATAAATAAGCTTAAAGAGGAAAAAAATATTGATTAAAAGCAAAGAATAGTAGTATATTTCGCCTTTCTATTTTTTATGAAAAAAGACAAACTTTACTTTTTAACATTTTTATCTATAGCAGCAATTTTTTTAATTATTGCTTTAGTTGCATGCCAATACTTTATAAAAGTAAGTGCTAATCAATTAATAGAAGTCCAGGTAGAATCTAGTAAACGAGAGGCAAATGAAGTTGCAAAACTAATTGACTTTCAGGTTTCTTCGGGTATTAAAAAAGATAAAATTGTTTCCAATATTCAGCAGATTATAGAGAATTCTGATACAGACACTTGGTTTATTAGTATTTTTAATTGGAGTGGTAAAGAGGTTTGCCATCCAGATAAAACAAAAGTTGGCCAGCAAGTAAATTCTAATGAAAACTTACTTTCTTCTTTAAAAGAGAAAAATAATTCAGATGATTTGTACGATTTGTTAATGGATAAAAGTAATCCAGATCAATCAGAAATTATTCATATTTCACCAATTAAAAAAACGGATTTAATAGTTGCTGCTAATGTAAATATAAGTGGAATTACAGCCCAAATGGATGCTTTAAAAGGTAATTTCTATTTGATTTTTTCTATCATGGGTATTTTAGTAATCGTTTTGTCTTTTGTAGCTGTACGTATTATTGGTAGTGCTTATGAAAAACAATTAGAGTTAAAAAATTCAACATTAACTTCAGAAGTGGTTAATTTATCTAAACTAAATTCCGATTTGGTTTCTTATAAAGAAAAAATTGCAGAAACATCATTGGATAAGGTTATTACAGAAGAACCTTTAGAAAGTGAGAAAAAGAGGATTCTAACATATATAAGAAACGAGTTAGTGCCAATTGCTATTAAAGATATTGCGTATGTGTATACAGAAAACACAATTACGTATGTTATTTGTTTTGATGGTAAAAAATCTACAACTAATATGAGTTTAGATGATATGTTTACGCATTTAAATTCTACTTTATTCTTTAGAGCAAATAGACAGTTTATTATTAGTATTTCTGCAATTGATAAGATTATTAAATATGGTAATAGTCAATTAAAAATATTATTGCAATCTAAAACTTCAGACGAAATAATAATTAGTAAAAATAAGGCTGCAGAATTTAAGCAGTGGCTAAACTTATAGCTTTTACTTTTGTTAAAGTTGGTTACTTTTCAACCCTTTTTTTTCCTTTTTAACCAATTTTATTTCCCTTTCATAAAGGTTAATGCTTTGTAAATCTCTTAATTATAGTTACTTTACAGAAGAAATTTAAAACGCACTATTATGACTAGAAATTTAAAATTTAGAAATCTATATTTAATAATGTTAGCAAGTTTACTTTTTACTTCTTGTTTAACAAATGTAGAACAACCAATAGAAGAGGAGGGAGAAGATCCTGTAACTGTAGATCCATGCGAATCAATAACTTTTTCATCAAATGTTAAATCTATTATTGATAATAATTGCACACAATGTCATAGTTCTAGTGGCGGACAGTTTCCAAATTTAGATTCTTATAATGGAGTAAGTTCTAATGCTAGTTCTGTTTTATCAGAAGTAGAAAGTAGACGAATGCCACAAGGTGGTAGTTTATCTAACGATGAAATTACAGCAATTAAATGTTGGGTAGACAATGGTGCTTTAAATAATTAAAACGGGTTATTATGAACAAGAAAAAAATAATCATAGTTGTTCTTATTTTGGGCTTAATTGTAGCTTTTGTTGCTTATAAAATGTACAATAAACCACATGTTAATGTTTTTGAAAAATCAGCAGATATTATTACTAATGCAGATAAAATTTTAAAAGATTTTTCTTCGGATGAGAATACGGCTAATACAAAGTATTTAGAGAAAATAATTAAAATAAAAGGAGCTGTTTCTGATATTAAAATTGAAAATGAAAAAGGAATTATTTCTTTAGAAACAAACGATGATTTTGGAAGTGTATTATGTCATTTGTCAATTGAATCTACTAAGAAAATAAAAGAAATACAAAAAGGGCAAGATATAGTAGTAAAAGGAATTTGTACTGGCTATTTAATGGATGTAATTCTTGTTAAATGCGAAGTTATTAATAAATAAAATTAACTAATTATGAAACATATTATAACACTAGTTTGCTGTATACTATTTGTATCGGTAACCAAAAGTCAAGAAAGATTTTTAACTAAAAACGGTGCAATTACATTTTATTCTAAAGCGCCAATGGAAAATATTACAGCAGAGAATAATCAGGTTTTAAGTATTATAGATGCAAGTTCAGGTAAAATGGCTATTTCTATTTTAATGAAATCATTTATGTTTAAAAAAGCATTAATGCAAGAACATTTTAATGAAAACTATGTAGAATCTGATAAATATCCTAAAGCAACCTTTAAAGGAGATATTTTAAATTTTGATACTATAGATAATCTAGCAAAAGATGTAAAAGTAAAAGGAAGTTTAACAATGCATGGGGTTACTAAGGAGCTAACAATAGTTGCGAATTTTACTAGAAATAAAGAATATATTTTAGTTGAAGGCAATTTTATAATTGAGGTAGACGACTTTAATATTAAAATTCCTGCAGTAGTAGCAAAAAACATTGCAAAAAAAATAAAAGTAAGTTTTAAATTTAATCATACACCATATAAGAAATAATATTATGAAAAAAAGACTACTAACCATTTTACTGTTTTCAATCTCTTTATATTCATTTTCTCAAGACGATTTATTAGATGTTTTGGACACTGAAACTCCACAAATTGAAAAAGAAGATATTGTTACATCTACTTTTAAAGGGACAAGAATTTTAAACGGGCATTCAATAGAAAATAGAAAAGAAAAAGAATTAGAGTTTGTAATTTCTCATAGATTTGGAAGAGTAAACTTAGGTTTTGATGAGCTTTTTGGTTTAGATCAATCTAATATTCGTTTTGCTCTTGAATATGGTTTAAACGACAACTTAACTATAGGTTTTGGTAGAAGTAGTTTTGATAAGGTTTATGATAGTTTCTTAAAATATAGCTGGTTAAAGCAGAAAAATGGAAATAAATCATTTCCTTTTGCTGTTTCACTTTTTGGAAGTTTAGCGGTAAAAACAATTAAAGATTATGATCCTGATAACAAAAGGTCTTTTGCAGAAAGCTTAACTTATGTTGGTCAAGTTTTAGTTGCAAGAAAAGTAAGTCAATCATTTTCATATCAAATTACACCTACTTACATACATCGAAATACTGTAAAAATAGATGCAGATCCACATGATATTTTTGCAATTGGTTTTGGTAGTCGTATAAAACTAAGTAAAAGGGTTTCTTTAAATAGTGAGTATTATTATGCTTTTGATGAGTCTAAGTCTATTAACGCAAGAAATTCTTTAGCTTTTGGTGTAGATATAGAAACTGGAGGACATGTATTTCAATTAATTTTATCGAATGCAATAACAATGATTGAGAAAAGTTTTATTGCGGAAACCACTGGTAATTTCTTTGGTGGTGATATTCACCTAGGATTTAACATCTCAAGAACTTTTTAACATCCATTTTATAGAAAGATAAAAAAAAGAAATACCTAAAGCAGGTTGTTACATTGTTGATTCATGGTCAAACCAATTAACAATCTGCTTTCAATTATTATTTAGCAATAATCGCTTATTAGTTTATTTTAAATTTAATTAAAAAGACTCAACAAATGTTTCAACGAAATTATACAGTAAAAGGGAATGATGTAAATGATTTTATGGTTATGCAAAATGCTGCGTACTTAAATTATTCATCTAAACTGTTAGAAACTTTTTTGTTTGTAAAAGGATATACAAAGCTTAAAATGAATTCTTTAAAAGTAGGTTTGCAAAAAAAGAATGATCAAATTATTCAATACAAACCTTTGTTGTTTACGCAAGCTTTTTCCATAGAGTTAGAGTTTAAAAATATATTGTTTACAAATCAAAAAATGTGTGTTGCTATTCATTTTTATAATATTGATAAAGAATTGTGTACAACAATAAATAGAGAGCTTTTTTGGTTTGATTATAGTTCCTGGCAAACAATTTCTCCTCCAAAAAAGATTTCTAAATACTTTTTAGCAAAAGAAGATTTAAGAAAAGTTGGGTAAAGGTTTATTACTTTTATATCGATTACATATTTATGTAAAAAATTAAAACACCCTTAAAAGGTGTTTTAATAGAAGTTTCATTATGTTATAATAAATTTAATAATTACCTATTGGTTTTACATGAAAAATGCCATCAGTTTCACTTTTCTTTTTAACTCTAAATTTAATTCTTAAAGCTCTTAAAGTTCCGTAACCACCAGAAATAGCTAATATAATACCACCAACTAAAAGTAAACTTAATTTAGTTGTAGGTTCTGGATCTGCTATTGCTAATATTATTACATAAATACCAGCACTACTTAAACCAAGACTTATTAATGCTTTTGTAATTTGCTTTGTAGATTTGCCTCCTTTAGCTTTGGAAGCTTTAATAAGGTTTACAGCAGATTTTAAATCTCGTTCTCTTATTTTAATTTTTTTGTCGTCTATTAATGTAAATTCATTTTTTGAAGAATACTCTTTTAACGCATCTTCTAGCCAATTAACACTCGAAGTATTGATAGTTTTACTCATAGGGGAATGATTTTAGTAGTAATATTTAAATCTTACTTAGCTAATCTACAATAAAATAAGTAAAAAAACAAAACATTTTTTCTGTCAATAAAAAAAAAGCTGAATTTTCCGTTTTTATAAATTAAAACGGAAAATAAATAATAGTTGAAATAGATTTACTTTTCTTTTAAATCAATTTTAGAATTGCTAGTTTCAAATAAATGTAAATATTCTTCAATTTTAAAAACTTTACTACTAAATCTAGAAGTTCTATTTCTACCTTCTTCTTGTCTTTTTATACTTCTAGAAAAACGTCTAATTTCATCTTTAGAAGTTAAAATAAGACCAGGAATAGGTGTGCTTTTTCCATCTTCGCTTTTGGCAACCATTGTAAAATAAGAAGAGTTACAATGTTTAGATTTACCAGTTCTAATATTTTCAGATTCTACACGCAAACCAACAACCATAGAAGTTCTTCCTGTGTAATTAATAGAAGCTTTCATGGTAACTAATTCACCAACTTCAATAGGGTTTAAAAAATCAACTTTATTTACAGAAGCTGTTACGCAATAATTTCCAGAATGTTTAGATGCGCAAGCAAATGCAATTTGATCCATTAAGTTTAAAATGTGGCCTCCATGAATTTTACCACTAAAATTAGAGTTAGAAGGCAGCATTAATTCAGTTATTGTTAACTGTGATTCTTTAATATGTTTAAATTTTTTTTTCATTTCTGTCATAAATCAAAAATACAACTCTTTTTATTTTAGTTATCATTTTTAAAAGGTAGATTTTCAACATAAAATATTCCTTTTTTAGAGGTGTTTTTTCCCTTTTATTTTTATTTTATTGTATTAAAGTATTGTTTTTGTTTTATTTACAATAGAATTCAAAATCTAAATCATTATTTTTATGAAATTAATAATTCATTAAATTTTGTGAGAACGCAATTAAAAAAATAAATAAAATTAAAAAACAACTAACATGAAAAAAAACTACTTTTTTAAATCATTTTTATTATTAATTCCAGTTTCTGCTTTAGTATTAATGTCCCTTTCTGGAGGAAGGGATGGTGGTTATTCTGGTTCTCCTGGAGACAGTAATAATACGTGTACTCAATGTCATTCTGGTGGTAA
This sequence comes from uncultured Polaribacter sp., assembly GCA_905480405.1. Taxonomy (GTDB): domain Bacteria; phylum Bacteroidota; class Bacteroidia; order Flavobacteriales; family Flavobacteriaceae; genus Polaribacter. The sequence goes on along the minus strand of CAJQQH010000043.1, from coordinate 13,550 downwards.
TTTTAACGCTTCAGTAGCATTACAAACAGAAGTACCTTCAACTGGTTATGAATTAGGTACAACTTATGGTTTACAGGTAGATGTTTCTAGTACATCTAACTCAAGACATGGTTTTCAAATTACAGCAGAAAAAGTTAGCGATGGTTCTAAGATTGGAACCTTTACTGCTGATGGTACAAATAATCAATTAAAAAACGGAGGTACGCATGTAACACATACTTCTACAGGTAACTCTAAAAAATCATGGAATTTTAATTGGAAAGCACCTAGTACAGATGTTGGAGCCGTAAAGTTTTATGTGGCAGCTCTTGCGGGTAATGGTTCTGGTACCGGAGGCGATCAGGTAGTTACAACTACTTCATCTAGTTTTAATGTATTAGGTATTGCAGAAGCTAAACGTTTAGATTTTGAAATGTATCCTAACCCTGCTTCAGATAAATTAACGATTCAATTACCTTCAGGTTCAGATAATGCAACTGTAGAATTTTATGATTATGTGGGTAGATTAGCATTAACACAAAAAGTTACAACATCTAATAATAAAGTAAATGTAAACAACCTTTCTACTGGAATTTATCTTCTTAAAGTTTTGTCTGATGATAAAATAGGTACTCAGAAATTTATAAAAAAATAAACAAATTTTTAATTTTAAATAGCACTAACCGATTGTATTTTTTACAATCGGTTTTTTATATGCGGTAAAAAAAGTATTTTTGTATTTCTTCAAAAACTAAAAAAAATGAACTATATCTTATTTGATGGCGATGTTAGACAATCGTTATTACCTTTTACATATACAAAACCAGTTGCAGATATTAGAATAGGTATTTTAACCATAAGAGAAAAATGGGAAAAGCACTTAGGGTTAACAACTACAACAGTTACCGAAGAATATTTAGAAGAAAAATATCCAATGGTTGAGTTAGAAGAAAACATTTTAATTAACGCTTCATTTTGCCCTAGTGAAAACTTGATTGAGAAAATTAAAAACTTATCTAAAAACGAAGCTATTTTTAAAGGTGAAGATGTAATTGCTTTTTTTACTACAGATTCTCAAGAAGAAGTAAATTTTGATGATTATACTCAAATTGAGTTTGAAGAAGAATTAATTCAGATAAAAAATACTTGGGATATTTTTTCATTAAATGACCAAGCTATTCAGCAAGATTTTAATTTAATCACAGAGGGCAGAACTTCTGAGCCAATTCCTAAGGGAGTTCAATGTATTAATATAGAGAATATCTTTGTAGAAGAAGGTGCAAAATTAACTTTTGCTACTTTAAACGCTACTAACGGACCAATTTATATAGGTAAGAATGCAGAAATAATGGAAGGTTGTGTAGTTAGAGGTGCTCTAGCAATGTGTGAGAATTCAGTTTTAAAATTAGGAGCAAAAATTTACGGAGCTACAACTTTGGGACCTTATTGTAAAGTAGGAGGTGAGGTTAATAATGCTGTTTTAATGGGGTATTCTAGTAAAGGACATGATGGTTTTTTAGGAAATTCAGTTTTAGGAGAATGGTGTAATTTAGGAGCCGATACTAATAACTCTAATTTAAAAAATAATTATGCAGAAGTTAAATTATGGGATTATGAAACTGGTCGTTTTGCTAAAACAGGATTGCAGTTTTGTGGCTTAATGATGGGAGATCATTCTAAATGCGGAATTAATACGATGTTTAACACAGGAACAGTAGTAGGCGTTTCTGCAAATATTTATGGAAGTGGATTTCCAAGAAACTTTGTGCCATCTTTTAGTTGGGGTGGAGCATCTGGATTTACAGAATATAAAACCAACAAAGTTTATGAGGTTGCAGAAGTTGTTATGCAACGTAGAAACATGGTTTTCGATGCTGTAGAACAACGTATATTAGAACACGTTTTCGAAGAAACTAAACAATTTAGAAATTACTAAAATTAGTTATAATTTTAAATAAAAAACCCTAAAAATGAATTTTCATTTTTAGGGTTTTTTTATGAAATAAACTTATCATTTTTTAAAAGCTGTTTAATTTTTGTCAATTACATCTCCAGAACCTACAGATTTAGTATCTACATGACTTGGATTACCTTTGTAATAAACACTTCCAGATCCAACTACTTTTGCTTTAATTTTAGTTTTTACTGTTGTTCTAATATTTCCAGAACCAGCAATTGTAGCGTTTAATGTATTCGTGTTTAAGTCATACGCTTTTATGCTTCCAGAACCTGCAATCGAACAACTTAATTCGTTTGCTGTTCCTGATAAATTTATGTTTCCAGATCCACCAATTTTAGAACTTAATTCATCTGTATCAACTGATAAAGTAATGTTTCCAGAGCCACCTAATGCAACTGTAAAGTCGTTACTTTTTATTGTGCTTTCACAAGTAATGTTTCCAGATCCACCAAGAGCAACACTTTCTATACTTTCGTAAGTTACAGTTACTGTTAGTCTTTTTGTTGTTCTAATATTAGTGTTTTTTCTAAATTTAATTTTTAGAATACTACCAGATACTTCAGTTTCTATATGCGGAATGATATTTTCTTCTCCTTCTATAATGATTTTTCCTTCTTCCCCTTTTACAAGAATTACATCAAAAGAACCACCTGCAGAAACACCATCATAATCAGATGTAGTTCTGTTTACGGTAACAACATTACCATTTCCTTTAATTTTTTTACTTTTTCCCCACCAATCTTGTGCATTAACAGAAAGGCTTACAGTTAAAATAAATGTTGTAAGTATAATTTTTTTAAACATGGTTTATTTTTTAAGTTAGTTTTTTAGTTATTTTCTTTGATTGTTACACCTCCGTATTGAGATCTAATTTTTATGTTTGAGTTCGAGTTTCCTTTTCCAAACTTACCTTCGTAATATTTTTTAGTAGACTTCGATATTTTTTTGAAGAACTCCATTTTGTTATTATCTCCTTTAAGACTTGCAAACTGTAGGTCTAACTCAAAGTTGAAAACCGCATTTTCATCTACACCAATTCTAATGCCAGCATATTGGCCTTCTATGTCCACGCTTTCAAAACCTTTTACTAATCTTTTTACAGAAATTGCTCCATAATCAGTGTCAATTTTTAAGTTCTTTCTAATTGTACCAAAATGTAAGCCAACATAGTCTGAGTTACCTTTAACATTGGTAGCTTCATCAATATTTATAGATCCATAATCAGCATTAAAACTAATGTTACCAACTTTTTCTATTTTTAAAGTAGTGTAATCTATATTTACTCTTATATCTTCTGACTCTTCAATTGTAACTTTAGAATAATCTGCATTTATATCTCCACTTTTCATATAAGCAATAGTTGACGAAGAACAATAATCTAAATTAATATCATTGTTATTTGCAGCCAATTCTCCAACAGAAATTTTTCCATAATCACAATTAATATTTGCCTTTCCTAATAAATCACCTAAAGTAATATTACCATAATCATTATCTAAATCTACAGAATTAGTTTTTGGCATTTTAATTATGTAGTTAATTTTAAAATTTAAGTTGTTGTTTCTTTTCCAAAAAGACCAACTTTTTTGCTCTTTGTCAAACCTAGTTTTTGCATATACTAAGTTTTCAGAAGCTTCAAACTCTACATCTATACTTTCTAATTTATCATTAACGCTATCTAAATCATCACCTTTAACTGTAATAGTAACTTCAATTTCAATACTGTTTTTATCCCAAGTTGTAATATTTAAATTACCATATCTATTATCTACAGATAATTTGGCATTTGCATTTACGCTGTATTCTTTTTTTATTCTTTTAACTTTTTCATGCTTTTTGTCATTATTATAAGCAGTCGTAATTAAAGGAAAAAGCAAAAAGAATAAAGTAATTTTATATATAGATTTCATTTTTTAGTGTGTTAGGGTTTTTTATTTGATCAATTTGTTGCAATACATTTTCTAAAATTTCTAAACGTTGTTGGTAATTTCTAATCATAGAATTAATAATTTTTCTTGCATTACCTTCAGAATTTAATTCATTTATAAAAAGCTTATAATTGTCTTCCAGTTCTTCTAATTGATCTAAAGCTTCTTCAATTATGGTTTCTGTTTCTAAACTTCTATTTTTTTCTACTGTTTTTAATTCTTGATGAATTGTAGAAAGAAAATAATTTTGTACTTCTTTCATTTTAGGAGAAATATCGGCTAATTCTAGTTGTTGTTTTTGGTGTGAGCTACCTAGCCAAAATCCTAAAACTAAAACTACAGATGCTGCTACAGAAAGCCATTTCCATGAGGATGCGCTTTTTTTTTCAGTTTTATTTAATTTGCGTTCAAAACGCTCTATATGTGCTGAATTAGGTTCATGAAAATCGAAATTATTTTCAGAGAAAAAGTCGTGTAATTTATCTTCCATACGCTTGTTCTTGTATATTATCTGCAAGTAAAGCTTGCTTTAATTTTTTCTTTGCTCTAGAAACTGTGGTTCTCACATTTTCGTTTGTATAATTTAATATTAGTGCAATTTCTTCATAATCATAACCTTCAATTAAATTTAAGGTAAGCACAACTCTATAATTATCTTTTAAACTTTGTAAAGTATTTAGAACGCTTTTTGGGTTTAATCCCCTATAATCAACAACAGCATCTTCTATTTCGTTACTAGGTACAATTTCCATTTTTACTTCTTCGTATCTATTGTTTTTCTTTAATTGTGTTAAACTCTTGTTTATTACAATTCGTTTTAACCAAGCACCAAAAGTTACTTCACCTTTATAGGTGTCTAATTTTGTAAAAACAGTTAAAAAAGCTTCTTGCATAATATCTTCTGCTTCATAACTATCTTTTAGAATTCTGTGTGCTGTATTATACATAGCTTTGTAATAAGCTTTGTATAGTTCTAGCTGTGCGTTTTTATCCGACTTTTTACAGCGATCTATTAGGTTGGTTATATGTGGTTGGTTAGTTTCCAATAAAACGATTCTATAATAAAGACAAAACTGTTTTTAAAATGTGACAGTTTATATAAAAATAAAAGTAAACTTTTTATTTTAAGCCAATCTTTATCACCAAATTATAAGTAAAATTCTCAGAAATATTAAGAGATAACATTTTCTGAAACTTTATTTTTTAGTGCTGTAAAATCATATAAAGAGTGATCTAATAAGTGAGAAGGAGAAACATTTTGTAAAGCATTCATCATTACAGAGCTTCTGTTTGGGCTTTCTATTTCCCAATTAGTAATCATTTCTTTTACTTTTTTACGTTGTAAGTTCTCTTGAGAACCACATAAGTTACATGGTATAATAGGGAAGTTTAATGCATTAGAATAGATTTCAATATCACTCTCTTTACATAAAGCTAAAGGTCTTAAAATAATTAAATCTCCTGCATCATTTATAAATTTTGGAGGCATCGTTTCTAGTTTACCTGCAAAGAAAAAGTTTAATAAAAAGGTTTCTATAATATCGTTTCTATGATGGCCAAGAGCTAACTTGTTACAGCCTAAATTTCTAGCAGCTTCATATAAAGTTCCTCTTCTTAAACGAGAGCAAAGGCTACAAGTAGTTTTACCTTCTGGAGTTTTATCCATAACAACTTTATAGGTGTTTTTTTCTATTATTTTGAAATCTACACCTAGGTTAGAAAGGTATTCTGGTAAGATTTCTTCTGGAAAACCAGGTTGTTTTTGGTCTAGATTAACTGCAATAATTTCAAAAGTAATAGGAGCAACTTTTTTAAAATACATCATCATATTTAATAATGTGTAGCTGTCTTTTCCTCCTGATAAACAAACCATAATTTTATCACCATCTTCAATCATAGAAAATTGCTGAATAGCTTCTGCAACATTACGCTGTAACTTTTTTGTGGTTTGTTTAATGTTTTTCATGTGCGCAAAAATAAAGGATAGAATTGAATAATAAATCCTTTAGAAGATGAATAATTTAAAAACGGTCGAATACTGTTTTTAAATTTGATTTTTCTTCGCTTTTAAATAAACACCAAGTTAAGTTATAGGTTATTTTTTCTCCTATTAATAAGGTTTTTTCTGGACTAAGGCATTCTAGTTCTGTAAATAAATGATTTCCAAAAATAGTTACCGAAGTTCCATTGTCAGGATAAGGTGCTTCATCATCATAACTAAATTTTTCTACAAATAAATTATCTTTATATGCACTAGCAACCCATTTTCTAGAATCTGTTCCTATTTTTTGAGAATGTTTTTCAGAAGATTTTAAGGTAACAATACTGTTATCTAATGATGCGTTTTCTTCTGCATAGTTTTTAGCATCTGGCCATTTAGAAATTGTATACCCATCTTTAAAAATACTTTTTCTTGCTATTTGAGTAAAACTGCTGTTAGGGTTTTTAATTTTTGATAAACTCCATAATGTTAAAGGTATTTTTTCTAGCGTGTTATTCTTTGCAGCTTGTTTTTTAATCAATTCTTGCGCTATATATACTTTACAACCTTCCTTATCAATAGTAATTGTTCTTATAATTTCAATACCTAATAAAGAACTAATAGGGCTTTTTAAAACAACTCCATTATTTAAGATTTTAGACTTATATGAATGAGCATTTATAAAAGGATCTGGTACATATCTAGAGCCAGAAATTAAATGAAAATATTCTTCAGAGCATGGTAAAATCCTATTTCCACCAATATCGGGTGCTGCTATTTTTCCTTCTTTAATAAAATATGTTCCGTTATTAAATTTTACACCTTCTAAAGTTTTGTTCTCGTAAAAGATATTTTCTGAGTTTATAAAACTAAATGATAATATTCGTCCAACTTCTGGAACAATAATAATCTTAATATATAAATTTGTAATTTCTATAGCATGTTGCCATCCTTTATATGTTATGGTTTGAATTTTGATTTTAGACATTTAGTTAATTAACTTTAGGAGTTACAAATGTATATTTATATCCATTTACTTCAACATATATTTTATCATCGGAAACTAGGTTGATAAAGTTTGTATTAGTATCAAGCTTTTTTGTAAAAATTTTTTCAACCCAATATGGATTTTTTCTGGTTCTATTAAAATTGGAATGAAAATTTAGAATTCCGTTTTTTTCTGAATAAACTTTAATTTTAAGGTTTTTAAGTTCTGTTTCATTTTTTGTAATAACCCAAATTTGAGCAACGATAGAATTTTCTATATTCATAAATTTTTTAGAGTAATTTACAATCATGTTAACTTCTATGTTTTTGGGGTGTTTTAAAGAATAATAATCTCCTTTTATTTTATTAAACTTACTATCCGTATTTAAATAATGATATAAGAAATTACCTGCAATTGAATAGTTGTTATTATTAGGTCTAATAATTGCTTTTTTTTCTTTAATATCTTTCAATGATATTTTTCTTTTTTGAAATTGAATTTTGATCAAGACTTGTTTTGTTAGATTTACAAGAGAAAATAATAGAAATTAGGGCAATTAGAATTATTTGTTTCATTTTTTTGTTGCAATATATGTATTGTATTTAAGTTTAATAAGACTTACTAAAAAATCCTTTGGCACAACAATTGTTTTAATTATAAAGGATAATTAAGGTTTTATATTTAATAAGTTAATTATCAGAATTTTAAAGTTAAAATATTGATATTGATTTTATTTGTTAAAATAAATCAATGTCACAATGACAGATATACAGCACATGAGCAAAACAAAGATATTAAAGTTAGACAGTTTGTCGTTACAAAATATGATGAATGAAGACTCTGAATTAATTCCGTTAATGACACCAGAAGATGAAGAAATCATCAATAAAGAAAGCGTACCAGAAACATTACCAATTCTTCCGCTAAGAAATACCGTGTTATTTCCTGGAGTTGTAATACCAATTACAGCAGGTAGAGATAAATCAATTCAATTAATAAAAGACGCTAATAAAGGCGATAAAATTATTGGGGTTGTTGCACAAAGAAATGAAGAGGAAGAAGATCCTGGTTTAAAAGATATTAATACAACAGGTGTTGTAGCGCAAATTTTACGTGTATTAAAAATGCCTGATGGGAATACAACAGTTATAATTCAAGGAAAAAAGCGTTTTGAAATAGATGAAATTATACAAGACGAGCCTTATTTAAAAGCAACTGTTAAAGAAGTAATTGAGAACAGAGAAGTAGAAGATGAAAAAGAGTTTGATGCTATTATAGATTCTATAAAAGAACAAGCTTTAGAGGTTATAAAAGAAAACCCAATGTTACCTTCAGAAGCTTCATTTGCCATAAAAAATATTCATTCGAATTCCTTTTTGGTAAATTTTATTGCTTCCAATATGGATTTAAGTGTAATGCAAAAACAAGTTATTTTAGAAAAAGACAATCTAAAAGAACGTGCATTATTAACATTAAAGCATTTAAATAAAGAGCTTCAGAAATTACAATTAAAAAATGATATTCAGTCTAAAACGCGTGAAGATTTAGATCAACAGCAAAGAGAATATTATTTAAACCAGCAATTAAAAACCATTCAAGAAGAATTAGGTGGTGTTTCTAATGACCAAGAGTTAGAGGAAATGCGTTTAAAAGCGAAGACTAAAAAATGGAAGAAAGAAGTAGGGGAGACTTTTACTAAAGAGTTAAGTCGTTTAAAACGAATGAACCCTCAAGCAGCAGAATATGGTGTTCAAAGAAGTTATTTAGAGTTGATGTTAGAATTACCTTGGGGAATCTATTCTGAAGATAAATTCGATTTAAAACATGCAACAAAGGTATTAGATAGAGATCATTTTGGTTTAGAAAAAGTAAAGGAAAGAATTATAGAACATTTAGCCGTTTTAAAGTTAAGAGGAGATATGAAATCGCCAATTATCTGTTTATATGGCCCTCCAGGAGTTGGTAAAACTTCTTTAGGTAAATCTGTGGCAGAAGCTTTAGGTCGTAAATATGTACGTATGTCTTTAGGTGGTTTACGAGATGAAGCTGAAATTAGAGGGCATAGAAAAACATATATTGGAGCAATGCCTGGGCGTTTAATTCAGAATTTAAAAAAATCTGGAACATCAAACCCAGTATTTGTATTAGATGAGATTGATAAATTAGGTCAGAGTCATCAAGGAGATCCATCTTCTGCAATGTTAGAGGTGTTAGACCCTGAGCAAAATGAAGAGTTTTATGATAATTATTTAGAAGTTGGTTACGATTTATCTAAAGTACTTTTTATTGCTACAGCCAACAACTTAGGTCAAATTCCTTGGGCTTTGCGTGATAGAATGGAGATTATAAATGTAACTGGTTATACTATTGAAGAGAAAATAGAAATAGCTAAAAGACATTTATTACCAAAACAATTAAAAGAACACGGTTTATCTACTAAACATTTAAAGTTAGGTAAAAAACAGTTAGAACAAATTGTTGAAGGATATACAAGAGAATCTGGAGTTCGTGGTTTAGAAAAGAAAATTGCAAAAGTGGTACGTTTTGCAGCAAAATCTATTGCTTTAGAAGAGGAATATGATGTTGCAATTTCATCTGAAAAAGTAGAAGATATTTTAGGAACTCCTAGAAACAGAGATAAATTCGAAAACAATGATGTTGCAGGTGTTGTAACTGGTTTGGCTTGGACACAAGTTGGTGGCGATATTTTATTTATAGAATCTATTTTATCAAAAGGAAAAGGAACACTTTCTATAACGGGTAATTTAGGAACAGTTATGAAAGAATCTGCAACAATTGCATTACAATACATAAAATCGAATGCTGAAGAGTTTGGTATTAAACCAGAAACTTTAGAAAAGTTTAATGTGCATATTCATGTGCCAGAAGGGGCAACACCAAAAGATGGTCCAAGTGCTGGTATTACAATGTTAACTTCTTTAGTTTCGTCTTTTACGCAACGTAAAATCAAAAACAAGTTAGCTATGACAGGAGAGATTACTTTGCGTGGAAAAGTGTTACCTGTTGGCGGAATTAAAGAAAAAATATTAGCTGCTAAAAGAGCAAACATTAAAGAAATTATCTTGTGTAAAGAAAATGAAAAAGACATTTTAGAAATAAAAGAAAGCTATTTAAAAGGCTTAACTTTTCATTATGTTACAGAAATGAAAGAAGTAATAGAAATAGCTTTAACAAAGCAAAAAGTAAAGAATGCTAAGAAATTAGGATAATATAAATCCCTCTAATTGTTGATGTTAAAACAATAATTAGAGGGTTTTTTTATGTCTTTTTGTAAAAATTTAATTACGATATTAAATTGTTAAATTTTAATAGTAAATTCCATAGTATCTTGGTACGTTTGCAAAATAGTATAAGAAAAATATTTTAAAATTAAATTGAATCAGCATAAAAGCCTTTAAGAACGCTTTTATGTTTTTTTTTAGCCGTTTCTTAAATTAATATTGCATGACAATTACTTCGAAAAGTTATCTTAAAAATAATCGTATTACAACAGCGTTATTGCTTGCAGCAGGAAAGGGGAGTCGTCTTTTTCCAATAACAAAAGATGCGCCAAAATGTTTAACACTTGTTAATGAAACGTCTATGCTAGATAGGCTTATTACCAATTTAAAAGAGCAAGGTTTTAAACATCTTATAGTTGTTACTGGTTATAAAAAAGAAGCAATAATTGATTTTTTAGGTACTGAAAAAGATGGTCTAAGTATTGAATATGTCCATAATCCTATTTATGCAACTACAAATAATATTTATTCACTTTGGTTGGCTCGTAATATTATAAAGACACCCTTTGTTCTTTTTGAGAGCGATTTAGTTTTAGAAACTTCTTTGTTAGATAAAATGGTATTTGCGGATAAAATGGCTGTTGCAAAAATGCAAAAATGGCTTAACGGAACTACAGTTTCTGTTAATAACGAGAATTTAGTTACTCATTTTCAAGAAGGTACAAAAGAGGTGTACTCAGATACACGTTATAAAACGGTAAACATTTATAGCTTTTCTTTATTAACTTGGAGCAAAATTTCTAAAAAATTGAATCAATATATTTCTGAAGGTAGCTTAAATTGCTACTATGAAACAGTTTTTGCAAATATGATTGATGAAAAAAGTATATCCTTAGAAGCTGTTTATTTCGATGATAAACCTTGGTATGAAATAGACACGATTTTAGATTTAACAGAAGCAGAAAAGTTGTTTCCTACTGTTAAAGAACATGAATTAGTAAAATTATAAAGTTAGTTTTTTTAAAACCGTTCTTATTCTTTATTAATTTGATTTACAAGCTCTAAAACAGCAGTTGCACATCCCCAGGAAACAGTATATCCACCGCCTCCATGACCGTAATTATGAATTATGTTTTTGCCTTCTCTTTCAAGCCTTATTTCTGACCTACCAGGTCTTAAACCAACTAGAACAGATTTAATTTTTATTTCTGATAAATTAGGTTCAATTTCTTTACAACTAAATAAAATACTTTTGGTTAATTCATTATCTGGTGTTAGTTCTTCTTTATTCTTTATAGCTGTTCCTCCTAAAATTATACAATCTTTTCTTGGAATTACATAAGCTAACTTATCGTTGTTTTTTCCAAATGTAAAATCAGTGGCAATACAATTAATGTTTTCTTGTTTATACGCTTTAACTATTTGTCCGAGAATAGGATATAATTCTTTGTCGGGTACTAATTCTCTAGAGCCAATACCAGTACAGTTTATTATAATGTTGTTTTCTGATTGTAATTGATTAATGTTTGTAATTCTATTTATTGATATTAAACCCTTTAGTTCGTTAAATTTATTAAACAAGTACTTTAAGTAAATTGGTGTTTCGGCTAACGGAACATTTATTTTATAACCTAAAGGATATTTCTTAGGTAATTCTTCCAATCGAGCTTTTCTTATTTCATTTTCAGGAATTGCATCTTTCCACCAAGCATCTTCTTCCTTTTTTATTAAAGTTGTTAAAGAAACCATCGTTACGCCTGTAGTTTTATCGTTACAAAATTCTTTAAACTTATTGTATGAGATTTTACTCCATTCTTTCGCTTTTTCTTTAGGGTTTACTTCATAGGGAAACCAAATAGCTGCTGCTTTAGCAGAAGTTGTTTCAGAAGGATTTTTTTCTGTTATTATTTCAACATTGTATCCTTTTTCTAAAAGCATAATTCCAACAGTTAAACCAGATACTCCACAGCCAATAATCTTGATTTGTTTATTCTTTTCCTTCATCATTATGAGTTAAAAAACATAATTTTACTTTTCTACTAATTCTAATGTATTTAAAATGCTAATTTTTTTGTTGTTTATAAAAAATGAATTTATTTATTCTAAGTTATTTAATAAAAAACGTTTTACATTTCCACCCATAACTTTTTCTATTTGCTCTTTAGAAATAGAGTTTTTAATCATTTCTTCAACATAAAGCGGAAGTCCTGTAATATCTGTATGGGTTTCAGTTGCACCGTCAAAATCAGAACCAAGAGCAACATAATCGGCTCCTACTAAATCGATACAATATTTTATAGCTTTAACTGTTGATGCAATTGTATTATCACAAGTTGCTCCTTTAAACATTCCTATTCCTATTAAGCCTTTAGATTTAGCAATTTTTTTTAAATGATCATCAGAAAGGTTACGAGGAGAATTACAAGTTCCTTTAACACCAGTATGTGAAGTAACAACGGGTACTTTTACAATTGACAAAATATCATCAATCATTTTAGGAGAACTATGAGCAAGGTCTATTATCATTTTTTTTTGCTCCATTTTTTTGATAACTTCTTTTCCAAATTCAGATAAACCTTTCTTAGAAACTCCGTGAGCAGAACCTCCTAATTTATTATCAAAAAAATGTACTGGAGCCATCATACGTACACCTGCTTCGTACATTTTATCAATATTTTCAATTTCACCATTTAAAGCATGCATTCCTTCAATACCAAGAAAACCAGCAGTAATTTCTTTATTGTTTTTTCTATCTTTTAAGTATTTATTAAAACCAGATAATGATTTAATAATTCTAAACTTTCCTTTAGATTTTTCTTCAAATTGATGTAAGGCTTTACATTGTGTAATTGCTCTTTCGAATAAATTAAACCAAGAATGAATTGGACGTCCTTGTAAAATATAAGGCATTGTAATTTGATCTGAATCATCTTTATTATGATCAAAATTGATGTTTTTTGGTGCTTTTGTAACTATAGTAAAACCCTGTAATGCTATGTTAGAATTTAGCATTCTAGGAATATCAACCATTCCGTAATCGTTCTTAACCAAAAGGTCTCTGTCCCATAACAAAGCATCACTATGTAGATCTGATATAAATTCTAATGAGTTATATATTATAGAAGCTTCGTTAGAAATTTGATAAGGAGAAGCGATTGTTACTACGTTAAATTTTTTATCTAACATTTTAGGAACAATCAATGTTGCAATAAAATATAACGTAATTGTTACAAGTATAAACAGAATAATTATTCGGCTAATTTTTTTCATTTTTTTTATTTAAGATTAAACCTATAGAATTTAATTTGTATAAATATAGTACATTCTTTAAGAATGATAAATGAGTGAAAAGAGAATAGAATAAATAAGATTTATGCATTGCTAATGCAATTTATTTTGTAATAAAAAAGCTCAAATTATTAATTTGAGCTTTTTTTAATATTCAATTTTATCTTGTTTTTCAGACCATTTT
>CAJQQH010000042.1 GCA_905480405.1 uncultured Polaribacter sp. | reverse complement strand
ATATCGCTTTCTAAGGGGGAATGGTTGTATTTTTTAGGAGCTGGAGATGAACTTTATAATAAACTTGTTTTAGAAGATTGTTTTAATAAGCGAACTCTAGAAGACGTAAATTTAATTGCAGGCAACATAGTTTATGAAGGTTATACTACTCCTTTTATATATAGTAAAAATAAAATGACTAAAAATCCTTCATGGTCAAACACTATGTGGATTAGAAATGGTTTACATCATCAAGGTACATTTTATAGAAATTCACTTTTTTTAAACATTAAATATCCTTTAAAATATAAGACATTATCAGATTATTGGTTAAATCTTATATTATACAAGCAGCAAAAAAAATGTCTTATAATTAAAACAACAATTGCAAAGTGTAATTCAGATGGTGTTTCTAAGTCTGGTAATTGGAATTTATATAAAGAAGAGATTAATTTAAAAACTGATTTAACTTCGCTGTTATTAAAACCAATTTTTTATATTGTTGCTTTCATTAAATTCTTGTCAAGAAAAATTGTAAATGATTAACAGAAAAGAAATAGCATTATTAATCGTTGAAAAATTAACGAATGAAAAAGAAGCTCTAAAAGACATTTTTTACAAAAGTAAAAAAGAAATAGGTTTTTTTTATGTTGATGATCTTCTGCCAGAAGATTTAGTAAATGCTATTTATAAAAGTTTTCCGCAATTATCAGAAACCAAGCAAAGAAAGAATATTAGAGAGCATAAGTATGTTGCTTATCAAATGGATAAATACAATCCGCTTTTAGAAGAAGTTATTTATGCTTTTCAAGATAAAAACGTTGTTAAGATAGTTTCAGAAATCTGCGGTTTAAAAAGCATTCTTCCAGATGATAATTTATATGCAGGAGGTATGTCTTTAATGTCAAAAAATAATTACTTAAGTCCGCATTTAGATAACTCCCACGATAAAGATAGGCAGTTATGGCGTGTTTTAAATTTGTTGTTTTACGTAACTCCAGATTGGAAATTAGAAAATGGAGGTAATTTAGAATTATGGAATAAGGGTTTAAAGGAGTCTCCAATTATTATAGAAAGTCGTTTTAATAGATTGGTTGTTATGGCAACACATCAAGAATCTTGGCACTCTGTAAATAAAGTAGTTGTAGATAAGGTAAGATGTTGTGTCTCTAATTACTATTTTTCAGAAACATCATTAACTAATAATGATGATTTTCATATAACTACTTTTAGAGGTAGACCCTCTCAAAAAATAAAAGATGTTGTTTTTAGAATTGATAACGGTTTACGAAGCTCTATTCGTAAATTATTTAAAAAAGGAATTAGAGAAAATCCACATCACTATAAAAAATAAACCCACTCCTTATTAAGAAGTGGGAAAATTGCTATGAAAAAGAATGATAAGAAGAATCTTATCATGATAATAGTCGTTTTACTTTTTAACTACTTACACTTTCTTTTTTTTTTTTTAAAATTTGATATTTGTACAATACAGGTTATAAACTTGTTATATATAGAATGCCAGAGCAGAATAATTTAATAGTTTTATTAATTAATGTGGAAAATACAAATTTAATTAATATAGGTTTATCAATTGGAAGTATACTTTATAATGGGGCGTATGTTTTACTAAAAAAATCATTTGCAGATTTTTTAATGGAAACAGCAATGACAGAAGGGTTTGATATTGCTTTTCAGTAATTTGTTAAATTTAAGGATACAGATAATTATTCTATTAACGAAGATGAGATTAATAATTTAGGATATCACCTTTTAGGAATGAATAAGATTGTAGAAGCTATTGAAATATTAAAACTTAATGTAGAAAAGTTTCCAAACTCATGGAATACTTATAATAGTTTAGGAGAAGCATATTTAATAAAAGGGAGTAAAGAATTGGCAATTTTAAATTATGAGAAATCTTTAAAATTAAATCCCAAAAATCTAGCAGGAAAAAAAGCATAAATAATACTCCGTAAATAAATTTTTTAAAACTTATTTAATAAGAAATTACACAAGCTTTGTGAGTATTATTTAAGGGGTTAAACTTGCTTGTAATTAAAGCGTAACTTATAAGATTTTTAGCTTAAATTGGTTTACCAAGTTGGTTTACCAATTTAAATATTGTGTTTATCATGTTTGATTATAACCTTATTTTAAGTTTTAATACAGTTTTTCTTATTTTTATTTCATTATAATTTATAAAGCGATTAATTGTTTAGTTATAGGTTTTTAAAGGAGTTACCTTTAAATTAATGTAATTATATCACCACTTTTATAAGAATTTTGTAAAAATATTAACTTTTTATTAAGATTTATTTGTCACTTAGAAAAATAAACATATATTTGGATAACCAATTTGGTATACCAATTTGGACAACCAATTTGGACAACCAATTTTAAAGGTAAAAATATAAAGCGTATGATATTGAATTTGAATTAATTAAAACGCAAGAGGATAGGTTAACGCCTATCCTTTTAAAAAAAAACAACCTTCATAACGAAGATTAAAAAATACATGATCAATTAAGTTGATTAATATCTGTTAAAAATGTAATTATTTTTTGATGATATTGTTAATTTAATGATTGTGTTAAATAGGGAGAACGTTATTTGTAAAATATGAATAACAAATTACATTTTTAAAACCATAAATTAATATTATGAAATTAAAATTTAAGATAACATTACTATTAGTAATGTTAGTAAATGTTTGCTATTATGCACAAGATGCATACACTTTAACAGGTGTAGTAAATTCTAAAGGGGATAACTCACCTTTACCTGGAGTAACTATTTTAATCCAGAACACAAACAAAGGATCTGAAACAGATTTTGATGGAAATTTTTCTATCCAAGTTGAAAAAGGTCAAATTTTAGAATTTTCTTACTTAGGGTATTCTACTCAGAAAGTAACAATTTCTAATCAAAAAACATTAAACATCTCATTAGTAGAAGATGCAAGTGTATTAGATGAGATTGTAGTTGTAGGTTATGGTACTCGTAAAAAAAGTCATTCTACAGGTTCTATCGCAAAAATTGGTGGAGACGATGTAGCAGCAGTACAAGCTACACGTGTAGATGAAGCTTTAGCAGGTAAATTACCTGGGGTTTTAATTCAAAACCAAGATGGTTCACCAGGATCGGCGCCAAAAATTCAAATTAGAGCAGCGTCATCTATTTCAGGTGCATCTAACCCGTTAATTGTAGTTGATGGTTTTCCTATTTCAGGAGGTTTAGAGACTGTTAATTCAAACGATATTCAAAGTTTAGAAGTTTTAAAAGATGCTGCATCTGCTGCTATTTATGGTTCTAGAGGTGCTAATGGTGTTATTTTAATAACAACTAAGAAAGGTAAGTCTGGTAAAGCTAAATTTAGTTATAATGCTTACACAAGTATTGCAAGTAAGTATAGAGAAAATATACTTAAGTCTGGTCCAGAATGGGCTGCTCATTCAAGATCTGAAATAGCTGCAGGAAATTGGGATCTTTCTCAAATTGATCCAGCATTTGTAGAATACAGATTAAGTGCTTATGAAAACTCTCCTGGTGCTATAAGTCCAGAAGATTGGCTTTTCCAAAATGCTTTTACTTCTAGTCATGATTTTAGTATGAGTGGTGGTTCTGACGATGTGAAGTTTTTTGCTTCTGTTGGGTATCAAAATGCTGAAGGTGTAATTATTACACAAGGTTACGAGAGACTAAATGCACGTTTAAATGTTGAAGCAAAATTAGGAGATAAGTTTAAGACTGGAATCAGTTTTAATGGATTTACATCTACAAGAGATATTTTAGGGCATGACATGAGAGATTTATTAAGATCTACTCCTGTTACACCTATTTATCATACAGCAGAATCAATTGCATTTGTACAAGGTTTAGATGCTCAAGCACAAGCTTTAGGACTTACTGCATTTGATGATGGTTATAGAGGTTCTGGTTATGAAGCTAATAGTATTTATGCATTAGAACCAGGTATGGCTGCTCAAGATTGGCATTATGGTAGAGCAAATAATGGTATTGGAGGATCTGGAGATGCAGGACCTGCAGCTAAGCTTGATAATACAGATGCTTGGGAGAAAACTTTTTTCGGTAATATTAACTCTTATTTAGAATACAATATTATAGAAGGATTAAAAGTTAAAACAGCTTTAGGTGGTGACTTTAAAGATACTCAAATATATAACCATAGATTAATTGGGTTTGATTCTAGAGCAAGAACTGCTCAGACTTATAGAAATCAAACAGATTTAAAAGTAGCTTCTGTAATAAGTGAGACTACTTTAAGTTATGCAAAAGTAATTGGTAAGCATGATATTTCTGCTGTAGCAGGTGTTGAGTTCCAAAATACTACGTTTAAAGGAACAGCTTTAGCAGGTGCTAATGTGCCAGATGAAGCGATACTTAACTTTAACTTATTTGATCCAGCAGACATTACTGTTACTGAAAGAGACGAAACTAGAGTAAGAGAAAGTGTTTTTGGTAGAATTAACTATGCATATGACGATAAATATTTAGCTTCAGTTTCTGTAAGAAGAGATGGTGATTCTCGTTTTGGAGCTAACAAACAATATGCAACATTTCCTGCACTTTCTTTAGGATGGAATGTTCATAACGAAGAGTTTTTAGCTGATAATGATGTGTTAAGTAAATTAAAAGTAAGATTTAGTACAGGTTCTTTAGGTACAGCATCTTTTCTAACGTCTTATAATTCATTAAGTCTTTTACAGCCTGCTCCAACAGAATCAGGAACTGGGTTTCTAATTCCTAGTAATGCACAAAATGATGATTTAACATGGCAAACTAATACCGAAACTAATTACGGTATTGATTTTGGATTTTTAAATAACCGTTTTACATTTAGTGTAGATTATTATACTTCT
>CAJQQH010000041.1 GCA_905480405.1 uncultured Polaribacter sp. | reverse complement strand
AAAAAAGTATTTTAAATTTAAATTTGATTCATATTTCTCAACAATTACATTGCTTTTTTGAGTAGAACCATCTTCAATAATTAAGACTTCAAAATCATCAGAGAAATCTTGTTTTACAAGACTTTCTAACAACTCGTCAATTTCATTTGGACGATTATAAACTGGGATTATTATGGAGAAATTTAGATTCAATACTTATGATGTTAAAACAGAAAACACAATTTTATTCTCATTGATTTCAAAATGAACTTCCTTATAAATTTGCTCTTTAAAAGAAATAGCTTCATCTTCAGAAATATTATAATCAATTTTTGTGACAGACTTTTTTACTTGACTAGAAAAATCAGATTCAATTTTATTTTCATCAGATTCTAATTTTAAAACTTCTTTATCTTTAATAAAAGTAAGTTTACTTCCTTTTTTACTTTTCAAATTGGTAGCACTTACAATAATTGTTTCCAAAATTAAAAATCCTCCTAATTCATTTACTCTTAAATATAAATCGGCATAATCAGAAGTTGCAAACTTATCGATTCCAAAAGTTTTTATATTTTCTTCAATTTGAACATCTACTTCAGTTCTTTCCATCACATTAAATCCTTCTGACTGTTTTAATGCTTTGTCAACTTTCTTAAAAAATCCCATTTATAAAAATTAAATTCAACAGTAAAAATAGCAAAAAAAAAGGATGCCAATATAAAATGACATCCTAAAGAATTTATGCTTTAAATAAATTATTCCTCACCAACAAACTTGTCCATTACAGGATCACTAACACCCATGTTAGAGAAACCTCCATCATGAAATAAGTTTTGTAACGTTACTTTCTTTGTTAGGTCTGAGAACATTGTAATTGTATAATCTGCACAATCATCTGCAGTTGCATTTCCTAACGGGCTCATTTTTTCTGCGTATTCTATAAAACCATCAAAACCTTTAACTCCGCTTCCTGCAGTTGTTGGAGTTGGCGATTGAGAAATTGTATTTACACGAACTTTATGATCTCTACCAAAGAAATACCCAAAACTACGAGCAATACTTTCTAAATATGCTTTATTATCTGCCATATCGTTGTAATCTGGAAATACTCTTTGAGCAGCCATATATGTTAAAGCAACAATAGAACCCCATTCGCTCATGGCTTTCTTATTGTATAAAACATTCATTACTTTATGAAAAGAAACCGCAGAAATATCCCAACCTTTAGTTGTAAAATCGTATTTAGGATTTGTATAATGTTTTCCTTTACGTACGTTAACAGACATACCAATAGAGTGTAAAACGAAATCTATTTTACCTCCTAAAATTTCCATAGATTTTTCTACCAAACTTTCTAAATCTTCCATAGAAGTTGCATCTGCTCCAATAACCTGAGAACCCGTTTTCTCTGCTAATGCATTTAACTCACCCATTCTTAAAGCAATTGGTGCATTTGTTAATACAAAAGTTGCGCCTTCTTCATGTGCTCTTTCTGCTATTTTCCAAGCAATAGATTGCTCATTTAAAGCTCCAAAAATGATTCCTCTTTTTCCTTTTAATAAATTATATGACATACGTATAAATTGTTAATGTTAGTTTTTCAGTTGTTTGTTTTGTTGCTGCAAATATAATCTTAATTTAATAACTCTTTTGCATGTGTTATTGCCGTTTCAGATATCTCTTTTCCGCTTAACATCTCTGCAATTTCTACAATTCTTTCTTCGGTAGTAAGTAATTTTAAATTTGTAGTTGTAATACTATTTACTTCTTTTTTATATACTTTGTAATGGTTATTACCTTTGGCTGCAACTTGTGGTAAATGTGTTATAGAAATTACTTGCATATGCTTACTCATTTGTTGCATAATTGCAGCAATTTTATTGGAAACTTCTCCAGAAACACCTGTATCTATTTCATCAAAAATTATAGTTGGTAATTGTATGTTTTCTGATAATACTTTTTTTACAGCAAGCATTATTCTTGATAATTCTCCACCAGAAGCTACTTTCTTTAATTCGCCAAAATTACCACCTTTATTTGCAGAGAAAAGGAATTCTAATTCATCTTTTCCATTTGAATAATAAGTTGGTGTTTGTTTTATGTTGATAGAAAAACGAGCATTTTCCATACCTAATTCTGAGAGCAAATCTTCTAATTCACTTTTTAAGTTTTTTATTACTTTTTTTCTAGAATCTGATATTTTTAGAGCAACTTTATCTAGTTTTTCAGAAACGCTTTCAATTTCTTTTTTCTTTTGATTGATAGTAGCATCTGCATTTTCTACCAGACTCACTTTTTCTGATAAAGTTTCTAAAATAGTTACTAATTCTTCGTTAGAATTTACATAATGTTTCTTCTGTAAATTATACAACAATTGTAATCTATCATTAATTTCTTCAGCTTCATTTGGGTTAAATTCTACATTTTCATTGGCGGTTTCTAATTCGCCAATTATATCATCAATCTCTATTTTTACACTTGTAATTCTTTCTGATATTTCTTGATATTCTTTAGAAAATGGCGCAATTTTAGACAACCTATTTTCTAACGTATTTAGTAAGTTTTGAATACCCGATTGTTCATTTGCAGAAATATCTAAAGCCTCAGATAAATTAAGCTTTATGTCTTCTATATTATTTAACTTTTCTAGTTTACTTTCTAGCTCTTCTTGTTCAGTTAATTGTAAATTAGCTTCTTCTAACTCTTTAAATAAATGTAAGTTATAATCGTGTTGTAAATTAACTTCTCTCTGCGTTGTCTCTAAATTTTCTAACTCTTTCTTAAGCACATTTAATTGCTGAACACCTCTTTTATAAGAAGCTACTTTTGAGGTGTTTTTAGCTAAAGCATCTAAAACTGAAAATTGAAAATTAACATCAGACAGTTCCATCGTTTGATGTTGAGAATGTACATCAATCAACTTAGATCTTAATTGATTTAAAACTGATAAATTAACAGGAGTGTCATTTACAAAAGCACGCGATTTACCTGATGGTAAAATTTCTCTTCTTAAAATAGTAATGTCTTCGTAATCTAAATCTACTTCTTCAAAAAAATCTCTTAAATTATAATTAGAAACAGCAACTTTGGCTTCTACAATACATTTTTTAGAAGTGTCTTTTAATGACGATAAATCTGCTCTATTACCTAGAACTAAACCTAAAGCTCCTAAAAGTATCGATTTACCTGCTCCTGTTTCTCCTGTAATAATAGAAAGACCAGAAGAAAAATCAATAGATAATTGATTGATTAATGCGTAGTTATGTATAGATAATGAGGTTAACAATTTTGCTAAATTTTAGAGATTAAATTTAGTGAAATAATTTCATAAAAAATAAAGAAAACGATTATTCAATCTTTCTCCACTTAGCGTTGTTGTTAGGAGATATTTTTCTTAAAGTAGTTGTTAAACGTGGTGCATTTCTAGTTCTAGGTCCATCAGAATAAACACTAACAACTTCATCTGCTTTTGCATCAAAAAAAGTACGTATTAAGAAATTACCAACCGTTTTATTATAGATGCCTTCTAAAGATAAAACCGCATCTTCAATAGACTGTTTTGCAAAGTCTTTGTTTTTGGCAAAATTATCTAAACCTTTAATGTGATAGTTGTATAAAGCATTTCTGTAAATTTTTAATTTAGGTGATAACAAATTATCTATTAACAAATAACGATTCTGTTTACCCACTACATTTTGCCATGAAGACAAACCACTTTGTTGTGCTTGTAACATTACATTTTGTGCTTCTTTTAATTCTGTTTCTCCGCCGTATTTGGAAAAAGTATCTGCGTCTACACCTAAAATTGTGTATGCATAAAAAACAATGGTAGAAATTAAATTGCTATCAAAAGAGTTTTTATTGTAAATTAAAGGGTCAAACTCATTGTATTTAAAAGAAAAATCATTGTCCTTTAAATTTAAAACAGGACTTGCATAACTAGATCCAAAAACGGGTCTTGTAGATTGTACTTGCAAAGTTGCAGTAAATGTATTATTATTTCTTGCTGTTATTATAATAGTCATTGCACAATCAACTCGTTCTTCTGTATTTACAACTTTGTTAGTCCATTTAGTTTGATTAATAAACTCTGTTAAAGATTTTTCTAAAGTTGTAAAAACTTGTCTATTAGAACCTGCTACTTGCTCGTAATTTACATTTACCAAACAATTTAACTCTTGAGAATTAATAGTTATGGATGTAAAAAGTATAGTAAAAAAGAGAACAAGTTTACGCATGTTAATTGTTTATTTAGACTTTTAAAATTAAGAAAATAGCGATTTAAAAACTTAAAAAATTCTTATCTCTAATAATCTTACTTCTTTATTTTTAAAATAATTTCGTTGATAATATCTTTAGCAACTTCTACTTTTGATTTTAATTTAAATGGTTTCTCATTAAAATCTTTATCAATAATAGTAATTTTATTTGTGTTTGTTGCAAAACCAGCACCTTTATCTTGTAAAGAGTTTAAAACAATTACATCTAAATTTTTACGAGTTATCTTGCTTTTTGCATTTTCAATTTCATTATTAGTCTCCAATGCAAAACCAACTAAGAATTGATGTTTTTTAATTAACCCTAAAGATGCTAAAATATCTTTTGTAGGCGTTAACTCCATAGCTAACGTAGAATCTTTCTTTTTTATTTTCTGATTTGCAATATTTTTTGGTTTATAATCTGCAACAGCAGCAGACAAAATTGCAATATCTACATCTTTAAAATAAGTATGCGCAGCATTATACATATCATTTGCAGAAACTACATCTATTCTTTTCACAAAAGAATGCTTTATTTGCTGATGACTAGGACCTGATATTAAAATAACTTCTGCTCCTAAATTAGCAGCAGCTTTTGCAATTGCAAAACCCATTTTTCCTGAAGAGTGATTTCCTATAAAACGAACAGGATCTATAGCTTCATATGTTGGGCCCGCAGTTATTAAAACCTTTTTTCCACGAAGTGGTAATTTAGACAACACGTCATTTTCTATAAAAGAAACTATGTCTTCTGGTTCTGCCATTCTACCTTCTCCAACCAAACCACTTGCTAATTCACCAGAAGCAGCAGGAATTAATATATTACCAAAAGATTGTAATTTTTGTAAACTTTCTTTAGTTGATGGATGAATGTACATATCTAAATCCATTGCAGGTGCAAAATATACAGGACATTTTGCAGATAAATACGTTGCTAACAATAAATTGTTGCAAGTACCATTAGACATTTTAGAAAGTGTATTTGCAGTAGCAGGAGCAATTAAAAAGTAATCTGCCCAAAGACCTAAATCTACATGATTGTTCCATAATTCATTTTCTACTTCTTTTTCATAAAAAGTAGAATGAACAGGGTTTTTAGAAAGTGTAGATAATGTAAGAGGTGTTATAAAATCTTTAGACGCAGGTGTCATAATAACTTTAACATCTGCGCCCAATTTTATAAACAAACGAACTAAACTAGCCGTTTTATAAGCAGCAATTCCAGCTGTAATTCCTAAAAGAACCTTTTTACCACTTAAAACAGACATTATTCTGCGTCTGGAGTTCTAAAGTATACTTTGTTGTTTAACCATTCTTCAACAGCAATTGCAGTTGGCTTAGGTAAACGTTCGTAAAATTTAGAAACTTCAATTTGTTCTTTATTTTCAAAAACTTCTTCTAAACTATCGTTATAAGTAGCAAACTCATCTAGTTTATCTACTAATTCTTTCTTTAAATCAGAATTGATTTGTACTGCTCTCTTAGCAATAAGTGAAATAGCTTCGTAAATATTCTCTGTTTGAGCTTCAATTTCGTTTTTGTTATAAGTAATTGTACTTAAAGGAGCTTGTGTATCTTTATAATCCATAATTTTTTATTTCTTTATTGAATTCTTTTTTGCTGATGCTTTTAATGAAGCAATTATTGCATTAACTCTTACTTCTTCTTTTTTTAAGGTTTCAAACATTTTGTCTGAATCTTCTAAATATTTTGTTTCAGGAAAATTCCTCTTTAACTTCTCGTAAGCTTCAACAGCATCTTTAATACGTTCCGTTTTTCTTCTATCTGTGCTTTTTAAAACAAAATCATGAGCACTTTTTAATCTGTAATATAAAGCTTCTTCTTTAAACTCAGACCCTAAATAGTCAGAAAGTAAATTATCAAATGCTTGTATTGCAGCTTTATAGTTTCTCTTATCATATTCTGCAGTAGTATAATACGTTTTAGCAATTTCGAAATATTTTCTTTGTAACTTGTATCGTATTTCTTGATAATGCTTATTCGCCTCTTCTAATTTAGGTGAATCTGGATATGTATTTATAAACGTTTGAAAAGCTTCTAGTGCTTTATTTGTATCTGTGGGATCTTTACTAAACACTGGTGAAGCTAGCTTATAACTATATGCAGATAAAAATGCTGCTTCTTCAACTTTAGAACTTTTAGAATAACTTTTTGTAAAACGATCAAAATAATAACCAGCAATGCTATAATTTTTTTCATTAAAATTAGACTGAGCTACCATAAATTGAATACGCTCCATTTGAGGTTTTCCTCTGTATGCAGGTGTTATTTTTTCGAACAAACGCAAAGCTTTACTAAACTTTTTGCTTTCATACATCTTAGTGGCCATTTTGTATTGTTCATCAACACTTCCTTTGTTCAATACTTTCTGATATTCTCCACAAGAAAATAACAAAAGGCTTAACACTAATAAATACGCTAAATTTTTAATTTTTTGCATCGGGCAAAATTACTAATTAATAATGGATTATTAAAACGATTTTTACACTCTAAATTGTGTTCTGCAATATTCAACAAAAAAGACTTAAAAAAAGTATAAAATGATACTAAATGTTTGTTAAGGTTGTTCTGTTGTATCTTGTGTAATTAACTGTTTAATATCATTATCAAACAAGTAAAAACCACCTTTATCATCACCAATTAACTTAATTTTATCTAAAATATTTCTTGCTAAAGCTTCTTCTTCAATCTGCTCAGAAACATACCATTGTAAGAAATTATGAGTTGCATAATCTTTATGTTGCAAACAAATATCTATTAAATCATTAATACAAGCAGATACTTTTACTTCATGATTAAATAGTTCTTGAAACATTTCTTTAAAAGATCCGTACTCTACTGGTGGCGCCTCTAAAGTAGATATTTTTGCATGTCCTCCTCTTTCATTTACAAACTTTACCAGCTTTAACATATGCATTCTTTCTTCGTCTGAATGTGCATACATAAATTGCGCAACACCTTCAAAACCTAAAACTTCTGCCCAAGATGCCATTGCTAAATATACTTGAGAAGATTCTGCCTCTACTTTTATTTGATTATTTAATGCTTCTTCTATTATTGGTGATAACATATACTTAATTTTAAAATTGTTCTTAAAAAACAAAAATACAATTTTTAAAAAAGGAATCTCTTTTAAAAATTGTATTCGTTAATATTTTAATTAAATCTAAAAAAAAACTAAAAATTGGCTACATAATTAGCAATTTTATTTTCTAATTCTGCACTTGCTTTTACTAATGGTAAACGTACATTATTAGAACAAATATCTAATTCTTGTAAAACAGTTTTAATTCCTTCAGGATTATTTTCTTCAAATATATAATCTACCACATCCATCATTTTAAAATGAATATCATATCCTTCTTTATTATTACCTTGTAAACCATGGTTAATCATTGTAGAAAACTCTTTTGGAAAAGCTTGCCCAATTACAGAAATTACACCAGACCCTCCAGCCAAAGCAACACCTAATGCTAAATCATCGTCTCCAGAGATAATTAAAAAATCTTTTGGTTTATCTTTTAACAAGGTATTATATTGTTGTTGGTTATTACCCGCTTCTTTTACGGCAACAATATTACTAAAGTCTTTTGCTAAACGTAATGTTGTAGCTGGCTCCATATTTTTAGCCGTTCTACCAGGAACATTGTATAAAATTATAGGCAATTTTGAGGCTTCTGATATTGCTTTATAATGCTGATAAAACCCTTCTTGAGTTGGCTTACTATAATAAGGTGCAACAGAAAGAATACCATCCATTTCAGACAAATCTCTTGTTTGCAGTTCCTTTACAACAGACAACGTATTATTACCACCTACTCCTAAAACTAAAGGCACACGCTTGTTATTTGCTTTTACAATAACATCTATAATTAATAATTTTTCTTCTTCAGAAATTGTACCACTTTCTCCTGTTGTACCATTAATAACTAAATAATTTGTTCCGTTTTCTATATTGAAATTCACCAATTTTATAAGCGCATCAACATCAACTGTTAAATCATCTTTAAAAGGAGTTACCAAAGCAACACCTGTACCAATAAATTTTTGCATTATCTATAATTTTTACAACTGTAAAATTACACTTTTCAAATTGATAAAAAAGTGAAAAATTCAATTCTTACAAAGAATAAACAACTTTTTGTTTGAAGTTTAATTTTTTATCTTTTTCAAGATTTTTAAATATCTTTTAAGTTCTAAGAAAAAAGTATCTGTTTTACTAGGCACTTCTGAAATTTCGATATCATACAATTGCTGATTTACTTTAGAGATACCTGCTTTAAACTTAGCGTTAGAGTTTAAAACTGCACTTTCTAAATAAAGATTTTTCTTATCGAAATAACCAATTAACAGATCGAAAGGCTCTTCTATAAAACTTTTAAAATTTGGTTGATGAATGTGCCCGTTCCAACTAAAATCTTTTTCAGAAAAGTGTTTAAAAGAAACTTCTTGATGCTTTTTATGTGGCCTAAAGCTATAAATTTTAGCATTTCTAAGGTTTAAAATTTTCTCTACTTCTTCTTTTATATTTACCCATTTAGAAATTTCATCTGTTGTTAAAATACCAACTGTTTTTATTTCATTCTGGCAAACAACTCTTTTATCCTCTTTAATTATAAGGTTTTTTTTAAATTGTTTTTTTAAAAAGTATTTTTTATATCTAGTAAAATTGAGCAAGTTGTAGCTTTTTGGTTTGTAAAAATACTATTATTTATTTAGTTGTATCTCTAACAAAATAAATTGATTTAATTGTTTTCCATAAATTTGAAAATTATCATCTGTAACTAAGAGTAAAGATTGGTTTCCATTTGGCAATTTGGGTCCAAAAGTAATTCCTTCTATATTATCTACAATCTCTTCTGTTAACTTATCCTTTATATCATAAAAATTTAATAACAATCTTTTTTTAAGAGGGATAAACTTCGTCTTTTTTAAAGCATCTATTTCTATAACATTTGTAGACTCCTTTTCTACAGTAGCTTCAAAAATTCTAACAATATTTCCATAAGCTCCATAACCGTTTTGATAGGTTCTTTCTACTACAAAAAAATGATTTTCTTTATACTCTAAAATTGCAGTTACACCATTTAAATTAATGTCTCCTTTTGCCGGTTTAGTTATATGTTCTAATTGATATGCAAATTGTTTAGTTGCTTTTTTAGAATCGTTATCAAAATAGGTAATTCTAATTGGTGATGATTTTTTTATAAACGTTGGATCTTCTCCATCTGATTTTAACGGAGCTTCAAAAGCTGTCCAAAATCCTTTTTTATCTATACTTTTTGAAGAAGCCTCAAAAGCAGCGTTGTGTTTTATATTTTCTATATTTGATAAACTTTTAGGCAGTTGAAAGTTTATAATAAAATCGCCATTTTCGTCAACCTTAAATACTCTTGGTTTTTTTCCCTTTCTTACAGATCCTTCACTTACTAAATTAATTTCTTTGGTCTTTTCATCAAAAAAAATAGATTCTAAGTCTAAAGCATTTTCTTTATAAAAAGTAGTTGTAGAATCCTTTAAAAAAATAACATTATTAAAATCTATAGATGTTATTTCATATGCTTCAATTTTAATATCTGCGGTTAAAATTCTTGGATTTCTAGCATCGTCTACCACAAAATAGTATTGGTTATTCGCATAATCTATACCAGATAAACCTCCAATAATCGCATTCTTAAACTCAATTGAATCTTTTAAAACATATTCATCTAAAAAGTTTAATTGCGTATGATTTTTATGCTTACAAGACAAAAACAAAACTCCAACGAATAAAAGAAAATATAAATTTTTCATCAATAAATTATTTTACAACAAATATATCGTTTTATTGTTTTTGTAAGCACTTATAAAATAATTCGTCTAAAAGAAAAATCAAATAACATGAAAAAAAAAATTACTCTTATTTTAAAAATAATTGCTGCTGTAATTTTACTACAAACATTGTTCTATAAATTTTCTGGTGCTACAGAAAGTGTAGAACTTTTTACAAAGCTAGCAGGAAAAAATGAAGCTTATATGAGAATTGGAACAGGTATTTTAGAATTGATTGCTTCTTTATTATTATTCTTACCAAGAGCAATTTGGTTAGGAGCTTTAATGGTTACAGGGTTAATGAGTGGCGCTGTATTTTCTCATATAACAAAACTAGGTATTGAACATAATAATGATGGTGGACTACTTTTTGGAAGTGCTTTTTTAATACTTGCTATTGGTTTAATCGTTCTTTTTAAAGAAAGAAAAAACATTCCTATTCTTGGAGACAAGCTTTAGAAATCATTGCTTTACAAATTAAATATTGTGCTACAATATAAGTTAACATAATACATATTTGATAATATTCTTTCGGGCTATAAAACTTGTTGATTGCAATTAAACTATCAGAAGTTATAAAAAGGATTGTTCCTAATAAAAGCCATGAATTTGGGGTGCTTTTTTCTTGCATATAGTTTAACAAAGAAACAACACCAAAAATTGATATTACAGTTCCGTAAACAAATACAGGTATTTTAAATTCACCTAAATTATCTTTAATCAAGTTTAAAAATGAAAATAAGAACACCGCAAATGGCAAACATGCTAGCGCAATTTTTTGTAAACTAATTTTCTTAAAAAAAGCAACTGTAATTTTTATATACAGAACATGTGCCAGTAAAAAAGAAGCCAAACCAAACACAAAAAATTGTTCTTTAAAAAGTAGTAAAACATCGCCCCAAAAAGAGAAAAATAACGCAGAAACAAACCAAAAATTAGCTTTTTTAACAGATACTAAATACACAATTACTAACAATGTAATTAACAAAGGTTTACTTATAAATGCTAATTTTGCATTAAATAAAAGACCTATTATATGTAGCATAACAATTGCTAAAAAAGCAAGAGAAGCAATTGTTATGCTTTTTTGTTTTACAATCATATTACAACCTTCTTCTATTGTCTTCAGACTGAGTGTCAATTAACTTATTATAAGGATCTACACCAACTTCAATTGGCTTTTTATCAACAATAATTGTTATTTTATTATTGATTTGTGTAATCTTATGTTTTTGTAAATACAGCTCTTTTTCTTTGGTCTTTCCATCAATTTCTTCTTCTGTAAAAATACCAATGTCTATATAATCTTCTAATGGTACAGATAAAATTGGCTTACTCATTTTCTCGGTTTTATAACTTAAAGTATCACCTACTTTTTCGCCATAAAACTTCTTTCCCTTTTCATCATTTCTATATTTAGAAACCTCGAACTCAATGTCTACTTGATATTTTCCATCTGCTAACTCTATAGATTTTGCTTCTACAATTCTATTTTTATACAGTGTAATTGTTTCAAACATATCTTTAATTACATATTGTAAAGAATCCGGTGTAACTTTTTTAATATAATTAACCATTTCTACAGAAGTTGTATATGGTGCCTCTTGAAATTTTACTTTTTCTACATACTTTTTTAAGGCTCCGTTTAATTTATCTTCTCCAATATAATCACTTAAAGCGTAAAAAACCAAAGATCCTTTTTGATAACGAATATAACCTTGACCGTCATTATACATTAATGGTTTCTCTCTTTTTGTTTCTAAAGTTCTTTGCATTAAATATCCATCTAAAGCTTCTTTAAGAAAGGTACGCATTTTTGGTTTTCCGTTTTGATGTTCTAACACTTTTAAAGAAACATATTCAGACAAACTTTCTGATAACATAGTTGCTCCTAAAACATCTGCACCAATTACTTGATGCGCCCACCATTGATGTGCTACTTCATGAACCGTTACAGCAAAAGGATAATCTACTCCATCATCATTTTCATCATCTACTGCTGCAATAAAACCAAAACCTTCAGAAAACGGAATTGTATTTGCAAAAGATTGAGCAAAGGTACCTTGTGTTCTCGGAAACTCTAATATTCTTAATTGTTTATGCTGATAAGTACTAAAATTTTTCTCATTATAAGTAACCGAAGCTTTCATTCCTTTCATCATTCTATCAATATTATAACCATGTGGTTGATGATAGTAAATTTCTAAACTAATGCCTTTCCACATTTCTTTTTTAACTTGATATCTGGCTGAATTAAATGCATAAAAATTCAACATTTTACTATCCATTTTATAATGGAAAAATTTACGGCCTTCTTCTTTCCACTCTTTTTGCAAATAACCTGGTGCAATTGCAATTTGATCTTCAGAAGTAGAAACAGTTGCTTCAAAATCTATCCAATCAGAATCTTTAGATATATATGTATTTCCTAAAGCTGTAGAATCGGTTGGTTGTGCTTGTAAATTATTAGGTGGTAAATCGTACTTTTCTCTTATTTTATTGTCTGTAAGTTCTCCTCCAGAAGAATAGCCTAAGGTAGGAAACATAGAGAAGTTATTTAAAAATGTTCCGTTTTCTAAAACTGGCGATTTTCTCTGAAACATCGTATTTTCATCACTTTTTACATGAACTGTAAGTTGTAAAGAATCTCCAGGTTGTATTTTTTTATCGAACTTATAAATATCAAAATTAAAAACGGTGTCTTCTAAAACCAAATTATTTGGTTTATTAAATTCAAATCTATTTTCTAAAGAATTATGATTTAAGAAAACACTATCAATTGCCATATTAGTTTTATTTATCATTGTAAAAACAGCACTGGCTTTGTACGTTCTTTTCTTCGGATAAATATCTACATTAGCATTTACAGCTACAATTCTTGGTTGTTTATAAGCTTCGTATTTTTTATAATTCTTTTCCCATTTAACAGCATTTAACTCAGCTTGTTTAGAAGCTGTATTCTCTTCATCAGATTTCGTTTCTTGATAAATAGTAGCTCCTAAAGTTAAAAAAGCGAACAAAACAACTACTAAACTAATCTTTTGAGGTGTTTTAAACCTTGCTTTAGCTGTTTCTACTCTTTCAGAAAAAGAACTTGGTAAACCTCTAACCCAAAATAAAACACTTGCAATTAACAATAATGTTCCACCTAAAATCCAATATAATTTGTACCATAAATATCTAGATAATGCAGAGCCATAACCATTCATATCAGAATAACTAAAACCTGGTCCTTCGTTGTATTTAAAGATTGCTAATTCGATTCCTATTAAATCTAAAAACGGAATTCCGATAGCAACGATTAATAAAACCAATAAACCTAAATATTGATTTTTAAATAACGTTTGTACAAAAATGGCTAAGAAAGCCCAAACTACATAGTTTAAAAACTTTAAACCAAACAACTCATTTATATAATGGCCAATTTCGAAATTATAATATCCTTGATATGCTTGAAACAACATACCAGAAACCATAATTACTGCCAATAAAACCAATTGCATTTTTAAAATAGCTATCAATTTAGAGAATAATAAAGTCCAGTTTGGAATTGGTGTACTATCTACTAAATGACTAATTCTTGCAGTTCTAGCTCTTTGTACCAACATACCTGAATATAAAAAAGTACAAATATTAATAACAAACAAGCTAAATATATTTCCACCTCCTAACATTTGCCAAGTTACTGGTAATGTATCTGTTCCAAATATTTCACTAGAAATAAATAAGGTTCCAAACAACATTAAGAGACCAACTATAAGAATACAAATAAATGGTAAACTTTTAAAAATGTATTTAAAATCGATGTTAGACAATTTCCACATCACTTTTAAATTCTGGATAAAAGAATAATCGTGCGCTACTTTTGGTAAAGCTATTCTTGTAATTCCGCTAAAATTTGATTTTGTAACTCTTTCAGATTTTGCTTTTCTAAAAGAAAGCGTAACTGCATTCTGACTAAATTTAAAGTACTTATATACCAGACCAAATACTAAAGAAGAAATTACCAACCACAATAAACGATTATAAATTACCAATTCTCCTATTGGAATTTGCATTTCGTTTTGTTCCGAAACCGTCCAATATTTTGTATAATAAGAAGAAGCAGAAGCACCAAAAGGGTCTAAAAGAGCTAATAATGTTGCCTGTTCGGGTTCCGATAAAATACTTGAAATTGCTCCTTGTACAAACATTAAAATAATGACTGTTATAAAACCTGCAGCAACACTTCTAGAAAATGTAACTATAGCAAAAACAACAGCACCAAAAAACAATATATTTGGTAGAATATAGACCAAATAGGTTGTTAGATACGTCATTATATTAAAATCGCCAACAATATCAGAATTGGTTCCTGGAAAACGAAATCCGATAACCATACCCAAAGCAACAACCAATACAATAGCAGAAACCACTACAATTCCGCTAAAAAACTTTGCAAATAAATAATTGGCTTTTGTAAAAGGATAGGAAAACAGAATAGAGTGCATTTCACTTTTAAAATCCCTATAAATAGAAACACCAATAATTGATGGAAATAAAAAGAAAATTAAAATAGTAAACGCATTAAAAATACCTGTAACACCAATTGGCGAATTTACAATTCTAGACGAACCCGTTGTTCCTGTAATTCCGTCCCAAACACCAGCAGAAGTTGCAGATAAAAAGAATGAAATTATTAAAAATATTGAAATATAAATATAGAAAACAGGCTTGTTAAACCAGTATTTTAATTCTTGTTTAAAAATAGTTAAAAACATAATAAAAAAGTTTTAAGTGTTTAGTTTTAAGTAATTAGTTTGTTTGAACTTTATAGTTAAAATTTGTAATAAATTTTAACTTAAAACTCATAATTAAAAACTCTTAATTTGTTAAAACTGGTTCATCTTGTTTTAAAGCAATAAAATATACATCATCTAATTGTGGTGTTGAAGCAACAAAATCATCCGAAGGTTTTTCTTCTGCAAATACTCTAATATTTAATGTATTGTCTGTATTAAAATTTCTAGACAACACATTATACAACTTCATATTTTCTTCTAAGTCGTCTTTTTCAATAATTTTTGTCCAAATTGTATTTTCCAATTCCTCAGTAGCTTTTTGCGGTGTTGTATGTTTTAAAATCTTACCACCATTTAAAATTGCCATTTCATTACAAAGCTCCTTTACATCTTCTACAATATGAGTTGAAAATATTACAGTACAATTGGTACCAACTTCTCTTAATACATTTAAAAAACGATGTCTTTCTGCCGGATCTAACCCAGCAGTTGGTTCATCTACAATTATTAATTTGGGGTTATTTAAAAGCAATTGTGCAATACCAAAACGTTGTTTCATTCCTCCAGAGTAACCCGCTACATGTTTGTGTCTTACTTCATATAAATTAGTAATTTCTAACACCTCTTTTACAATTGCTTTTCTATCAGATTTACTTGCAATCCCTTTTAAAGTTGCAAAATAATCTAACAAATCTTCTGCAGACATTTTTGGATACACACCAAAAGATTGTGGCAAATAGCCTAATACTTTTCGCAAAGACATATTATCTTGTAATACATTAATATCACCAAACATAATAGAACCAGAATCCGAACTTTGTAACGTTGCGATTGTTCTCATTAAAGATGATTTACCTGCACCATTTGGACCTAGTAAACCAAACATTCCTGTTCCAATTTCTATACTTAAATTGTCAATAGCTTTTACTCCGTTTTTATAAGTCTTAGTTAAATTCTTAATTACTAACTTCATTCTGGTTTGGTTTTTAGTGTTACTTTGTGATAAGTGTAAAAGTAAGCACTTTTGTTTCAATTTTTTGTGATTATTTTAATACGAATCATAAAAAATGGTATTATTTTTACAAAAAGAAGTATAAAATGTTCTCGACACTTTTTCTTTTTAATTTCAATCAAAAGAAAACACTCGAACGAACATTTGAATTTTAAACTTTATTACGTTAAAACTTTATACATATATAAAATGGCAAAAAAATCAATATTAAATAAAGAATCATTAACCTTTTTAGAAAAGTATCTAAACAATGCTGCACCAACTGGTTATGAATGGGAAGGTCAGAAAATTTGGATGGATTACCTAAAGCCTTATGTAGATACTTTTATTACCGATACATACGGTACAGCAGTTGGAGTTATTAATCCGGATGCCAAATACAAAGTTGTTATAGAAGGACATGCAGATGAAATTTCTTGGTATGTAAATTATATTTCTGATAATGGATTAATTTACGTGATTAGAAATGGTGGCTCAGATCATCAAATAGCACCTAGTAAAATTGTAAATATTCATACTAAAAACGGAATTGTAAAAGGTGTTTTTGGTTGGCCAGCAATACATACAAGAAATAAAGCAAATGAAGAAGCACCTAAACCAGACAATATTTTTATAGATACAGGTTGTGCTACAAAAAAAGAAGTTGAAGATTTAGGTGTGCACGTTGGTTGTGTAATTACATATCCAGATGAGTTTCATATTTTAAACGGAGATAAATTTGTTTGTAGAGCATTAGACAACAGAATGGGTGGTTTTATGATTGCAGAAGTTGCTCGTCTTTTAAAAGAAAACAAAAAAGAATTACCTTTTGGATTGTACATTACAAATTCTGTACAAGAAGAAATTGGTTTACGTGGGGCAGAAATGATAACACAAACTATTAAACCAAATGTAGCTATTGTAACTGATGTAACTCATGATACAACTACACCAATGATCGAGAAAAAATCTGCTGGTTTATTAGAAATTGGTAAAGGACCAGTTGTTGCTTATGCACCAGCTGTTCAACAAAAATTAAGAGATTTAATTACCGAAACTGCAGAAGCAAAAGAAATTCCTTTTCAACGCTCTGCACTTTCTAGAGCAACAGGAACTGATACAGATGCTTTTGCTTATAGTAATGGTGGCGTTGCTTCTGCTTTAATTTCTTTACCTTTAAGATACATGCATACAACTGTAGAAATGGTGCATAGAGATGATGTTGAAAATGTTATTAAAATGATTTACGAAACTCTTTTAAAGATTAAAGACGGAGAAACATTTTCTTATTTTGAATAAATTACACGAAAAGCGAAGTAAATTTACTTCGCTTTTTTTATAACTCATTTTATATGATTCTACAAAATCAAAAACATATTTTCAGTATTCCTGAAGAAATAACGTATTTAAATATAGCAAGTCAATCCCCTTCATTTAAAGCTATTGAACAAGCAGGGATTGATGGTGTTTTAGAGAAAAGTAATCCGTACAAAATTACTGGTGATCATTATTTTGAACCCGTAAAAGAAGTAAAAAAATTGTTTGCTAAACTTATTGATGCAGATGATTATAATAGAATTGCAAATATTCCGTCTGCTTCTTATGGATTAGCAACAGCAGCAAATAACATCACTTTAAAAAAAGGAGATGAAATTTTATTGATAGAAGAACAGTTTCCCAGCAATTATTATGTGTGGGAAAAATTAGCTGCTAAATTTGATGCTTCAATAAAAATAGCCTCAATGCCAAAATCTAAAGAAAATAGAGGTAACAATTGGAATGAAGTAATCTTAAATTCAATTTCAGATAAAACAGCAGTTGTAACTATAGGAAATATTCATTGGGCAAATGGAACTTTATTCGATTTAAAAGCAATTAGCAAAAAAGCAAAAGAGAACAATGCTTTATTAATTATTGATGGAAGTCAATCTGTTGGAGCAATCCCTTTTTCAGTGAAAGAAATACAACCAGATGCTTTAATTTGCGCAGGTTATAAATGGTTATTTGGACCTTATGGTTGTGGTTATGGCTATTTTGGCGAATATTTTGACAATGGAAATCCATTAGAAGAAAATTGGTCTAATCGCTTACATAGCGAAAACATGAGTGGATTAACTTCTTATCAACCAGAATACAAACCGCTTGCAAATAGATATTCTACTGGTGAACATGCTAGTTTTATTTACATGAAAATGCAAATTGCAGCTTTAAATCAAGTTTTAATTTGGACACCAAAAGCAATACAAAATTATTGTAAAGAAATTATTTCTGAAGCAGTTATTACTTTAAAAGAAAACGGTTGTTTTATAGAAGATGATAATCTTAGAGCTCATCATTTATTTGGCGTTGAATTGCCTGAAAATATGAATATTGAAAAACTAAAAAACCAACTAAAAGAAGCTAATATTTTTATTTCTTTTAGAGGAAGTTATATTCGCCTCTCTTGTCATTTGTACAATACAAAAGAAGATTTCAAAAAATTAACCAACTGTATTTTATCTTGTTTGTAGATGGATGAATTGATAGATATTTTAACTCCTGAAGGAAAACCAACAGGAAAGACAGCTTTAAAATCTGAAGCACATAAAAACGGCTGGTTTCATGCCACTGTTCATATTTGGTTATTTACTTCAGATGAAAAAATACTGCTTCAAAAAAGAGCAATGACTAAAAAAGTATTTCCTGGTTTGTGGGATATTTCTGTTGCAGGACACATAGGAGCTGGTGAAGATGTTTTAACATCTGCAAAAAGAGAAGTTTTAGAAGAAATTGGTTTAGAATTAGAAGATAAAAACCTAATAAAAATAGGAACAAGAATTCATCAAGTTTCTCACCCAAACGGAATTAAAGATAATGAACATCATCATGTTTTTATTGTAGAATTAAAAACTTCTTTATCAGAATTAACAATTCAAGAAGAAGAAGTAGACGATATTAAGTTATTTGATTTATCAATATTAAAAAACACAAAAAACCTCGAAAACGTTTTGCTTCCGAGGTTTCATGAATATTATGTTTCTGTTTATGATAAAATTATTGATTATTTAAAATCACATTAATTTTTTATTACAAACTTTTTATTTAACTGGTTTTTCAAAAAATGAATCTGCCAACTTTCCTTGGCTAATTAAAGGCAATGTAAATTCTGTTGCAGGTTTTGCAGGCTCTGTTGGAATTCCGTTTTCATCTTTTTTATACCACGTAATTGCTTTTGGTAAAACCAAACCATTTACATTTTCCCAAGAATTATATCTTATAATATTAAAATTGTCACTCGCTTTTTTAGACATAAACGTTACTGTATAACCTAACCATTCCATTTGAAATGTTTTTGGGTTGTAGTACACTTTATAATTATCATCTGAAGAACTTCCTATATTGGCATTATAAGAAATTTTATAACCGGGATAACTTATTCCTTCAAAAACTAAATCGTCTGTTTTTTCGTAAACAATTCCATTATCTGCTAACACAAATGGCATTGCGTAAAAATAAAAATATAGGTTGTAATAAAAAGTAGGATTCCCTTTAAAAGTTCCTTTTACCTCTTCATCTAACCAAGCTTCTTTTCCATCAAAACCTAAAGAAAATTTAGGTGTATTCACAACAGTTTTTCTTGAATGTAAATCTATAGTGTGTACTTCTTCACCTTTATTAAAAGATAAAACTTGTGCATTTCTCCATGCGTTTATTCCTCCGTGTTTTTCAAAGACTTTACTTAACTCTGCAGGAAAAACTTCTTTAGAAACCTCTTTTACAACTTCATTTTTAGTTTCTTTTTTAACCTCTTTCTTACATGAAATAATCACCAATGATATGGCAAGTAATAATACTATTTTCTTCATAATTTATATTGTTCTTTTTTGAATTTATAGAGTCGAATTTTTAAAAAATTAATTACAAAATATATGAAATTATATTTTAGATTGATAAGTGTACAAATCATAATACCTTCCTTTCGCAGCAATTAATTCGTCATGCGTTCCTCTTTCTGCAATATTACCTGCTTCTATTACTAAAATTTGATCAGCTTGTTTTATAGTACTTAATCTATGAGCAATTACAATTGTTGTTCTATCTTTTACCAATTCTGATAAACTTTTCTGAATTAAAGACTCGCTTTCTGTGTCTAAACTAGAAGTTGCTTCATCTAAAATAATAATTTTTGGATTTGCTAAAATTGCTCTTGCAATTGCCAATCTTTGTCTTTGCCCACCAGAAAGTTTTACTCCTCTTTCTCCTATTAAAGTATCTAAACCATTATCAAATCTGTCAGTAAACTCATTTACATAAGCAGCTTTTACCGCATTTTGCAATTCAGCTTCTGTTGCATTTGGTCTTGGAAATAAAATATTTTCTCTGATTGATCCTTCAAACAAAAATTCGTCTTGTAAAACCACACCTAAATTTTTACGGTAACTAGATAGTTTTACTTTAGACATATCTTTATTATCTATTGTAATAATACCCGATTTCGGATTTAAAAATGTGGCAGATAAACCAGCAATTGTAGATTTACCCGAACCAGAACTACCTACCAAAGCTGTTACAGAACCAGCAGGAACTTTAAAATTGATGTTATTTAACACTTCTTTTCCTTCTTCATAAGCAAAAGAAACATCATCAAAAATAATTTCTCCTTTAATGTTTTCTAAAACAATATTTCTGTCTTCGTCGTCTTCTTCAGCAGCCATGTTCATCAACTCTTCTGTTCTATCTAAACCTGCTAAAGCTTCAGTTAATTGACTACCAATATTACTCATTTGTACAATTGGAGCAATCATAAAACCTAAAATTAATGTAAAAAACAAGAATTCTCCTGTTGTCATTTCTCCTTGTATCATATAATAACCACCAATGCCCATAATTCCTGTAGTTGCAACACCAATTAAAAAGGTTGATGAACTTGTCATTATTGCAGTTGCAGTTAAACTCTTTTTTACATTTTGAAATAATTTATCAACGCCTTTTTCAAAAACTTTGTTTTCTTGTTCTTCTGCATTAAATGCTTTTATAACCCTTACTCCTGCTAAAGTTTCTGTTAGCCTACCTTTTACTTCTGCATTTATTTTACCACGTGTTCTAAAAATAGGGCGAATAAATTTAAATGCTTTTAAAGCCACAATTCCGAAAATAGAAATTGGTAAAAAAACAAATAAGGTCATCCAAGGGTTTAAATTGATTAAAATTACCAATGAAATTACTGCTGTAATTGAACCTCCGACTAATTGTACTAAACCTGTTCCTATTAAGTTTCTAACACCTTCTACATCGCTCATAATTCTAGAAACTAAAGCCCCTGATTTTGTGTTATCAAAAAATCGAATTGGTAAAGACAATACTTTCTTTTGTACTTGTGCTCTTAATTCTGATATTAGATATTGTGCCTGTACACTTAAAATTCTTGTTAACAAAAAAGAAGTAACCGCCTGTAATAAAATAGCGACTAATACAATACCTATTAAAGAGTATAATTTATCTACATCTTTATCTGGCACAACTTCATCTAACAAAATTTTACTTTGCCAAGGTAAAATTAAACCAGATAAACTTCTGATTACAATTAAAATTAACCCAATAAAAACTAAATTTCTTCTTGGCCAAATAATCGTTTTAAAAGCTTTACCAATAGAAACTTTTCCTTTCTTTTTTTCTTTTGTAGACTCTTTAAGATGTTGCATAAATTGTATTAAAAATGTAGCTAATTGTTCATTGTCAATTTACATGCCATAGATGAAAAGTATGACATATTTACAAAGTTACAATAATCAAAAAGACCTTACAGATTTAAAAAAATCTATAAGGTCTTAAAATTCATCTATTACTATATAAACAAGCTTACAAAAGCGATAGAATCTACATTCTATTATCTATAATACTTTGTACTATTTCTGGATTTAAAAGTGTACTTGTATCTCCTAAATTACCCATTTCGTTGGCAGCTATTTTACGTAAAATACGTCTCATAATTTTACCTGAACGAGTTTTTGGTAATCCTTCAGAAAACTGAATTTTATCTAATTTTGCAATTGGTCCAATTCTATCTGTAATTAATTGATTTATTTCTTTTCTTAAATTCTCATGATTTCTACTTTCTCCAGTATCTTTTAAAGTTACATAACCATACAATGCACTACCTTTAATATCATGCGGAAAACCAACAATAGCAGATTCTGCAACTGCAGGATGCTCATTAATAGCATCTTCTATTGGCGCAGTTCCTAAATTATGACCAGAAACAATAATTACATCATCTACTCTTCCAGTAATTCTGTAATACCCTACCTCATCTCTTAAAGCACCATCACCAGTAAAATACATGTTTTTATATGCCGAAAAATACGTTTCTTTATATCGTTCATGATTTCCCCAAATGGTTCTTGCAATACTTGGCCAAGGATGTTTTATACACAATCTTCCTTCTACTTGATTTCCTTTTAATTCTTGCCCGTTTTCATCCATTAACGCAGGCTGAACACCAATAAAAGGCAATGTTGCATAGGTTGGTTTTGTTGCCGTAACATAAGGAATTGGTGTAATCATCATTCCGCCAGTTTCTGTTTGCCACCAAGTATCAATAATCGGACTTTTCTTTTTACCTACATTATCATTATACCAATGCCATGCTTCTTCATTTATGGGTTCTCCAACAGAACCTAATACTTTTAAAGATGATAAATCATATTTATCTACCAATTCCGTTCCGTGTTTTGCAAGAGCTCTAATTGCTGTTGGTGCTGTGTAAAATTGATTTACCTTATGTTTTTCTACAATTTCCCAAAAACGCCCAAAATCTGGGTAACTTGGTACTCCTTCAAATAAAACTGTTGTTGCTCCGTTTGCTAATGGACCATAAACAATGTAAGAATGACCAGTTATCCAACCAATATCTGCAGTACACCAATACACATCATTTTCTTTATACTGAAATGCATTTTTAAAAGTATACGCAGTATAAACCATATAACCTGCAGTTGTATGCACCATTCCTTTTGGCTTTCCTGTAGAACCTGATGTGTATAAAATAAACAAAGGATCTTCTGCATCCATAATTTCTGCTTCACAAACTTTAGATGCGTTATCTAACAATGGTTGTAACCATTTGTCTCTACCATCTTTCATTGCAATATCTGTGTTGATTCTTTTTGCTACCAAAACAGTTTCAACTCCAGGACAAGATTCTAAAGCTTCGTCTACAATTCCTTTTAAATCTATTGATTTTTTTCCTCTATAAGAACCATCTGATGTTATTACTATTTTACAATCTGAATCATTAATTCTTGTAGATAATGCTGTTGCTGAAAAACCTGCAAATACAACAGAATGAATCGCTCCAATTCTTGCACAAGCTAAGGTTGAAATTGCCAACTCAGGAATCATAGGAACATAAACACAAACTCTATCTCCTTTTTTAACACCATTTTCTTTTAAAACATTTGCAAACTGATTTACTCTTTCATGTAATTGTTTATAAGTAATATGTTCTGCTGCTTCTTTAGGATCGTTCGGTTCAAATAAAATAGCTGTTTTATCTCCTCTTGTAGTTAAATGCCTATCTATACAATTTTCCGTAATATTTAATTTTGCACCTTCAAACCATTTTACTTCTGGCTTAGAAAAATCCCAATCTAAAACTTTATCCCATTTTTTACGCCATAAAAAATGTTCCTCTGCAATTTCTTCCCAAAAAACCTCTGGTTCTCTAATTGATTTCCTGTAAACTTTATAATATTCTTCTATATGTTTTATGTGATAATTACTCATAACTTAAATGTTTTATTAATTAATTGCATTTAAAAAAACTAAATACAATACTTGTTCTAAAATTCGATTTTTAGAATAAAAATCTAAATATTAGTATTAATTATTTATTTGATGAAATTTTATTTTCTTTTGAATCTAATAAACCAAACCAATTAGGATTTAGAATTTTAAGTTTTATAAGTGCCCAAATTATGGCAACAAAACAAATACCTAAAACTATAGAGAGTATAGGATCTATGTTTTTAGTATTTTCAAATTTAAATCGAAAATATAAAGTAGCAATTACATAGATTGTTATAAAAACATCTGATGCAAGAGAATTAAGTTGAAATTTCATAATATAATACTTGAATTAAAAAATGTTTGTTTGCACACAAAATCAAAATTTAATTTAGTAGTTCTAGAATTTCTGAAACTATTTTTTTTACTGAAAAAGGTTTTGTTAAATATTTGTCTGCTCCAAGCTTTAAACCTTTTTCTATATCTGAAGCTTTATTTTTTGCTGATAAAAAAACAACCTTTGTAGCTGTTAAATTTAATGTTTCTTTTATTTTTTTTATTGTTTGATACCCATCTACATTTGGCATCATTACATCTAAAATAATAGCATCTGGTATTTCTCCTTTTAAAATTTCGAAAACCTCGCTACCATCTCTTGCTATAAATACTTCAAAATTTTGTTTTTTAAATGCATATTCCAAAGACATAACTATATTCGGCTCATCATCTACAATCAAAATTTTTCTTTTCATAAAGCTCGATAAAATTAATTAAAAGGAATCGTAAAAACAAATTTAGCACCACTTTTTTGGTCTTTTTCTGCCCAAATTTTCCCATTGTGTTTTTCAACAATTTGCTTTGTTATTGCCAATCCAAAACCACTACCTTCTGGCTTTATTGTATTTTGATTTTTAGACTGATAAAACTTATCAAAAATATAACTAAAATCTTCCTCTAAAATTCCTTTTCCATTATCTTCAATTACTACTTCAACTTCTTCATTTACTAACCTATAATCAATAATAATTTCACCTTTTTCTGTTGGACAAAACTTTAAAGCATTAGACAACAAGTTAGTAAGTACTTGATGTATTTTATCTTCATCAAAAACTAAAAATAATTCTCTTGGGTTTTTATTAATCAACTTAACCCCTTTTTTAGCTGCTAATTGCGAAATACTTGTCAAAACCTTTTTTATTGTTTTTTGTAAATTATTTAATTTTAAGTTTAAATCTATACGACCTGTTTCTAATTTTTCAAAATCTAAAATATTATTTATTAAGCGACCAAGCCTGTCAGAATCTTGAAGAATATTTTTTAAAAATTGAGTTTTTATTTCTTTTGGCATGTCATCATCCTCATCTAAAAGTAATTCTGTAGCTGCCCGAATACCAGTAATTGGAGTTTTTAACTCATGTGCTACGGTATCTAAAAACTCATCCTTTTGTTTATCTTTAGAAATTAGCTTACTATTTGCACCTTTTAGTTTTGATGATAATTGTGTAAGTTCATTAGATTTTTCTAATAACACTTTATTATTAACAATATTTTCTTTAGATTCTTCTAATATTTTTAAAACCTCTACTAAACTAATTTGCTCTTCTTTTACTACACTAGAAATTAATATTTTTGCTGAGGCTGAACCTATACTACCTGTTAATAATTTTTCAGAAAAATTAATTAAACGTGCATCTGCTAACTGTGTATTTTGTGATAATCTATATTTAGTAAAAAAAATAGTTAAAGCACGTGTTGCTCTCTTTTCACCTAAAAAACGAATTAATACATTTTTAATATCTGCTACGTACGCTTCTCCTTTCCAAACCAAAGCACTGTCTTGAAGTTTAGTAAAATTAGTACTATCTACATACATTTCTGCATAGTTTCGTTCTCTATAATTACCTTTAGAAGCTAATGAAAAAATTAAATAACTTAATACGTTAAATGTTATACTCCAGAAAAAAGCATGCGCAGGCGGGCTCAAAAAATTAATTCCAAACAATGCATAAGGCTTTAAAGCAGCTATCCCTAAAAAACCAAACTGTGTAAAATGATCTGTACCTGTATATGCCTGTAATGTAAAAGGTAATACTAATGTATAAACGGCTATACAGAAACCTAAAATCATACCAATAATTGCTGCTTTTGATGACCCCCTATTCCAATATAAACCTATAAAAAAAGATGGTGCTAATTGAGAAATTATTACAAAAGAAATTAAACCAATTGAATACAATGAAAGCTCTTTTGAAAATGAAACGTAAAAGAAATAAGCAATAATTATAATTGTAAATACAGAAATACGACGAATGTTTTTAATGTACTTAGAGTTTCTGTCTGGTTGATTTCTAATAAATTTATCTAAAAAACCATATGGTATAATTAAGTTGTTACTTACCATAGTAGATAATGCTAGTGTTGAAACGATTACCATAGAAATAACTGCAGAAAAACCACCTAAAAATACAAGAGTAGCTAAAAAAGAATTACCGTTTTCCAAAGGCAATAAAAGTGTGTAATATTCTGCATTTTTAGTATCCAAAAAAGTTATTTTACCTGCCCAAGCAATAAAAACAACAAAGAGATTAAAAAGCAATAAATATAAAGGAAATAACCAAATAGCTTTTTTTAAATGCTTTTCTCTATTGTTTTCTAAAACTGACACTTGAAATTGTCTTGGCAATAAAAAAATTGCCATAAAAGACAAAG
The DNA here is from genome assembly GCA_905480405.1 of uncultured Polaribacter sp. Taxonomy (GTDB): domain Bacteria; phylum Bacteroidota; class Bacteroidia; order Flavobacteriales; family Flavobacteriaceae; genus Polaribacter. The sequence goes on along the minus strand of CAJQQH010000041.1, from coordinate 36,505 downwards.
CGATCATAAAAAACCAATTAAAACCATCTTCTACACCTTTAAGCGTTGTTAACTCTTTAAAGTTTTCTGTAATTGAAATTTTATTATAAATATCTGTTGTACCATCAAACAAATAAAAAGTTACATATATACCAATAATTAAGAAAAAAACTAATTTTAATATCGATTCAAATGCCACAGAAGCAATAATACCCTTATGTTTTTCTGAAGCATCTGTGTTTTGTGTACCAAAAAAAGCTGCAAAAATAGCCAATAATAAAGCTACATAAAAAGTTGAATCATCAATAACAGTTGTTGAAACATAACTGGTATTATCAGACATAATTTCAAAAGTTTCAGAAACTGCTTTTAGCTGCAATGATATATAAGGCAATGTTCCAAAAAGACAAATTACGGTAACTAAAGCTCCTAAAAATCTATTGTTTCCGTATCGTAATGAAATAAAATCTGCAATTGAAGAAATTTTATGCTGTTTAGATATTCTAATTACTTTTCTTAAAACAATAATCCATAAAGGAGCTGCAATTACGGGGCCTAAATAAATAGGTAAAAAATTAATCCCAGAATTTGCAGCAATACCAATACTACCGTAATAAGTCCAAGCAGAACAATAAACAGCCAAAGAAAGTGTATATACATAAGGATTATTAACCCATTTACTTTGTTTTTTCTTTTCTGCAAAAAAAGCAATAAAGAATAACACTGCTAAATAAATAATAATGATGGTTATTAATGCAAAGTTATTCATAATGACGTTTTAATACAATGTATGAAACCACTATAGACAATAACCAAATTGAAAATACCGAAAAATAAAATGTTGGAATTCCCAAAATAGCTCCTTCTAAATTGAAAACTAAAACAAAAGGTATATTAAAAATTAAAAACAAAGTTATAGAGAGTACTACTAACTTTTGTTCATGACGTTTTTTCATTTGACTTGTTTTAACTCAACTTTTTATTGTTTGATAAACCAAACTCTAACTTGTAATAAAATCTGAGTAAAATAATTGTACTAATATAATAAATCAGCACTACAAATTGTAATGCTGATTTAAAAAAATAATCAATTAACCGTTAAAAGTTATTAATGTTCTACCGCTTCACCAGCACCTGAGGGGATTCTAATACTTTCTACTATTTCTTGCACATCTTTTGGAGGTGCTGCAGTTACCCTAGAAACTACTAAAGAAATTACAACATTTACAAACATAGCAATTGTCCCAAATCCTTCTGGTGATGTACCAAACCACCAATCTTCTTTCGTTCCTCCGCCAAACATATCAAGCTTAAATTTCATCATATAAAAAAGCATCAAAACAATACCAATTACCATACCCGAAATTGCTCCTTCTTTATTCATTCTTTTATCAAAAATACCTAAAACAATTGCAGGAAAAAATGAAGCTGCTGCCAAACCAAAAGCAAGTGCAACTACAGCGGCGACAAACCCTGGCGGATTAATACCAAAATATCCTGCAATTAATATTGCTACAAAAATTGCTATTCTTGCTGCGGTTAACTCATCTTTATCAGAAATATCTGGCTTTAATTGTTTCTTAATTAAATCATGTGAAACAGATGTTGATATTACCAATAACAATCCTGCTGCAGTAGACAATGCTGCTGCTAAACCTCCTGCTGCAACTAAGGCGATTACCCAGTTTGGTAATTGTGCTATTTCTGGATTTGCTAAAACCATAATGTCTCTATCTACATATAACTCGTTTTTAGCATTAAAGTTTGCGTTAGCAATCATTCTTTCTCCATACGTTCCTCTTGCTTCTGTATAAACTGGTTTTTTACCATCTAAAGCATTACCAGCAACGTATTGTATTTTTCCATCTCCGTTTTTATCAGTCCAAGAAATTAAACCAGTGTCTTCCCAGTTTTTAAACCATACAGGAATTTCTGAATACTCTTTTTCACTTACAGTTTCTATTAAATTAGTTCTAGAGAAAACTGCAATTGCAGGAGCTGTAGTGTATAAGATTGCAATTAAAAGCAATGCATATCCTGCAGATTTACGTGCATCTTTTACTTTAGGAACTGTAAAAAAACGCACAATTACGTGTGGTAAACCTGCTGTACCAGTCATTAAGGCTAATGTTATAGCAAAAACATCCCAAGTAGATTTTGTACCACTTGTGTATTCATTAAAACCAAGTTGTACATGTAATTTATCTAACTTATCTAATAAAAACTCTCCACCTTCAACTGTACCTCCCATTCCTAATTGAGGAATTATATTACCAGTCATTTGCATTGATATAAAAAATGCAGGTACCATAAAAGCAAATATTAATACACAATACTGTGCTACTTGCGTATAAGTAATTCCTTTCATACCTCCTAGAAGAGCAAATACCAAAACTACCGTCATTCCTATTAGTACACCGTAGATAATATCTACTTGTAAAAATTGAGAAAACACAATTCCTACACCTCTCATTTGTCCTGCAACATATGTAAACGATACAATTAATGCACAAATTACGGCTACAGTTCTTGCAGTGTTAGAATAATATCTATCTCCAATAAAATCTGGCACAGTAAACTTACCAAACTTACGAAGGTAAGGTGCTAATAAAAGCGCCAATAACACATATCCACCAGTCCAACCCATTAAATAAACAGATCCATCATAACCAGCAAAAGAAATAATTCCTGCCATACTAATAAAAGAGGCAGCACTCATCCAATCGGCAGCTGTAGCCATACCATTTGCTAAAGGAGAAACACCTCCGCCGGCAACATAAAATTCTTTTGTAGAACCTGCTCTAGCCCAAATTGCAATTCCAAAATATAAGGCAAAAGTAATCCCTACTAATAACCATGTCCAAGTTTGTACACTCATAATTCTTTTTTTTATTTTTAGTTAGGGTTACTCGTCGAAACCGTATTTTTTATCTAATTTGTTCATTAATTTTATGTAAACGAAAATTAGTATTACGAATACATAAATAGATCCTTGTTGAGCGAACCAAAAACCAAGTTTAAAACCACCCATTCTAATAGTATCTAGTTCTTCTCTAAATAAAATCCCACAACCAAAGGATACTACAAACCATATCACTAATAATATTGCTAAATACCTAATATTTTCTTTCCAGTACGCCGCAGCGTTATCTTGTTTACTACTCATTATTGTTGTTTTTTTTTTATAAATAAATCATTGCTTGTAAAGTTAATGCACTTGTAGATGTTCCGTAATCCTGACTTTTATACTCTAACGTTAATTTAGAATTATGACCACTCATATATGCATTAACACCTAATCCAAAAACATTTCTATCATTAGATGAGCCATCGTAACTACTACTTCCATAAGATAAGTAGGGTTGATATCTAGTTTTTGATTTATCTCCAGCAAAAACATAACCTACATGCGAATAAACCATATTACCAGTTCCGTAAGCGCTATATAAATAATTCTCTCCATATTGATTGGATTGAAATGTTGCATAAGCAGTTAACGCACTTCCGTTATCACCTAATGGTGTATCATAAAAAGCATCTAAAGCAAATATAGAAACGTCTTCTCCTACTGCATTACCATTCTCCATTTTTACAGAACCATTAGGATGTAAGAAAAAACCTGCGCCAATATTAAATACTTTTTTTCCGCCAAGATAAGTCCCAACCTTAAAAGGTAAAAAATTAGATTCTTGATCTAATAAATTATATTCAAAATAACCTGCAAAAGTTTTACCTGCATCTTTAGTTCCTAAAATACTAGCACCTCCATAAACAGCTTCTCCATTTACAGCAGGTCTTGCATCTAAACCATTTGTGATAGCATCATTTATAGCAACTCTATATTGTAATTTCCCAAACTTACCCTTCATAAAAACTCCAATATGTCTCGCAAATTGATCAGACAAACCAATGGTTGCCCATGATTGACGATTATTATCTAATGTCATCATATTTAAAGTACTCTGATTATTTAATCTCGAAATACCATTAAAATAATGTAAACCTGCACCAATTGCATGATCTTTACCAACACTATATTGTGCCCATGCATCATGTAAGAAAATTTGAGAACCAGTTCCTTTTCCGGTAGGGGAAAGTGTGCCGGCATTTAAACTGTTAAGCCCAAAATGGGTTAAAATTAAAAATTTATCTGTAATTTGAGAGAACATTAGTACACGAGCCCTTCTTAAATTAAAACTTGTAGAACTTGCTGTTGCTACTGGATCATTATTATAAGTTGCTTGAACTTGAGCCCAAGAAATTAAGCGAAGGTATTTTTTTCCATCCTCATCAAATTTAATTTTTAGACCTCCTTTATAGTCTGGAGAGCCCTGAGCATTCATAAATTGAAAGGAAGCTAAAAATAGTCCTAACAATAGTAATTTTTGTTTTCTCATTAATTTAATTGTTTAGTTAGTGAATAATTGATTCTGTGTGCACTGCTAAACTCTATAATTAAAAGAAGTAAATAAAAAACACTATATTTTTGTGTTAAATACATATACTAATCCTTAAAACGCTCCCACTTTATTAACATAAACTTATCACCTAACTCAGTAACAACAACACCTGCACCTTTAATATTCTTTGGATCCTGAAAATATTTACCTAACTCTATTGCATTTAAAATTTTATAACTTGGATGATACTTAGAGTTATAAGGCCTTTTAATATTGTACTTTTTAACCCAATTCATAATACTTACATGTGACACCCCTAAAATGCGCTCAATTTCACGATAGGTTAATCCTTCTAAATATAATTGCAACGATTTATTCACATAATAGTCATCAATCTTCTTACCTATTTTATTTACTGTAAAAAAATAATTACACTTTTTACATTTATAACGTTGTCTTTTATTAATAATACCACTCTTAATGTACTCATTAGAGCTACAGTTAGGACAAGATTCTATACTCATATATATTAATTTAGCATAAATATATCAATTTAGCAACATAAAATAAAATAATTTGTTAAAAAAATAATTATAAGCACATAAAAAAGCCCAAAAACAACGAATTACATTAATTTTTAAGGCTTTATTTATTAAAATGAAAAAAAATAATTTTACTTACAGCTACATCTTATGAATTAAAAAACAACTCTTCTTCTTTCGTTAACAATCTCGAATGGATAAAAAAACGAAGCCCCAATGGTATTTCCAAAGAAAAACTAGCACCTCTACCTTCAGTAATATCTACTGTTAAATGTGTATGCTTCCAATATTCAAACTGATCTTGATTCATATAAAAGTTAACACCTTTTAAAGTACCCATTAGAATATCGCTTTCATCTAAATAAAAATCTTCTTTCTCTAAAATCATCGGAGCAGAACCATCGCAACAGCCACCACTTTGATGAAAAATCAACCCATTATACTGTTCTTTTAATTGCTCTAAAACTTTTTCTGCCTCTTTTGTAATAACTACTCTTTCCATAACTTCCTTTTATTAAAAAAGCTGAACTACTATTGTAATTCAGCCCTTAAACTTCACATCACTCTACTAAAAAAAACCTAATTTATTTTTATCATAAGAGATTAACATGTTTTTGGTTTGACGATAATAATTTAACATCATCACATGGTTCTCTCTACCAAAGCCAGATTTTTTATAACCGCCAAAAGGTGCGTGTGCAGGATAAGCATGGTAACAATTTACCCAAACCCTACCTGCTTTTATTGCACGTGGAATTTGATATAATTGATGAGCATCACGCGTCCAAACACCAGCTCCAAGACCATAAAGCGTATCATTTGCAATTTCAATAGCTTCAGCTTCATCTTTAAACTTAGTAACACAAGCTACAGGTCCAAAAATTTCTTCTTGAAAAACGCGCATTTTATTATGCCCCTCTAATATTGTTGGCTTAATATAAAAACCGTTTACTAAATCTCCTGTTAATTTTTTAGCCTCACCACCAGCTAATACCTTTGCCCCTTCATCTTTACCAATTTTAAAATACGATTGTATTTTTTTATATTGATCATTAGATGCTTGCGCACCAACCATTGTATTAACATCATAAGGATTATCTTGTATAATAGCATTTGTTCTTTCTACAACTCGTTCTATAAAAGCATCATATATATCTTCTTGCACCAAAATTCTAGAAGGACATGTACAAACTTCACCCTGATTAAAAGCAAACAAAACAGCTCCTTCAATTGCTTTATCTAAATATGCATCATCTGCATCCATAACTGAGTTAAAGAAAATATTAGGAGACTTCCCTCCCAACTCCATTGTTACAGGATTTAGGTTTTTAGATGCATATTGCATAATTAATTGCCCCGTTGTTGTCTCACCAGTAAAAGCAACTTTATCTACTTTAGAACTAGAAGCCAAAGGTTTCCCTGCTTCCGGACCAAAACCATGTACAATATTTACAACTCCTGGAGGAAACACATCTGCAATTTTTTCCATTAATAAAGTTGCTGTAGACGGAGTTTGTTCTGCTGGTTTTAACACCACACAGTTTCCTGTTACCAAAGCTGGTGGCAATTTCCAAGACAACATTAATAAAGGAAAGTTCCAAGGAATTATCTGCCCAATTACACCTAATGGCTCCTTTATATTCATAGATAATGTATTCTGATCTAACTCAGAAGCACTTCCTTCCTCTGTTCTAATACAAGCAGCAAAGTAACGCCAATGATCTATAGCTAAAGGAACATCTGCATTTAAAGTTTCTCTAATTGGTTTTCCATTATCACAAGTTTCAACAAGTGCAAACTCCTCTAAATTAGCCTCAATAATATCTGCTACTTTATTTAACAAGGTAGCTCTTTCTGTGGCAGAAGTATTTCCCCAAGATTCTTTTACTGCATTAGCTGCATCTAATGCCAATTCTACATCTTCCTTTTGCGAACGTGGATATTTTGCTATTAAACTATTATCGATTGGAGATGTATTCTCAAAATACTGACCTCCTAATGGAGCAACAAATTTACCATTGATAAAATTGCTATACTTCTCTTTAAATTTAGGTTTTGAATAACTCATGAAAATTATATTTAAATTAGTAATTAAGTAATATTTTAATCTAAAAAATAGATTATAATTAATTTTTATAAAGGTATTTTATCATATTATGAATAAACTGAACATACTTATCAAAATATTGAACATATCTATTATATTAAATTAATGAAATAATATTTTTGTATCATTGTGTATGAGTCAGTTACTAAATCGACATAAAAACAACAGAAAACTTACCACTTTAGTAGAAAACAGAACTACATATAGTGCGGAATATGCCGAACTTAATATTTATGAAACTCATGCATTTGCAGAAAAAGTTGCTTTAATTTTCGACTTCCCTATAATTGCCAGCATGCTAACTGGTAAAAAAATAATGCATTTAGATGGTATTCCTTCTTTTGATTTTTTTCCAGGTGAATCTGTTGTAATGCCAAAAAAAAAGGAAATGATTATCGATTTCCCTATTGCAACCCAAAACGATCCAACACAGTGTTTAGCTTTAGGAATAGATGCTTTTAAAATTGATGAAGTTGTTCAGAATTTTAATAGAATAGTAGCTATTGAAAATGAAAACAACAATTGGAATTTAGATGCCAATACATCTCATTTAATTAACAACACGGATGTAAACCATCTTGTAAAACGTTTAACATATACTTTTACAAACAACAACAAATCTAAAGATGTATTACTAGATTTAATGATACAAGAACTAATTGTTAGGCTACTACAAACAAAAGCAAAATCGTTAATTCTTAACAATGAAAACGATATTTTTAATGATACCAGAATCGGAACTGTTATTAAGTACATTAAAGACAACTTAACAAATAAAGATATTAATGTAGATATTTTAGCTAAAAAAGCCTTTATGAGTACTTCGCATTTTCACAAGCAATTTAAAAATACTTTAGGCATTTCTCCAATTGATTATATTAACTCAGAAAAAATTAAATTTTCGAAAAAACTTATTAAAGAATCTAAAGATTTTAGAATATCTGAAATCGCTTTTAAATCTGGTTTTAATAATACTAGTTATTTTAACAGGCAATTTAAAAAAATGGAAATGATGACACCTCAACAATTTAAAAAGTCTCTTCATTATTAAATTTTTATTCAAAAATTATTTTACCTTTATTTTTTACTACAAACAAAAACTACCTAATTATTAAACCTATATTTTTGTTATTAGACTCATTATTTACTTATTGGCATATAATAATCCTCTTTTTTACAGTTGCAGTTCTATACTCTTCTGTTGGCTTTGGCGGTGGATCTAGTTATTTAGCAATTTTAGCCTTAACAGGTATTGTTTTTACTCAAATAAGAGCTACTTCTTTATTATGTAATATTGTTGTGGTTTCTAGTAATGTTTGGTTATTTACTAGACAAAAAAAGATTGATTATAAAAAAATAACACCACTCATTCTATTTAGCATTCCACTTGCCTTTTTAGGCGGAAAGTTAAAGATAAATCAAAATATTTTTTTTATCCTTTTGGGTTTTACACTTCTTTTTGCTGCAATTACGATGTGGCTTTCTAAAAAAATTATTTCTTCGGATGAAAAACCAATAAAACTAAACATAAAGAAAAATGCAACCTTTGGTGGTATCATTGGATTTATTTCTGGAATGGTTGGTATTGGTGGCGGTATTTTTTTAGCGCCTCTTTTACATCTTACAAATTGGGACACTCCTAAAAAAATTGCTGCAACTGCTAGTTTTTTTATTTTAGTTAATTCTATTGCCGGTTTTATTGGGCAATATTCTAATCCTGATTTTTATATCGACTGGAATTTAACTTCTATTTTACTTATAACGGTTTTTATTGGCGGGCAAATTGGTAGTAGAATAAGCAACACTTACTTTACTCCTATTCAATTAAAAAAAGCGACTTCTATTCTAATCGCTTTCGTTAGTTTGCGTATTCTTTGGAAATCATTATTTTAATGTTCAAAATAAAAGCAGAATACATAAAAGTATAGTAAACATAAATTTTGTTTTTAGATTCTCCTTTTTGTTTATAAACTTTTCCTCTTATAACTAAAAACCAAATACTTTGAAACTAAATAAAATAAAAATTGCGTATTCAAAGCAATCAAAATACCTTTGAATTTGTAATTATAAAAAATAAAAAATGTTAGGAATTCTTTTTACACTATTAATGTTAATCTTATTACAAGCCGTTTTAGGTTTCGATAATTTACTTTACATATCATTAGAATCTAAAAAAGCACCAGAAGCAGATCAAAAAAAGGTTAGAAAAACTGGAATTTTAATAGCAATCGTTTTAAGAATTGTCTTACTATTTGTACTTGTTTCTATCATCGATTTTTTCCAAGAGCCTTTTTCTTTTTTATCGGGCGGAATAAAAGATGTTATACATTTTGCCTTTAACGGTCACAGTATAATTGTACTTTTAGGTGGTGCTTTTATAATTTACACTGCTATTAAAGAGATTTGGCACATGATTTCTACTAAAGGATTAGATGTAGATGATATGGCTTCAGAAAAAAAATCTAAATCTGCAAACGCAGTTATTACAAGTATTGTAATAATGAATTTAGTTTTTTCTTTTGATTCTATTTTAGCCGCAATTGGTCTTACTAGCGAAATAGAGAGTGCTACAACCGCTTTTATTGTTATGGCAATTGCAATTGTAATTAGTGGTTTATTAATGCTTATTATGGCAGATAAAATTTCTACATTTTTATCTAAAAATAGAATGTATGAGGTATTAGGTTTGTTTATCCTTTTTATAGTCGGAATAATGCTAGTTACAGAAGGTGGTCATTTAGCACACATTAAAATTTTCGGCGAAGAAATTGTACCAATGAGTAAAACAACATTCTACTTTGTATTAGCCATTTTAATAATTGTAGATATTGTACAAGGTAGATATCAAAAGAAATTATTAGCAGAACAAAACAAGTAGTTTTATTCGTTTTTAATATAAAAAAAGTCGTTGTATTTATTTACAACGACTTTTTTTTATGACAATTCAGAAATACTGTCTTTAATTCTTTGGGATGTAATTTGTAAAATCCTTCTATTTATTTCTGATGAGTTCTCTGAGTAAAATAAAAATTCATCTTCAGAAAAATGACCAATTACAAAACCTAATATTAGGTTTTTATAATTATTATCAGTTTTAAAAACAGACGATATTCTACTCCTTTTTTTCTTTTCTGGTAAAACTATTAAATCGATTTTCCTTTTTTGTAGATAATTTCTAAAAGAAGCAATTAATAATTGATGTTGCATTTTTACTAAAGGTCGAAGCACCTCATTCTGAAATTTTTCTATTTCTGAAGTTCCTTCATTTACTAAATCTGATAAAACGGGTCTTTCTTTAGTCATTTCCTAATAAATCATCTAACTCTAATTGAAAATCATATTGCAAATCTTCGTGTAACTTTTCAATCGCTTTTTTTATCAATTTAATTTGAGAGTTAAAAACATTTTGGAGTCTTTGACTTCTTTTAATTGAAGGTCTAAAATCTTTTAGTTTTCTACAGAAATACAACAACAATTCTGCTTCTGTTTCTTTCTTTTTAGAATATCTAATAAATTTCTTTGTGCTTGTTAAAATCTTACGAGTACTTTTTCGAATATAGAAAAAACTCTTTGTGTTTATCTCAGAAAACTGCACATCCATTTCATCTTTTATAGATTGTATGTATGCTTCCTCATCATGAGACTCAAACATTAAATACGTAAGTAATTCTTTATTCTCTTTTTTAAACCTTGATAAATGTAAACATAACTCTTTTAACTCACTGGCAGATTTGTGAGCTAATTCGTCTTTTAATTGTTTTATAGTTACGGCTTTCATTAATCTAGAAAATCCAAAACGTTTTTTTCGATTCTATTAATCACATTTTCTGTAGCCGCTTTTACAAACTTTTCTCCGGTAATTTGTTCATACAATTCTATATATCTGTTAGAAATTTCAATTACTTTCTCTTCAGACATTGCTGGTATCTGTTGTCCTTCTAATCCTTGAAAACCATTTTCAATTAACCATTGACGCACAAACTCTTTAGATAATTGTTTTTGAGCCTCTCCTTTATTCTGTCTTTCTTGGTATCCTTCTGCATAAAAATAACGAGAAGAATCTGGTGTATGAATTTCATCAATTAAAACAATTTTACCTTCCTTTGTTTTACCAAACTCATATTTAGTATCTACTAAAATTAAACCACGTTTAGCAGCAATTTCTGTTCCTCTAGCAAATAATTTACGTGTATAATCTTCTAGAATTAAATAATCTTCTTCAGATACTATTTGATTTGCTAAAATAGCCTCTCTTGTAATATCTTCGTCATGATCTCCATTGTCTGCCTTTGTAGAAGGTGTAATAATTGGTGTTGGAAATTTATCATTTTCTTTTAATCCTTCTGCCATTTCTACACCACATAAAACTCTTTTACCAGCTTTATACTCACGTGCTGCGTGACCAGACATATAACCTCTAATAACCATTTCTACTTTAAAAGGATCACATAAATGCCCTACAGCAACATTTTCATCTGGATTTGCAATTAACCAATTAGGAACAATATCTGATGTATCGTTCATCATTTTTGTTGCAATCTGATTTAAAATCTGACCTTTAAACGGAATTTGACTTGGCAAAATAACATCGAAAGCAGATAATCTATCTGTTGCAACCATTACCAATAGATCGTTATTTATATTATAAACCTCTCTTACTTTTCCTTTGTAAATAGATTTCTGATTTGGAAACTGAAAATTGGTATCGTTAATTGTATTCATTTGTTGTGTTGTTGTTTGCGCAAAAATAAACTTTCCTAATTTATTTCTTTTTGTTTTTTATAATTTTTATTTGTTTCAAATTATCTGCAATTGGTGTAACCGTCATTACTTTTTCTCCAGGAATAAAATAAAAGAAATAAGCAGAGTTTTGCCCTACCTTTTTCACATCTAATTGCGTATTATCTTTAAAAATTAATGAATAGTTTGGAACAATTTTTTCTTTTGTTAACTTTTGCATTGTTCCAATTCCCATACCAGTTCGCATAGAAATAAATAAAAGAAAAAATAGAAACATCATCCCTTGCGGATTGTTCTTTTTCTTTTCTAATTCGGCATATTTTTTATCCCACTTTTCTATGTTGTACATTTTTTTGTACCACTTTTTAACTCTTAAGTATGCATATAACTTAAACATCCATTTAGAAAAATACATTTGCATTAACCAAAACATTAAAACAAGAAATATAGAAATTTTCCAATTATTAGTTAATAAACTAATAGGAGATATTAAAGCATCTAAAATTGTGGTGTAATTTAAATAAGAAACACTAAAAATTCCATAAAAAATAGCATCACTTACAATACCTAAAATAATAAGATATAAATAACCTATATAAAAATAATCTTGTAAGCCTAGTTTCTCTTTTTCAATTTTTATCATTCTGTTTCTATACTTTTATAAGCACTTATAATTTTACGAACCAACCTGTGTCTTACAACATCTTTGTCATCTAAATATACTTGAGCAATTCCGTTAATGTCTTTTAAAGCTAATAAAGATTCTTTTAATCCAGAAACTTGTTTTCTTGGCAAATCTATTTGACCAGGATCTCCTGTAATTATAAACTTAGCACTTTTACCCATTCTTGTTAAAAACATCTTCATTTGATTATGAGTAGTATTTTGTGCTTCATCTAAAATTACAAACGCATTATCTAAAGTTCTACCTCTCATAAATGCCAAAGGTGCAATTTGTATTACTCCTTTTTCTATAAACGACTCTAGCTTTTCATGCGGAATCATATCCCTTAATGCATCATACAAAGGCTGCATATAAGGATCTAATTTCTCTTTTAAATCACCAGGTAAAAACCCTAAATTTTCACCAGATTCTACAGCAGGTCTTGTTAAAATTATTCTTCTAACTTCCTTTTCTTTTAATGCTTTTACAGCAAGTGCAACCGCCGTATATGTTTTTCCTGTTCCTGCTGGTCCAACAGCAAATAACATATCGTTCTTATTCATTAACGATACCATTTTACGTTGATTTTCTGTCTGTGGCTTAATTAACTTACCGCCAACACCATGCACTAAAATGTCTTTTATACTTTTAGCATTATTTGTTTTTTCTTCATTTCCATTAGAAGTTAAAATTTGCTCAATGCTATTTTCATCTAACTTATTATATCTATTAAAATACTTTATTAAACGTTCTAAACGAACCTCAAATTCATCTAAAATTTCTGCTTCACCATAAATCTTTAATTTAGAGCCTCTTGCAACAATTTTAATTTTTGGAAAGTATTTTTTTAATTGCTCTATAGTACTATTGTGCGCTCCAAAGAAATCTTTTGGGTTAATTTCTGTTAACTCTATAATGCGTTCGTTCAAATGTTTAATCTATTAGAAAGTTAGTAATAATTATTAAATTAAAAATAGTAATTAAAACTAGTAAATTGATTAGATTTGCTTAAAATATTCAAGAACTTTTACACAACTAATTAACAGCAAAAAAATTAATGTCTTTTATTACATTAACTACAGATTTCGGAACTAAAGACCACTTTGTTGGAGCGGTAAAAGGTGCCATTTATTCTGAACTTGCTGATGCTAAAATAGTTGATATAACGCATGAAATAACGCCGTTTAACATTACAGAAACTGCTTATATTTTAAAAAATTCTTACAAAAGTTTCCCTGAAGGAACCATACATATTGTTGGTGTAGACTCTGAGTTAAGCGCAGACAATAAGCATATTGCCATTGAATTAGACAATCACTTTTTTGTTTGTCCTGATAACGGATTAATCTCAATGATTGCTTCAGAAATTCAACCTAAAAAAATTGTAGAAATTAATATTCATGATCGTGTAGAAAGTAGTTTTCCTGTTTTAGATGTTTTTGTACAAGTTGCATGTTTTATTGCTCGCGGAGGAAACTTAACGGTAATTGGTAAAGAAATTTATGACTTTAAAAAACTTGTAGAAATACAACCTAAAGTAAACCAAACACAAACACAGATTATTGGCGGTGTTTTATATATAGATAATTACGGAAATGTAATTACAAACATCAGTAAAAAAATGTTTAACGATGTTGGTAAAGGAAGAACTTTTAAAATAAATGCTTCGCGTTATTCATTTACCAAAATATTTAATAAGTATAACGAAATTATTGGAAAAGATGCTAAAGACTCTATGCAATTTGATGGAGAAAAACTAGCTCTTTTTAATTCTGCTGGTTTTTTAGAAATTTCTATTTACAGAAGTAACTTAGATACTGTTGGTGGTGCATCAACCTTATTAGGCTTAGAATATAGAGATCAAATAATTATTGATTTTTTTACAGAATCTAAACCAGAATACACGCCTTTAACCTAAAAATATGTTTGTTAGAATCGTTAAAATGAGTTTGCACACAAAGCACATTGCAGAATTTAGAGAAATGTTTGATGAGAAAAAACATTTTATTAGAAACTCTGAAGGTTGTAAATTATTAGAATTATACCAAGACAAACAAAACCCAGAAATATTTTTCACCTATTCTTATTGGGAAAAAGAAAGTAATCTAGAAAACTATAGAAACTCTGAGTTGTTTAAAAACGTTTGGGCAAAAACTAAAACGTTTTTTAACGACAAACCATACGCTTGGAGTGTAGATAAAAAAATAAGTTTAAATTAATATATGAGCCACAATTTTACACCTTTTCCTGTTTTAGAAACAGAAAGATTAACATTAAGAGAATTAAATTTAGATGATGCTAAAGCTATCTTTGGATTAAGAACCAACAAAGAAGTAAATGAGTTTATCGACAGAAAAGTACCAAGAAACCTTTCTGAAGCTAGAGCATTTATAGACCTAATTTCTAAACTTACTTTAAATAATGTAGGTATTTTTTGGGTAATCGAATCTAAAAGCAATCATCAATTAATGGGAACAATTGGTTTGCGTCACTTTGATGATGAAGACGAAGAGGATTATGCAGAAATTGGTTATGAAATAGACCCTATTTACCAACAAAAAGGGTTTATGAGCGAAGCTTTTGATGCAGTTATAGAATACGGTTTTCAAAATTTAGCGTTAAAAAACATTGAAGCATTTACACATTATAATAATGAAGCTTCTATTGCGTTGTTAGAGAAACAAAACTTTGTATTGCATCCAGAAAGAAGAGACGAAGGTTTTGAGAACAACCGTAGTTATAGATTGACAGTTAGTAGTTCGTAAAAATGAAAGCCTTCTAAATAATTAACGACAATTTAAAATTTGTTCTTTCTCTCAAAAAAAGTTAGAAAGAACAAATCTTTAAAACTAATATTAAAAACACTTTGAAAGCAATTTTAAAAAAAGAATTTAATTCATTTTTTGCGTCACCAATAGCCTATTTAGTTATTGGTGTTTTTTTGTTGATAAACGGTTTATTCCTTTTTATCTTTAATGATGATTTTAATATTTTAAATGCAGGTTTTGCAGATGTAACTCCTTTTTTTTATTTAGCACCTTGGGTTTTTCTATTCTTGATTCCGGCAATAACAATGAAAAGTTTTGCTGATGAATTTAATACAGGAACTATAGAGCTTTTAAAAACAAAACCAATTTCTGATTGGCAAATTATTTTAGGTAAATTCTGGGCTTCACTCCTATTAATTTGTATTGCAATCATTCCTACTTTTATATATGTTTTTACAGTTTATAAATTAGGAAATCCAATTGGAAACATCGATTTTGGAAGTACAATAGGTTCTTATATCGGTTTACTTTTTTTAGCTGCAACATACACATCTATTGGTTTATTTACCTCTACTTTATCTAAAAATCAAATAACAGCTTTTATATTAGGTGTGTTTATAACGTTTTTTCTTTTCTATGGATTTGATGCAATTGCCACTTCTTTTGGAAACAGCAGTTTAATGATTCAAAAACTAGGAATTAACGAACATTTTAAAAGCATCTCTAGAGGTGTTATTGATACTAGAAATATAATCTACTTTTTAAGCGTAACTTTTTTCTTTTTATTCATAACTAAAACACGTTTAGATAATGAATAAAAAAATAAAACACATCGTACTTTTATTAATAGGATTAATCATTTTAAACCTCTTAAATCAGTCGTTTTATAAACGATTCGATTTAACACAAGACCAACGTTATACACTTTCTGAAACCACAAACACAATTCTATCTAACGTACATAATCGACTTTACATTACCGTTTATTTAGAAGGTAGTTTTCCATCAGAATTTAAAAGACTACAAGTTGAAACGCGCCAATATCTAGAAGAGTTAGCCGCAAAAAACAGTTTTATAAAAATCCATTTCGAAAACCCAAACAATCAACGAGAAGCGTTGATAAAAAAAGGAATGATGCCAAGTCAATTAACCGTTGAAGAAGATGGTAAATTGTCTGAAGCTATTATTTTTCCTTGGGCAGAAATCAATTATGGTAAACGCACAAAAGTAGTTTCTTTACTTCCAAATGCTATAGTAGCATCACAAGAAGAACAATTACAAAAAGCCGTAGAAAACTTAGAATACAGTTTTAGTAATGCCATTAATACTATTTCGCTTCAGCAACAAAAAAAGGTTGCTTTTCTTACCGGAAACGGACAATTAGAGGATATTTACCTGTTTAGTTTTTTAAGTAAAGTGTCTCAAAACTATGGTTTAGGAAAATTTACTTTAGATGCAGTTGCAAAAAATCCAAAGAAAACATTAGAAAGTTTAAATAAGTATGATTTAGCAATTATTGCAAAACCTACTAAAAAATTTACTGCTGAAGAAAAATTTACTTTAGATCAATTTATCGCTAACGGAGGTAAAACTTTGTGGATGATAGATAATGTGCAAGCAGATCAAGACAGTTTATTTGCCTCAGAAAAAATGATGGCTTATCCTAGAGACTTAAACTTAACCGATGTGTTATTTTCTTACGGTGTTCGTATAAACACTACTTTGGTTAAAGATTTATATGCGTCTAAAATTGCTTTAGCAACAGGTACAATTGGTAACCAAACACAATTTAAAAATTTAGATTGGTTTTATCATCCTTTGGTTGCTGGTAACCCAAATCATGCAATTACTAAAAACGTTTCTCCTATAAGGTTGCAATTTGCAAACCAAATAGATACTTTAAAAAACGGCATTAAAAAAACACCTTTGTTAATGAGTTCTACGCTAACTCAAAAAGTAGGAACGCCTACAATTATAGCGCTACAATCTATAGCGGAAGAACCACAAGAAAAAGAATACGTTTCTGGTCATCAATTATTTGGCGTGCTGTTAGAAGGTAATTTTAATTCGGCTTATAAAAACAGAGTAAAACCTTTTAAAACTTCACTCTACAAAGAGCAATCTATTGGTAATAAAATGATTGTAATATCGGATGGTGATATTGCTAAAAATCAAATTTTAAAAGGGAAACCTACAGATTTATCTAGAGATAAATGGACGAATGAAGAATTTGGAAATAAAGATTTTTTATTAAATGCAGTAGATTATTTGTTAGATGATACCGGTTTAATGGAACTTAGAAATAAGACCTTAAAAATTAATATTCTAGACAAACAAAAAGCGTTTAAAGAACGTACTTACTGGCAGTTTATAAATGTTGCTTTACCGCTAATTTTATTATTTACTTTCGGGTTTGTTTTTAATTATTTAAGAAAGAAGAAGTACAGTTAGTGATTAGTCAAAATGAAAAATTCTCGATACAATTTTCTCAAAAAAAAAATCAAAAATCACTCGAATAGACAAACTCTTCTAAACTGAAACTTTAAAACCTTACCTCTTTTTTCACTTTGAGACTTTGCCACTTTCAAACTTCCAAAATTCCAAACTTTACAACTTAAACCCTAAATAGAAAGTAAATCGTCATGAATAAAAGTATAGTCTAAAACTTCTTGTACTTTTTTAGAGCTTATTATCTTCCATTCATAAACTTCATTGTTTTCAAATTCTGGCACTTCAAAATCGTTACTTAACTTTGCAATGGTATAAAACTCTCTTCTTGTAGGATGATGATTAGAACAAGCATTAAAGGTTTGATTCCAGCAATTTTGTGCTATAACTTCGTGTATAATTTCGATACAATCCTCTTTGTGAATCATGTTTACAAAACCTTTTGGTTGTGGAATTTTTCGTCCGTTTTTAAACCAATTATAAGGTTGTCTTACATCACCAAATAAACCTGCAAAACGAATTATTGTCGTTTCAAAAAAAATGTTTTCTCTAAATAGATTTTCAATTTCTGTTAACGGAGTATTTAAAACAGCATCTTCTTCAGTCATTACTTTATTTAGACGAGCATAAACCGAAGTAGAACTAATAAAAATCACTTTCTGAATACTTGAATTTTCAATTTGAGAAATCAGATTTTCAAAACCATCTACATCTTTAGAAGTAATTGCAATAATTAAAATATCAGAATTTAAAAAGCTATCAAACTCTTCAAATTCAGAAATATTTACAATATAAGGATCTATATTATTATCCTCTAAAAGCTCTAATTTTTCTTCTGACGTAGTAGAACCTTTTACAGAAAACCCTTCATCTAACAAAGAAATTGATAATGATTTACCTAACCAACCACAACCTAAAACACTAATATTTCTCATAAACTAACATTTAGAGCCTTCTGCACAGCAATTATCATCTTTTACCAATCTACAAGAAACTACTGCTAACAAAGCTCCTAAAATTGGCGCTATCATATACATCCAAAGATGTTGTAAATTACCTGATACAATTGCAGGTGCTAAAGATCGGGCCGGATTCATAGAAGCATTTGTTATAGGACCTGCAAACATAGCTTCCAATAAAACTACTGCTCCGATTGCAATACCTGCAATAACACCAATTTCTTTACTACCAGTAGATACATTTATAATTACAAGCATTAAGAAAAAGGTTAGTAACAATTCTAAAACAAAGGCGCGCCAAACATCTATTGTTGGTATTGTTGCACCTAAAATCTCGCTTGTAGGGAATAAAAACCAAAGAATTAAACTAGCTAAAATTCCACCTAAAACTTGCGAAAGTATATATTTTGGCACCTCTTTCCATGCAAACTTTTTTGCATACGCAAAAGCAATCGTAACTGCAGGGTTAAAATGTGCTCCAGATGTATCGCCAAAGGCATAAATCATAGCCATAACTATTAAACCCCAAGTAATTGCAATACCTACATGTGTTACATCACCACCAGTAACTTCATTAATTGTCATTGCACCAGTTCCGCAAAAAATCATGGAAAAAGTACCTATAAATTCTGATATATATTTCTTCATCAATTCTAATAATATTGGCAAAGATACAATCCCTTATTTTAAGATTTTGTTAACATTTCTCGTTTTTTGAAATTGTAATTTTGAAAGTACAATTAAACTAAAAACGAATATCATGAAAAAAACAATATTAACATTATTTGTTGCCGCTTTAGCCTTTTCTTCAAATGCACAAATAAAAACTCCAGCACCAAGTCCTGCTCAAAAAATAGAACAAATAGTTGGTTTAACAGATGTTACACTAGAGTACTCTAGGCCAAGTATGAAAGGAAGAACTATTTTTGGTGGTTTAGAAGATTACGGAAAAGTTTGGAGAACAGGTGCAAACAAAAATACAACATTAACTTTTTCTACAGATTTTACAGTTGATGGTAAATCATTAAAAAAAGGAACGTATGCTTTATATACGATTCCTGGAAAAGAAACTTGGGATATTATTTTATATTCTGATGCAAACAACTGGGGTAATCCTGCTAAATGGGACGATTCTAAAGTTGCTGCTAAAGTAAGAGTAACACCTTTTAAAATGCCAATGCCAATAGAAACGTTTACAATTTCTTTTGATGATTTAACCAACAATTCTGCTGTTGTAGGTATTATGTGGGAAAATGTTTATGTAGGTTTAAAATTTGAAACACCAACAGAAACAATGGTTTCTAAACAAATTAATACAATAATGAGCGGTCCTTCTGCTGGAGATTATTATGCTTCTGCAGCGTATTATTTAGAAGCAGGAAAAGACATTAAGAAAGCACAAATGTGGATTGATAAAGCGGTTGATTTAACTTCTGACGCTCCTAAATTTTGGTTCTTACGTAGACAAGCTTTAATACATGCAAAAGCAGGTAACAAAAAAGGCGCTATTGCTGCAGCAAAAGCTTCTTTAAAATATGCTGAAATTGCAAAAAATGCAGGTTATATAAAAATGAACAAAGCATCTTTAAAAGAATGGGGAGCAAAATAAATTGTTTTCTTTTTTATAAATAATAAAAAAACTCAAGTGAAAGCTTGAGTTTTTTTTATTCCATATAAAAAGAAATTTCTTCTTGATTTTCTAAATTAGAATATCGAAATTACCTAAATATAAGATATTAAAACGTTCCATACTTATGTTTTCGTAAGCAAAAATATTAAAAAGACCTTGTAACATCATCTAAACTAAATCGTCTTAAATGAAAAGGTAAAAAAAATGGAATTAAAAAAATTACAAAAAATAGGTGGAATATGTGCTATTCTTGAGGCACTAATTTACATTTCTGCATTTATTGTATACGGCGGAATATTAGTTTACCCTAGCGCAAACGCTAGTGCAATAGAACAATTTAATTTTCTAAATGACAATTACCTAACATTATCAATACTTAACCTTATTATCTATGTGCTATTTGGAATTATATTGACTGTTTTGGTTTTAGCAATTCATCAGCGACTAAAAAACTACTCACCAATCTTCTCGAATTTAGCTTCAATTTTTGGAATAATTTGGGTTGGACTTGTTATCGCTAGTGGAATGATAGCAAACATAGGCTTAAATTCTGTACTTGACATTGGAATAACAGAACCAGATAATGCGATGTTAATCTGGTCTAGTGTAAGTATCATCACAGAAGGACTAGGTGGTGGAAATGAAATCGTTGGCGGAATATGGGTATTATTACTAAGTATTATAGCTCTTAAAGAACAAATATTTTCAAAACAATTGAATATTTTAGGTGTTTTAGTCGGATTAGCAGGGATTTTGACAATATTTCCACTAGAGGTTTTTACAGAAATTTTCGGAATTAGTCAAATAATTTGGTTCATGTGGATTGGAGTTTTTATGTTTCGCAAACCAACAATAGTTATTAACAGTTAATAAGCTTACCAAAAAAAACTAATACTCCAAACCAATAAGTGCTCTTACCTCATCTAAGGTTTTAATAAGCATTTTAGAGAAATCGAAAGTCATAATTGTGCTTTCTTTTTTACCATCTCTTAGTAGTTGGTTAAAATGTTCTGTTTCATAATTATAACCAATGGTTTTGTAATTAAAATCAATCGTTTCTTCTGTATTATTTTTAATAATTGTTACAGTAGAAGGTTCATGAAATTTAGTATTAATCTTAACAACTGCGGTTTCAAAAGTAAAAATTGCTTGTGTTGGTGTATTCTCTAATAATGTACTTTTTAAAGTTGCTTTTGCATCATTATAATTAAAATCCATAGTACATTCTGCATCTGCACCATTCTTAAAAAAAGTAGCTTTTGCATCAATATTTTCTGGAATTCCTAAAGTAGATAATGCTACAAAAATTGGATAAATTCCTATATCTAATAAACTACCTCCACCAACTTCTTTTTTAAACAACCTACTGTTAGTGTTAAACTCTCTAAAAAAACCAAAGTCTGCTTCTAAACTTTTTAGTTTCCCGAATTTCTCTTTGTTAACGATATCTATAACATAGTTAAAGTGAGGCAAAAAGAAAGTCCATAAAGCCTCCATAAGTAAAACGTTGTTTTCTTTGGCAACTGCAATCATTTCTTCTACTTCTAGCAAGTTCATAGCAAAAGGTTTCTCGCACAAAACTGTTTTTTTATGTTGCAAGCATAAAATGGTATGTTCTTTATGAAAACTATGCGGTGTTGCTATATAAACAGCATCTACGTCTGCATCATTTACCAAATCGTAATAAGAACCGTAGGCTTTTGTTGCATTATGTTTTATTGCAAACTCAATTGCATTTTCTTTACTTCTAGAAGCTACAGCAACTAATTTTGTATTTTCTATCTCAGCTAGATCCGTTGCAAACTTATTCGCTATTTTTCCTAACCCAATAATCCCCCATTTTATGGTTTTGCTTTCCATTTTTTAAGTTGTTTCAATTGTTTTTAAATTCTTCTTAGAAGGCATAAAAAATTGTAAAATAATTGCAATTCCCATTACTAAAACACAGCCTAAAAGATTCAACCATAAATATGGTAACCAATCTAATAAATAGACACCAATAATTAAAGCCTGTGTAATTAAAGCGGCTATAAAAACAGCATTTCCTCTTACATATTTAATAAAAAATGCTAACAAGAAAATACCTAACACATTTCCGTAGAAAATAGAACCAATAATATTTACAAGTTGAATTAAGTTATCAAACAAATTGGCAATACAAGCCACAGAAATGGCAATTATACCCCATAATAAAGTAAACCATTTAGAGGCTTTTACATAATGTGCATCGCTTTTTTCTTCGCCAACATTACGCTTGTATAAATCTATTGCTGTTGTGCTTGCCAACGCATTTAATTCTGATGCTGTAGAAGACATAGCTGCAGATAAAATTACAGCTAATAAAAGACCAATTAATCCTCTTGGTAAATTGTTTAAAATAAAATGGATAAACACATAGTCTTTATCATTGGTTTCTATTTGCGAATCTGCTTTTTTAATGACTCCTTTAGAAGCAACTTTTAAAGCTAAATCTCTTTTATTTAAAGCTTGAATTTGTTCTTTTTCACTTGCCTGAAAACCATCAGCAAAAATCTCTTTTTTTGTATTTTCAATATCAATGTGTTCCTTTTCTAATTGCTTATATTCTGTAACATACTCAGAGTTTACAACTGCCGAATTTGCGGTTGGATTAAAGTTTAAAGGTGATGGGTTAAATTGATAAAATACAAAAACCATTACCCCTATTAACAGAATAAAAAACTGCATTGGCACTTTTAACAATCCATTAAAAATTAAACCTAATTGACTCTCTCTAATCGATTTACCAGACAAATAGCGTTGTACTTGGCTTTGATCTGTACCAAAATACGAAAGCATTAAAAAAGTACCACCAATAATACCTGTCCAAATAGTATAACGATTGCTTAAATCAAAAGAAAAATCGAGCACTTCCATTTTGTTACTTGCTCCTGCAATTTCTAAAGCTTTTGTAAATGTTATATTTTCTGGCAACTGACTCATAATCATAAAAAATGCAATTAACATTCCTATAAAAATGATAATCATTTGTTGTTTCTGCGTTACGTTTACCGCTTTTGTACCACCCGAAACCGTATAAATAATCACCAAAAAACCAATAATTATATTTAAGGTTAACAAATCCCAACCTAAAACTGCACTTAAAATAATTGCAGGTGCAAAAATTGTAATTCCTGCAGCTAAACCTCTTTGTATTAAAAATAAAATGGCTGCTAGACTTCTGGTTTTTAAATCGAATCTTCCTTCTAAAAATTCATATGCTGTATACACTTTTAACTTATGGTAAATCGGTATAAAAACCACGCAAATAATAATCATTGCTATAGGTAAACCAAAGTAAAACTGTACAAAACCCATTCCACTATGAAACGCTTGTCCTGGTGTAGATAAAAAGGTTATTGCACTTGCTTGTGTTGCCATAACAGACAAACCGATTGTCCACCATTTGCTATCACTACCGCCTTTAATATAATCGGTAACATTTGCATTTTTTCTAGTAACATAAGTTCCGTATGTAACAATAGAAATTAAAGTAATCGAAAGAATAATCCAATCTATTGCGTGTAATTTACTTGTAATATCCATCGATTAAACTGTAAAATAATTAGTAATTAAATAGAAAGCAATAATATAAATTACATTCGCTATTAAAACCATTGAATATTCTTTTTTCCAAGTGTATTTTTGCTGATTCATTATTTTTTAATTTCTTTTTTAACAGATATTTTTTCTTTTCCTACAGATAACATATTTGCAAATAATTTATACGCTCCAGAAACTCCTGCTGGTAATTCTCTAAAGAAACTTAAACCTGTATAAATGTAATTTCCTTTACCATATTTGGCAATTAATAAACTTCCTTTTTTAGCAGTTTCACCTTTATCATTCATAGATAAAATTGGTGTGTATTCTTTACTCCAGGAATCAGGAAAATACAAACCACGTTCTTGTACCCAACCATTAAAATCATCAGTTATAATTTTATTTGGAAAGTTTAACAACTCATGTTTTTTTTCTAAAACCCTAACTTCTGCAAACTCATCTGTAACTCTATCTCTTGATAGGTTTAAAGTAAAAGGCGCGGCAACATCTACATTTCTGTTCGTGTTGTATTGCACAACCATGTTTCCTCCTTTTTCAACATAATTTAGTAAAAATTTCTGCTTAAATTTTAATTCTTTAACAACGTTATAGGCTCTTATTCCTAAAACAATAGCATCGAATTTATGTAAGTTCTTATTGTTTATCTCTAAAGGATTTATTTCATCAACTGTATAGCCTATCTGACGTAAATTTTCTGGCACTGTATCTCCTGCTCCTTTTATATAGCCAATATAATTACCGGATTTCTGAATATTTAAACGAACAATTTTTGCTTCAGAATTTAATAAAACTGATTGTTTAGGAATGTGATTGTAGTTAATTTCTACCAATTCTTTTTTATACATTTTACCGTTAGAACTAGCAATAACTTTTAATTTTCCTTCAGATTGATTCTTTGGTGCTGTTACAATAAAAGAAACTGTTTGTTTATCGTTTTTTTGCTGAATTGTAAATGCTATTTCCTTTGGTGTAACTTCCCAACCATTTGGTATTTGCAAATTCACTTTTCCGTTTACATTATTTGCGCCAGCTCTTATTTCTACTACTACTTTTTTAGGCTCATCATCAGAAAAAATAATTACTTTGTCTTTTAATTTTGTGGTAATAACTGGTAAAATTTCGAACGGTTCATAAATTTCTCCTTTGTCTCTTTCTGCATATCTTCTCACAATGTTTTTTGTAAAAGAAATAGCAACTTCATCAATAATTAAATTAAACGTAATTTTTGTTTCTCTAGGTGTTTCTGGTAACCCAATTAATTCTTGATTCGCTACTTTATACATTCCTAAAGATGCTACTTCTCTTAACCAATAAGGATCTGAATAATTTGCTTTTTTTAAGTTAATCGTTTCTTTAAAATTTATTTTCTTATTTGTAGATAACTCAATTTCTTTAGTAATCGTTCTTTTATTTATTGTTGATGTAATTGATGTTAATTCTATAGCTACATTGCTTCTATTTAAAACTTCGAAATTTACATCTATGTTAGAGTTTGGTGTTGCAGAAGAACTAATAGCAGAAGCCTCTAAATACAAGCCTGTACAGGCTTCTATGATAGTTTTAATTTGTTTTTCTTTAATTGTACGCCAATGTGCATCTTCTAATAATTGAATTTTCTGATACGCTTCCATTAATTTTGGTAAATGCTTAGACGGATTTACAAAATCGAAATTCTTTTCTAAATCGTATAAAATATCGCCAATTTCTCCACCTTTTTTAATACGATTCCAAGTAGTATTAATTCCAGAAAAAACATCTTTTTTATCTTTTGGCTTTTCTCCTTTTAAAAACTCTGCATATTCTGTTTGTTCCCCTCTTGTTGTTAAACGACCAAAACCCTGACATAAATGTTGGCTACTTGCCATCGAGGCTAATTCGTTATTAGACAAACCTTTTAAAGGGTAATAAATTCCAATATCAAATTTAGAAAAATCTTTAGTTGCTTTTTTAAATTCGTCTTCCTTACCTCTATAAAACCAAGAAGAAGTATTAAAAAACAACCTTTTGGGTTGCCAAGTTTTCGTGTATTTTAATTGTTCTGGAAACTGATTTTTATCGCCAACTTTGTCAAATGCATCTACACTTAACATTGCAGATGTTGTATGATGCCCATGTGTTGTACCTGGTGTTCTATGATTAAATCGGTTAATAATTACATCTGGTTTAAAGGTTCTAATTGCCCAAACAACATCGCTCAACACTTTTTCTTGTTCCCAAATTTCTAACGTTTCATCTGGATGTTTAGAATACCCAAAATCATTAGCTCTTGTAAAAAATTGCTCACCACCATCTATACTTCTAGCAGCTAATAGTTCTTGTGTTCTAATTACACCTAATAGCTCCCTAATTTCCGAGCCTATTAAATTCTGTCCACCATCTCCTCTAGTTAAAGATAAATAGCCTGTTCTTGCTTTTACTTTATTTGCTAAATAAGAAATTAATCGTGTATTTTCATCATCTGGATGCGCAGCAATATATAATACTGTTCCTAGAAAGTTTAATTTTTGAATTTTCTCGTAAATTTGGTTGGAATTTAATTTCTTTGGTTTTTGTGCAAAAACTGAACAAGAAATTATTAAAAATGAAAGAATAAAAAAGGTCTTTTTTTTCATTATATTGTTTTGATGAATCAAACAAAAATAGTTTTTTTATCTCCCAAAACTCATCAATTAACATAATTATAACGTTTTAAAAGACATGAACAAAATGCTCATAACCTGTTAATAAATTAATTTTTAAAATCACTAATTAAAGTTATATTTGTAAGACTAATTAAGAAAAGAAATTAAATGAAATTTATTGTATCGAGTTCGCAATTATTAAAACAATTACAAGTTTTAGGCGGCGTTATAAATAGCAACAACACTTTACCAATTTTAGATAACTTTTTATTTGAATTATCTGAAAACCAATTGAAAGTTTCTGCTTCAGATTTAGAAACAACTATGAGTTCTGTTGTTGAGGTAGAAAGTGAAAGCACTGGTTCTATTGCTGTTTCGGCGCGTTTATTATTAGATACTTTAAAAACATTTCCTAATCAACCTTTAACCTTTAAGACTGAAGGTGAGAACACTATAGAAATTAGTTCTGACCAAGGTAAATATGATATGGCTTATTTTGGTGGAGATGAGTTTCCAAAAGCAGTCTCTTTGCCTTCGCCAAGTAAAACAATTGTACCTGCAAGTATTTTAGGAACTGCTATTTCTAAAACAATTTTTGCTGCTGGAAACGATGATTTACGCCCAGTAATGAGCGGAGTCTTTTTTCAGTTTAGCTCTCAAAGCTTAACTTTTGTTGCTACAGATGCCCATAAATTAGTTAAATATTCTAGAACTGATGTTACTGCAGATCAAACTGCAGAATTTATTATGCCAAAGAAGCCTTTAAACTTATTAAAAGGTATTTTAGGCGGTTCTGACAGTGAGGTTACTATTGAATATAATGATGCAAATGCAAAATTTACGTTTGATAATGTAGTTTTAGTATGTCGTTTAATTGATGGAAAATATCCTAATTACGAAGCGGTAATACCAAAAGAGAATCCGAATAAATTAACGGTTGATAGAGCTTCTTTCTTAAACTCTGTAAGACGTGTTTCTATTTTCTCTAGTAAAACAACACACCAGATTCGATTAAAAATGGCTGGTACAGAATTAAATATTTCTGCTGAAGATTTAGATTTTGCAAACAAAGCTGATGAACGTTTAAGTTGCGATTATCAAGGAGATGATATGCAGATTGGTTTTAACTCTCGTTTTTTAAGCGAAATGTTAAACAACTTAAGCTCTAGTGAAGTTTTAATTGAAATGAGTTTACCAAACAGAGCAGGAATCTTAACACCTATTGATGGAACTGATGAAGGTGAACAAGTTACAATGCTTGTAATGCCTGTGATGTTGAATAACTAACATAACCAGAATTTACATTTTTATAAAACAAGCTATTATTCTTTATAAGTTAGGAATCTAATACACAAAAACTACAACTAAAAAGTTGTAGTTTTTTTTTGACAAAATTAACATTTGTAGGAAAAGTTTAACATTTGAACAATGTTAAAAAAAGTTTAGATATTTATTATTCTTATACTTTTGAGTGAAATCTTTATCCCCATTTAATTTATGAAAAAAAACTACCTTGTATTTTTACTTCTTTTCTTCTTTTTTAATTGTTTTTCTCAAGAGAACAAAAATGCCTTAGTTTGGTTCGATAATATTGTTGGCCAAAAAAATCTTGACATAAATGCTGGAATTAAATACTCTAAAAAATATGTTACAATTAAAGGCAATCATAATTTTTTGTTTGAAGACATCTTTTATAAAGGAACTGTTACTTACGATAATCAATTGTACACTAATATCTCTTTAAAATATGATCTATTTGAAGACAATTTAATTTCATTAGCTACAAACACTTTTAATGAATTATCGGTTATTCTAAAAAAAGATAAAATCTCATCTTTTATCATCAATAATCAAAAATTTATTAACCTTAAAGAATATGGCTTTCATAAGGAACTTTATAATAGTAAAAAAACTCTCCTTTATAAGAAACACGCAAAAGAAAGGTCAGAAAAACAGATAAACAATTATGTGTATAGTAAGTTTAAACTTACTTCTAATTATTTTATTCATTATAATAATAAAAGAGTGCTCTTAAAAAAGAAAAAAGATTGGATAAAATTATTCCCTAAAAAAAAATCATTAATTAACAACTTTTACAAAGTCAACAAAACCAAACTTAAAAGTAACTCAGATGCTTTTTTAGTTGATTTAATTAAACGAATAGAAGATTAATTTTATGAACAGAAAAATAGTAACACTACTTATATTTTTTAGTTTTCAGGCTATATTCTCACAACAAGAAGATAAAAAAATCTCAATCGATTTTACAAGTTCTTCAAGAATTAAAGCAATCGAGAAAATTGAAAAACAGACAAACTACTCATTCTTTTATATTGATAGCTGGTTTGCAAATGAAAAAAAATTAACCTCAAAAAAATTTTCAAATAGCAGTATTAAAGAAATACTAGATTACTTATTTGATCAAAGTAATTTAAACTACTTTGTTTTTAATAACAAAGATGTTATACTAACAAAAAACAGTAAAATTCATAGCAGTGTTTATAAAAAAATAAACAAAACTCAAGATGCTATTACCTCTAGTCCTGTTTTAATTTCTATCGAAGATTACCAATCTTCAAAAAAAGCTATAAGAATAGGAAAAGAAAATACTAATAACACTCAAAAAGAGTATCAACTATCTGGTTATGTTAGAAATAACAATACTGGAAAACCTATAGAAAACCTAGTAATTTTACAACGTAAAAATAATATTTATGCTACTACAAACGAAAAAGGTTTTTATTCTATTAACATACCTTACGGATTAAATAATTTAGAAACTCTTTTTTCTGGTATAGAAAACAAGGAAACTGAAATTATTATTTATGGTAATGGTACTTATAATTTTATTTTAAATGACGCCACAGAAAGTTTAGATGAAATTGTTCTACAAACTAATGCTAAAAAAAATATTAAGACCAACATTTCTGGAGTAACACAAATTAAAATACAAAAAATAAAAAATATACCTTTAGTTTTAGGTGAAAGAGATATTTTAAAAGTTGCAACCACTTTACCAGGAATAAAAAGTGCTGGAGAAGGAGTTGATGGAGTAAATGTTAGAGGTGGTAAATCTGATCAAAACTTATTTCTTTTAGACAATACTGTTCTTTACAACCCAACACATTTTCTAGGGTTATTCTCAGCTGTTAATCCGTTTGTTACAAAAGACTTAAAAGTTTACAAAGGAAGTATTCCTGCTGAATTTGGAGGAAGAATATCTTCTGTTTTCGATATCATTTCTAAAGATAGTAATACAGAAAAAATTGCCGGAGAAATGTCTATAGGGCCTGTAACAGGTAATCTAAGTTTAGAAGTACCAATTGTTAAAAATAAATCTGGTTTAATGTTAGCTGCAAGAAGTACTTATTCTGATTGGATTCTAAAAATTATTGATGACGAAAAACTAAACAATAGTAGTGTCTCATTTTATGATTTTATAGGAAAATATAACCATACAATTAATGATAATAATTCTGTACAAGCTTTAGGATACATTAGTAAAGACAGTTACAGTATTGCCTCTGACACCACAAATTCTTACGCCAATAAAGTATTGTCTATTAACTGGGATCATAAGTTTAATGATAAGAATAAAGGTAGTTTATCTTTATCAAATAGTAATTATTCTTTTAATATTGATTTTGATGGAAATGCAAACAATAACTTTAAATTAAAATACAGCATAGATGAAGTAAATTTAAAATTAAAAATGAATTACCTTCATTCTAAATCACATAGATTTACATATGGTCTTTCTTCCAAATTATACAATATCTCTCCTGGTAATATTGCTCCTAAAGGTGAGAATTCTATAGTTACTCCGTTAGACATTCAAGAAGAAAAAGCATTAGAAAACGCTTTATATATTTCTGATGATTATACTGTAAACAAAAAACTTTCTTTAAGTCTAGGACTTAGATACACTTTATTTTCTGCGTTAGGAGAATCTACTCAAAGATTTTATGATGATAGCAAACCCAAAAATGAATCTACTGTTATTAGTGTTGTAGATTATAAAAAGAATGAAGTTTACAAATCGTATCATGCATTCGATTTTAGATTTTCCTCTAGATATTCTATTACTGAAGATTTATCATTAAAAGCAAGTGTAAATAACTCGCATCAATTTATTCATAAATTAACAAACAACACGTTTGCTTCTCCTACAGATGCTTGGAAACTATCTGACATCAATATTAAACCACAAGAAGCTATGCAATTTTCTTTAGGTGTTTATAAGAATTTTTCTGACAATAACTATGAAGTTAGTGTAGAAGGTTATTACAAGAAATTTAAAAATATTTTAGATTATAAAGTTGGAGCTAACTTTTTATTAAACGAACAAATAGAAACAGAAGTTTTACAAGGCCCCGGAAAATCTTATGGTGTAGAGTTTTTACTAAGAAAAAACAACGGAGACTTAAACGGTTGGATAAGTTATAGCTATTCTAGATCGTTTTTAAAACTGGATAGCGAGTTTTTAGAAGAAACCGTAAATAATGGAAATTTCTTTTCTACCAATTATGACAAACCACATGATTTTAATGTAGTGGGTAATTATAAGCTTACACAAAGGTTTAGTTTTTCTGCAAATTTCACATATCAAACAGGTAGACCAATCACGTATCCAACAGGTAAATATTCTTATCAAGGAAATGAGTATTTATTATATAGTGATAGAAATAAATTTAGAATACCAGATTATTACAGGTTAGATGTTGGTTTTAACGTAGAAGGAAATCATAAACTAAAAAAATTGGCTCATAGTTTCTGGAGTCTTTCCGTTTATAATCTTTTAGGAAAAAACAATCCTAATTCTGTCTTTTTTACTACCGAAAATGGTGCTGTAAAATCGTATCAAAGTTCTATTTTCTCTAAACCGATTCCAACTATTACTTATAACTTAAAATTTTAAGATATGAATATTATAAAAAAAGCATCTTTAATATTATGTATTTTAACATGTATGATTAGCTGTATAGAGCCAATTGATATTAAAGACACAACCTTTGAAGATTTTTTAATCGTAGAAGCACAACTTACAGATGAATTAAAACAGCATACTATAAAACTATCTAGAACTTTTCCTTTAGATTCTGCAGATATTGTTTTAGAAACCGGTGCATCTGTTGTTATAACAGATAACCTTTTAAATACTTATAATTTTACAGAAACCACAACAGGTATTTACATTTCTGATATTACTTTTAAAGCAATTATAGATAGAAGTTACGTTTTAGAAATTAATACTGCTAACGGTAAATCTTACACTTCTAATTCAGAAAAAATAGCTGGATTAAGTAACGTAAACAATCTTGTTGCCAAAAAAGAAACAAATGTTTTTGGAATTGAAGGCCTTAATATTTATGTAGAAAGTAACAGTACAGATAATTTAGCTAAGTATTATAAATATAATTTTGAAGAAACTTATAAAGTGATACCACCTAATTGGTCTGGAGAAAAATTAAGAATTGTTTCTGATGAATTGCCTTTTGAGGTAGAAAAAATAGCAAATCTAGATAACAATAAAATTTGCTACACAACAAAAAACTCTAACAGTATTATACAAACAGAAACGGCATCGCTTTCTGCAAACAATGTTAATTTTGGGTTTCTTTTTATTCCAAAAAGCGATTTTAGAATTTCTTCTAGATATAGTATTTTATTAAAACAAAGTGTACAATCTCTTGAAGCATTTAATTATTATAATACATTGTCTGACTTGTCTTCATCAGAAAATGTATTTACGCAAAATCAACCTGGTTTTCTGCTTGGTAATATTACAGCCACAAATAACAACAATGACAAAGCAATAGGGTATTTTGAAGTAAACTCGGTATCAGAAAAAAGATTATTTCTAAATAGAGATGATTTTTATCCAAATACTACAGCTGATTTTATAGATGATTGTGAATACATTGCTCCATTAACTACTTATTTTAGACAAAACGGAAGTCCTACTTCTCCACTAATTAGTATTTTAAAAATGAATGAATGGTTGTACTATAAAGACAATGATGGAACCAATGTTACTTTAGAAGGAGAGTACTTTTTAGTACCAAAAGTATGTGGAGATTGTAGAGAAACTGGTACTAATATAAAACCCTCTTTTTGGATAGATTAATAATATATCATAATGAAAAATAGACTTTTAATATTCGTTTTACTTTTTAGTACTTTTCTAAATGTTTTTTCACAAAGAAAAGTAACAGAACAACAGTATACAGAATACACAGAAATACCACAAGAAAAAGTATTTCTTCACTTTAACTCAAACTTTCTACTTACAGGAGAACGTTTAGATTATAAGGCGTATTGTTTAAATTATAACACAAACAAGTTTAGTAATCTTAGTAAAATTGCATACATAGAATTAATAGACAGCAACTTAAAAACTATAATTAAGCAAAAAATAACTTTAAAAAAAGGTGAAGGACAAGGAGACTTTTTTATTAACACCGATTTAAAATCTGGTAATTATAAATTGATTGCTTACACACAATGGATGAAAAATAAAAATCTTTTTTATCAAGAAAACATCTATATAATTAATCCTTTTTCAAACAAGGTTCTTGTTTCTAATACAGATACACAAGCTTCTGTTATAAAAAAGAATCAAACACAAAATCAATACTTTGTTTTAGAGAAAAATGAATATTCTAAAAGAGAAAAAATAACTATTAAACTAACAAAAAATGCATTTTTACCTAAAAACGCTTCTGTTTCTGTTAGAAAAATAGATGAATATTCTTCTAAGAAAAAAGCAGCTCATAACTTCTTTACTAAAAACAATAAACTCTTTAATAAGACAGTAAAAAATGAAGTTTTTTTACCAGATTTTAGAGGAGAATTATTGCAGGGAAAAGTGATTGCTAAAAACGATAAAACTAATAATGTTGATAATATTAGAGTAGGTATCTCTTTCATTGGCGATAACGATCTTGCTAAAATTGCTAGTACAGATAAAGACGGTAATTTCTATTTTTATCTTCAAGGTAGAGACTATTCGGAAAAAGTTTTTGCCCAAGTATTAAAAGAGGATAAAGAAAACTACAAAATCATTTTAATAGAAAACAAACCTTTAAATTTAGATAAATTAGTTTTTAATGATATCGTTATAAATGAGAATTTGGCAAAATTAATTGATTTAAGAAGTAAGTATATGCAAATAGAAAACGCATATAATAGTAAGAGACAAAATAGCAATATTAACCAAAATATAGACAATACTAGTTTTTTTGAAGATGATTATACTACTTATAATTTAGATGATTATGCTAGATTTAAAACCATTAAAGCAACAATGGTAGAAATTCTTAAAAATACTTGGATTAATAGAAAAGGGACAAATTATACTTTTCATGTTAAAGACAATAGCGATAAATTAGATTATAATACTTTTCCTTTAATATTAATTGATGGATATATTGTAGATAATCATAATGAGTTAATCGATTTAAACCCGAAACTTGTTAAAACAATTTCTATTTCAAAAAATATTTATCAGTTAAATTCTAAAATTTATCAAGGAGTTATTTCTGTTAAAACAATTAAAAAGGATTATACTCCAGTAAAAAATAATAACATCGTAAAAGTTGATTATAAAAAACCATTGACTTTAAAAAAGTATTTTTCACAAACCTATAACTCTGATATCAGCTTAAAAAGGATTCCAGATTATAGATTACAATTACTTTGGCAACCAAATATTATTGATAATCAGAAAGATATTTCTTTTTACACATCTGATGTAACAGGAGATTTTGAAATAGATATTCAAGGGTTTACAAATGAAGGTAAACCAATAACAATTAAAGAATATTTCTCTGTGAAATAATTAAAAACCACAACTTTTTAGTTGTGGTTTTTTGTTTACTTTTATCAAATGAATTTTTTAGCCCACTTATACCTTTCACAAAACGACACTAATATTATGATTGGCAATTTTATTGCAGATCATATTAGAGGTAATAATTACGAAGGTTTTTCTAAAGAAATTCAGCAAGGTATTTTTTTGCATAGAGAAATAGATACATTTACAGATGCTCATGAAATTGTTAGAAAAAGTAAACGTCGTCTACATGCACGTTACAGACATTATGATGGCGTAATTATCGATATTTTTTATGATTATTTTTTAGCTAAAAATTGGGCAAATTATTCTGCAATTCCTTTAGATATCTACACCAATTCTATTAACAAATTATTTGAAGATAGATCTCCCGAATTACCTTTAAAATCTCAACAATTTATAAAATACATGATAGAGTATAATATTCTATACAACTATCAATTTAAAGCTGGAATAGAAAAAGTTTTAAACGGCATGAATCAAAGAACAAAAGGAAAATCTCAAATGAATTTAGCTATAGAAGATTTAGATATTCTAGAAACTGAATTACAAGAAGATTTTACCCTATTTTTTAAAGACCTTATTGCTCATACAAATCAAAAATTAGAAGAGATTAGATTATGAAAAAAACATTTTTACTAATTGCAATTTCAATTTTATTAATTAGTTGTAAAAAGGCTGATAAAAAACCAAAAACAACAGGACTAATTACAACCAAAGCAATGGTTGTTTCTGCAAGAGAAGAAGCTTCTAAAATAGGAACAGAGATTCTTAAAAAAGGCGGTAACGCTTTTGATGCTATGGTTGCTACAGAATTAGCTTTAGCTGTTGCTTACCCTTATGCAGGAAATATTGGTGGTGGTGGTTTTATGGTTTATAGAAAAAACGATGGAGAAATTGGCGCTTTAGATTACAGAGAAAAAGCACCTATAGCTTCTTCTAAAGATATGTTTTTAGATAATGAAGGTAATGTTATAAAAGGAAAAAGTACACTTGGTTCTATGGCAGTTGGAATTCCTGGAACTGTAGCTGGTGTTTTTGCTGCTCATAAAAAATTTGGAACACTTACAATACATGAAATTTTAAAACCAGTTATAGCATTAGCTAAAAGAGGTATCGTTGTTACAAAGAAACAAGAAGCTAGAATTAAAAAATATCAACCTTTATTTAAAGAAGCCAATAAATCTAAAATTATTTTAGATAGTCTTTGGAAAGAGAATGACATTATTAAATACACGGCTTTAACGGAAACTTTAGAAAGAATCTCTAAAAATGGAAGAGATGAATTTTACAAAGGTGAAACTGCAAAACGTTTGGTAAAATTTATGCAAGCTAATGGCGGAATAATGACTCTTGAAGATTTAGCTAAATATGAAGCAAAATGGAGAACACCAATTACTTTTAAATACGATGATTTAAAGGTAATTTCTATGTCTCCGCCTTCTAGTGGCGGAATTTGTTTAGCACAAATAATGAATGGAATTGAGCCTTACAATTTAGACAAATATGGTCATAACTCAACACAAACGATTCAAGTAATTGCAGAAGCAGAAAGACGTGCTTATGCAGATAGAAGTTTCTTTTTAGGAGATCCTGATTTTGTAAATATTCCTTTAGAAACTTTAATTTCTAAAGAATATACAAAAGGTAGAATGGATGATTTCTCCTTTGAAAAAGCAACAAAATCATCTGATGTAGCACACGGAACAATAGAAATGATAGAAAGTGATGAAACAACCCACTACTCTATTGTAGATCAATTTGGTAACGCTGTTTCTGTAACAACAACTATAAATGGTGCGTATGGTTCTAAATTATATTGTTCTGATTTAGGTTTCTTTTTAAACAACGAAATGGACGATTTTTCTAGCAAACCTGGTGTACCAAATATGTTTGGTTTAATTGGCGCCAAAGCAAATGAAATTGTACCAGAAAAAAGAATGCTAAGTTCTATGACACCTACAATTGTAGAGAAAAACGGAAAATTAT
Organism: uncultured Polaribacter sp.; assembly: GCA_905480405.1. Lineage (GTDB taxonomy): Bacteria > Bacteroidota > Bacteroidia > Flavobacteriales > Flavobacteriaceae > Polaribacter. Next base: position 221 of record CAJQQH010000041.1, on the reverse strand, counting down.
GGATGGTTGTTGGAACTCCTGGTGGTTCTACAATTATAACTTCTGTAATGCAAACCATTTTAAATGTACATGAGTTCGGTTTTGGTATGCAAGAAGCTGTAAATCAACCACGTTTTCATCATCAATGGTTACCAGATGTAATTATGATGGAACCAAATAAATTTGATAGGAACACAGTAAAAGAACTACAAAAAGCTGGATATTCAATAAACGAAAAAGAC
>CAJQQH010000040.1 GCA_905480405.1 uncultured Polaribacter sp. | reverse complement strand
CAACCATTTCATTTAGCAATTCCTGTACAAAACTTAGAAAAATGCAGAACATTCTACAGAGAGATTTTACAGTGTAAAGAAGGACGAAGTACAGAAGAATGGGTAGATTTTAATTTCTTTGGTCATCAATTAGTAATTCATCAAAAAGAGAATTATAAACCAACCGAATCAATTACAAATCTTGTTGATGGGCACGATGTTCCCGTTCCTCATTTTGGTGTAATTCTTACTTGGGAAGATTGGCAAACATTATCAGAAAACCTAAAAGCAGTAAATACAACCTTTATTATTGAACCTTGTATACGTTTTAAGGGTAAAGTAGGTGAGCAAGCAACTATGTTTTTTAACGATCCAGAAAATAATGCTTTAGAGTTTAAAGCTTTTAAGGATATGAGTCAAATTTTTGCAAAATAATGCAGTTAGCAGAAACTCACATTGCAGAAAATTTAGAAACTGCTATTCGTTTTCAAGAATATGCAGTTGGTATTTTTAAAACGATACCTACAAAATCTGGTATTAAAAAAGCTATTAAAAAAAATTTCATTTTTATTGATGGAAACTTAGCTACAACTTCTAAACACATTTCTGGAGGTGAAAAAATAGAACTATTTGAATCTGAACAATCCTCTTCTTTTGAACGACTAGAACTCGATATAGAAGTTTTGTTTGAAGATGATTTTTTAGCAATTATTTACAAACCTGCTGGTATATTAGTTAGCGGCAATAAATTTGTAACCATTACAAACGCATTGTCTCAAAACTTAAAAAAAAGCAACAAGGCAGACGCTGTAAAACCACAACCAATTCATAGATTAGATTACCCAACAAGCGGGCTTTTATTAATAGGAAAAACAAGTGCTGCAATTACAACATTAGGAAAATTATTTAAGCATAAAAAAGTTAAGAAAACCTATTACGCAATTACTATCGGAGAGACTTGTTGTGCAGGTGTTATTAATTTAAATATAGAGCATAAAAAAGCTTCTACAAATTTTAAGGTTTTAGACACTGTAAAATCACCCCGTTTTAAATTTTTAAACTTGGTAGAACTGCAACCAAAAACAGGTAGAAAGCATCAACTTAGAAAACATTTATCTGTATTAGGAAACCCTATTTTAGGTGACAAAGAATATTTTAATGATGGTTTAATCTTAAACGGAAAAGGGTTGTATTTACATGCTGCAACTTTAGATTTTAAGCATCCGTTTACAGATAAAAAAATAGTGATAACAAAAGAACTTCCTAAAAAATTTACAAAAATTTTTCCAAATTTTTAAGTTAAAACATTTAGATATAATTAAACGCTTTTTACTTCATCAATTATTTTAGAAAACCTGTTTATCAACTCATAAATTTCTTCTTCGCTATACGTTGCAAAACCCACTCTTATTGAATTATGCATAGTATCTGCATGATCGTATCTTGTATAATCTCCTATTTCCAATTTGTGTTTTCTTGCAATATCTGCAATACTTTTCCAAGAATATTTTTTATGTAAAGTTAACCAAACTGCCATTCCTCCTTTTGGCTTTTCAAATCTAAAAACATCAGAAAAACGTTCTCTTAACAGGCTACAAAACAAATCTCTTCTTGCTTTATAAACTTTCATCACTTTTTTAATATGTCTATCTAAATCGCCATTTTTAATAAACTCTTCAAAAGTTAATTCTAACAATGCATCTCCTTGCCTATCAATAATTCTTCTTTGGTTTGCAGCTTCGTTTACAAATTCTTTTGGAGCTATTAAATAACCCACTCTAAAAACGGGCGCAACAGTTTTACAAACCGAACCAATATAAATTACGTTCCCGTTTACATCATGGCTCGCTAATGGCAAAATTGGCGAATGGTTATAGTTAAAGTCATAATCGTAATCGTCTTCTATAATTGCAAAATTGTATTTTTTAGATAAATTTAATAAGTGAATTCTTCTTTCTGCGGATAAAGTTACTGTTGTTGGATGATGATGATGCGATGTTACATACACTGCTTTTATAGCTGTTTTCTTGCAAATTTGTTCTATTTCCTGTGTTACCAAGCCGTTTTCATCCACAGAAATTCGTGTTAATTTTGCTTTTCTTTCTAAAAAAGAAGCATCTGCAGACGTATAGTTCGTTTCTCCAATAATAATTTTATCATCTTCATTTAATAACAATTTAGAAGACAAAAAAATTCCCATTTGGCTACCTCTTGTAATTAAAATATTTTCGAAACTTGTATTTAATCCACGAGTTTGATTTAAATAATTCGATAACGTTTTTCTTAGTTTTTCGTTCCCAAATGTAGAACCATAAGACATTTCTTTATAAATATGTTTTCTACTAGAAATTCGCCTATAAATCCTTGCTAGATCTTCGGTTGGTGTTAAACGAACATCAGAAATACCATCATTTAAATACATAAAATCTTCTTTACTTTCAGGTGGCTTTCTGGTTAAGGAAGTGCTCTTGTAAAATGAAAACCCAATTTTAAGATGTGCTTTTTTAACTTTTGATTTTACAAACTCTTGTTGAAATAATTCTGGTAAGTCTGCATGTACAAAAGTCCCTTTTTTAGCAATACTTTCTACCCAACCTTGTAATAACAATTCTTCATAACAAGCTACAATTGTTTTTCTATGCACTGTTAACAAGTTTGCTAAAGTTCTACTTCCAGGTAACTTTGTATTTGGTAATAATTTTCGATCTTTAATTAATTGAATAAATTGATTTGCCAATTGCAAATACAAAGCCTGATTGCTTTTTCTATCTAAACTAAAACTGGTTTTATATGGAAACATAACTGGACTATTATTTATTTTAAATCTGGACGATTACAACAGTCCATAAATATATTATTTTTGAACTACAATACAACTAAAATGACAAGACAAGATTTACAACCAAACGAATACAATGAATACTACGCAAGATATATTACTTCAGTACCTGGCGATACTAATTTAAAAACAGGTTTAGAAGACGATAAAAAAATGGTTATCGATTTCTTTTCTTCTGTTCCAGAAGAAAAATTAGAATTTAGATATCAACCAGAAAAATGGACGGTTAAAGAAATCCTGCAACATATTATTGATACAGAAAGAATATTTATGTATCGTTTATTATGTATATCTAGAAATGACAAAACGGCTTTACCTGGTTATGAGCAAGATGATTATATTGCTCCTTCTGAGGCCAATAAGAAAAATTTAGCAGAATTAATTCATGAATTTACAGTTACACGTTTATATACCATCAATTTAATAGATAGTATTTCTGAAAAGAATTTAAAAAATATGGGAACTGCAAGTAACTCTCCTATGTCTGCTAGAGCTTGTGCTTTTTTATTATTAGGTCATAGTATTTGGCACATAAATGTGGTAAAAGAGAGATACCTATAATGTTAGAGTTAAGACCTAGTTGCGAACATTGTAATACAAATTTACCTAGTAACTCTACAGAAGCTATGATTTGTACTTTCGAGTGTACGTATTGCAAAACTTGTGCTATTGAAGTTTTCGAAAATGTGTGCCCCAATTGTACAGGCAACTTTGTAGAAAGACCTATTCGGCCATCAAAATACTTAGAAAAATATCCTTCATCAACAAAGAAAATATTTAAACCAAAGGATTTAGAGTTCACTAAAAAGAATACCGAAAAGTATAAAGATATTCAACCAATAAAAAGATAAAATAATGATTACGATAAGAATAGCTACAGAAGCGGATGCTGTATATATTTCTCTATTAGGAAGAATTACATATACAGAATCGCATGGAGAATATATAGAAGACAAAAAGAACTTATTAGAGTTTTACAATACATATTATTCTGTTTCTAAAATACGTGATGAGTTAAATGATACTGAAAATATATTTTGGATTGTTTTTTCTGATGAATTACCAATTGGTTTTGCCAAACTTTCCTTAAACATTACAAATGAAAAATTAGAAGATAAAAACTCTTGTAAACTACAACGTTTGTATATTTTAAACGATTTTATTGCCCTTAAAATTGGCTCTCAATTACAAGATCTTATTTTAGAAAAAGCAATAGAATTAAATTTTACATCAATTTGGTTAACTGCCTATTACAAAAACATAAAAGGGTTACGTTTTTATGATAGATATGGATTTAAACAAATAGGTAGCATCGATTTCTTTGTTGGAGAAACTAATTATGAGAACCTTGTTTTCGCTAAAAAATTATAAAATGAAAGAGTACGAAAAATCAAAATTAAATAGAGTTAAAAGAGGTGCAAATAGAGCAACGTATGATGTAGAAAAAATTAACACTATTTTAGATGCTGGTTTTTTATGCTATGTTGGTTATATTTATGACGGGAAACCCATAACAATACCAATGGCGTATTCTAGAAGAGAAGATAAAGTTTATATACATGGTTCAACGGCAAATAGAATGCTTTTATCCATTTTAGAAAGCGGAAAAACCTCTATAACTGTTATGCATTTAGACGGATTAGTTTTAGCACGTTCTGGCTTGCACCATTCTGTAAATTATAGATCTGTAACAATGTTTGGGAGCTTAAAAAAAATTGAAGAAGATTCTGAAAAAACAGAAATATTAAAGTGGATTGTAAACCAAATGGTACCTAACCAATGGGAATCTTTAAGACCTATGTATCAAAAAGAATTAGATAGAACTATTGTGGTAGAATTTACCATAGAAACGGCTTCTGCAAAGGTTAGAGATGTTGGTGTTGCAGATGAACCTGAAGATTACGAATTACCTATTTGGGCAGGTATAGTACCCATAAAACAAGTTGCAAAATACCCAATTGCAGATGATGGATTGCCTAAAAAAATGGAAATTCCGAAACATGTTTTAGATTATTATGATCAAAACAAATAATGAATGATTAAAAAATGATAAATTAGCATTATAATTTATCATTTTTTTATGAAGAAATTTTTCAAGTTATTAGGTGCTCTTTTAGTGTTATTCATCCTATTTATTGTGGGTTATTATTTAATTAATAACGAAAAATTGCCAGAAGGTAAAAAAGGAAAAGAAGCAGACGCATTAGCTATTAAAATGTTTAATGCAATAAACCATGAAGCTTTTGAAAATACTGAAGTTTTAAAATGGAGCTTTAGAAATAAACATTTTTATACTTGGAATAAACAAGAAAACGTAGTTCATATTTCTTGGGATCAATACAAAGTAACATTACATACAAATAACATCGAAAAATCTGAAGTTTATATAGATGGTAAAATATCTGATAATAACAAGATTATAAAAAAAGCGCAAGATTATTTTAACAACGACTCTTTTTGGTTAATTGCTCCTTATAAAATATTCGATTCAGGAACTGAAAGAAGCATTGTAAAATATAACGAAAAGGACGCTCTTTTAATAACGTATACATCTGGCGGAACTACTCCTGGAGATTCATATCTATGGATTCTAGACGAAAACTACATACCTAGTTCTTTTAAAATGTGGACTTCCATAATTCCTATTGGAGGAGTTTCTGCAACTTGGTCAGATTTAAAATTAACTAAATCTGGTATACAATTACCTAATAAACATAAAATGTCTTTATTTGGAATGGAGTTAGATATGGGAGATGTAAAAGCTGAAAACGTAAAGGCAGATGAGTTTGCTCATAAAATTTTAAAATCTATTAAAAATAAAGCATACAAAGAAACTCGTTTTATAGAATGGAGTTTTGGAGGAAGAAGACATTTTAAATGGGACAAAGAAAAACATATTGTAGATGTTTCTTGGGATACAGTTCGTGTAAACTTATATCCTGATATCATTAAAAAAAGTACTGTATTCTTCAATAATATAAAACAAGAAAAAGCAGATTCTACAATTGTAAAAAAAGCTTGGGATATTTTTAATAATGATTCTTTCTGGTTAGTCGCTCCACATAAATTATTTGATTACGGAACTATTAGAAGTATTAAAAAAGTAGACAACAAAGATGCTTTATTAGTAAAATATACTTCTGGAGGAACAACTCCTGGAGATTCTTATCTTTGGATAGTAGATGAAAACAACATCCCTAAAAGTTATAAAATGTTTGTACCAAGTATGAAAATGAATGGAGTTTCTGCCACTTGGGAAGATTGGATTACAACAGAAAGTGGAACTTTATTACCAACAAATCATACTTTTGGAAAAAATAGAACTTTAAGTATGGGCGCAGTAAAAGCATATAATTAATGAATTCGAAAACAATAGCAAACGGACTTTTAAGAGCTATAGGTATTCTTCTAGGATTTTTCCTTTTAGGATACTTTTTATACACTATACAATCAGTAATTATTTACTTAATTATTGCTGGTATTTTATCTTTAATCGCAAGACCTATTATTATATTTTTAAGAAGAAGATTAAAGTTTCCGAATACAGTTGCAGTAGTATTTACTATGCTTTTAATGTTAAGTTTATTAACTGGTCTAATTGTAATGTTTATACCTTTAATTGCAGAACAAGGTAGAAGTTTATCTTTATTAGAAGTAGATAAATTACAAGCAAACGTACAACATGTTTACACCCAAATTACAACCTATTTTTCTTCTAACGGAATAGATGTTTTAAAAGAATTAAAAAATGTAGATTTTGTTTCTCAATTTAAAGAAATACCTAATTTTTTAAATGCAGTTGTAGGCGCAGTTGGTTCTTTAAGTGTAGGTCTATTCTCTGTATTATTTATCTCTTTCTTTTTTATGAAGGATAGTAAACTATTAAAAAACGGTGTGATGACAATTATACCAAATGGAAAAGAAGGTCGGTTTTCAAAATCATTAGAAACTATTAATGATTTATTGTCTAGATATTTTATTGGTTTAATTACTCAAATAATTATCCTTTTTGTTTTATACACAATTATCTTACTCGTTTTTGGAATTGACAATGCAGTTGTTATTGCTTTTTTATGTGCTTTATTAAACTTAATACCTTATGTAGGTCCAATGATTGGTGCTATTATTATGATTATTTTATCAATGACAAGTAATATTGGACAAGATTTTCAAACAAGTATTTTACCAACTACTATTTATGTAATGATTGGATATTTTGTAATTCAAATGATAGATAATTTTATCAGCCAACCAATTATTTTTTCGAAAACAACCAAATCACATCCTTTAGAGATTTTTTTAATCATAATTATTGGTGGTTTACTATTTGGTATTGTTGGTATGATAACTGCTGTACCTTGTTACACTGCTTTAAAAGTAATTTTAAAAGAATTTTTAGCTGACAATAAAATTGTAAAATCCTTAACTAAAGACATTTAGACTATTTTGAATCTTGCAATTTTAGAACAGAAAACACAACAATTTATTACTGATAATTTAAAGTCTGATATTACAAAACTGATTTTAAAAGGAAGTCCTTTTAAAGAAATTACTATTCAGGAATTGGCAAATCAAATTGTTGCAAAACAAAAATCTGACCTTAAATTACCCACTTGGTTTTCGGCAAAAAACATTTATTATCCTGCTAAAATTAGTATAGAACAAACTTCCTCTGAAATTACTGCCAACTATAAATCAAAAATAATTATTGGTAATTCTATAATTGATATTACTGGTGGTTTAGGAGTAGATTGTTTCTATTTTTCGAAACAGTTTAAAAAAGTAACTCATTGTGAAATAAACAAAGATTTATCGGCAATTGTAAAGCATAATTATCAACAATTAAATATAGATAATATTAAAACTTTTTCTGGTGATGGAGTTGACTTTTTAAAGAACAATAAAGACATTTTCGATTGTATTTACATAGATCCTTCTAGAAGGAATGATATTAAAGGAAAAGTTTTTTTATTAAAAGATTGTTTACCAAATGTACCCAAAAACATCGATTTCTTATTTACAAAAACAGATAGTATTTTATTAAAAAACTCTCCTATTCTAGACATTTCAAGCGCAATTTCAGAATTAAAATTTGTAAAAGAAATTCACATAATTTCCATTAAAAACGAAGTAAAAGAAGTGCTTTTTTTATTAGAAAAAAACTATAAAAATAGTATTCAAATAAAAACAATAAACATTCGTAAAGAAGGTAATCAACAATTAAACTTTAATTTACAAGAAACAGTAAACTCTACTTATTCTGCGCCTCTAACCTATTTATATGAACCGAATGCTGCAATTTTAAAATCAGGTGGTTTTCATCAAGTTGGTCATCAATTAGACATTTTTAAATTACACCAACATTCACATGTATACACATCAACAGAACTCATTAATTTTCCTGGTAGAATTTTTAAAATTGAGAAGGTAATAAATTACGATAAGAAAAAAATTAAAAAGCAATTAGCAAATAACAAAGCGAATATTACTACTAGAAACTTCCCTAAAACGGTGGCACAAATTAGAAAAGAAACCAATTTAAAAGATGGTGGAAATACCTATTTATTTTTTACAACTAATTTAAATAATAAACTTATTTGTATTTTTTGCTCTAAAATACTAGTTTAAATTGCATAAGTTTAAAGTAAACAACCTCTAAAAGTATTTCATTTTCATTAAATTTGTAGAGAAAGCTTTACTTTCATTTCTATGCAAACAATAAAGTATCAAGGTTTAAAAATAGCATCAAAAAAAAACATTAAAGTAAATGATTTTTTAGTTACAGAATCTGCGCTACAAATAAACATTAACAACGAACCTTATACTGTTGTTATGAGAACTCCAAATGATGATTTTGAACTAATTAGAGGCTTATTATATGCAGAAGACATCTATAAAAAAGAGACTCCTTTGCATTATAAAATAATAAAAGAAGTACAAAAAATTCCTTCTATTATAAATATTGATATTTCTAAAGATAATTTAGGCAAGGGATATTTAAATAAAAGAACTTTACTTTCTGTTTCATCTTGTGGTATTTGCGGAAAACAAGAATTAAAAGATATAAAAGTAGAAGGCAATCAATTAAAAAGCATTTCTTTTTCTTCTGATAAAATTAATGACATGCAAGTTAAGATGCGTTCCTTTCAAGATACGTTTTCCAAAACAGGAGGAAGTCATGCGGCTGCACTTTTTGATAAAAACCAACAATTATTAACTATAAAAGAAGATATTGGAAGGCACAATGCAGTAGACAAAACTGTGGGGTATTTGTTGCATCAAAATAAATTAAAAGAAGCAAAATTTTTACTTGTTAGTGGTCGTGTTTCTTACGAGATTGTTAGCAAAGCATTTATTGCTAAAACACCTATAATCGTTGCAGTTTCTGCATGTTCATCTTTGGCTGTAGATTTTGCTAAGGAATTCGGAATTTGTTTAATTGGTTTTACAAGAGATCAAAAAATGACAATTTATTCCAATCCAAATTATTTAAAAAAATTAGAAAATGTCTAAGAAAACAACTGCACAACCACCAGAAAAATTAACAGGAATTGAGTTAACTAAAATTCCTAAATCTGCTGTTGGTGCTAAGGCAATAACATCTGCTTTATCTCATGTAAAAAATGAAGTAGGTTTATTCAAAGGTATTGGGTTATTAGCAAACATTAATCAAAAATATGGTTTTGATTGCCCAGGTTGCGCATGGCCAGATCCTGATGAAAAACGTGCTTTCTTAGCTGAGTATTGTGAAAACGGTGCAAAAGCGATTGCAGAAGAAGCTACAAAAAATATGGTTACTCCAATATTTTTTGCAACACATTCTGTTAAAGAGTTAGCCAAATTATCCGATTTCGAAATTGGTAAAAGTGGTAGAATTACACACCCAATGTACTTACCACAAGGAAAAGATAATTACGAAGAAATTTCTTGGGGAAAAGCTTTTAAGCTAATAGCCGATGAGCTAAATGGATTAAACTCGCCCGATGAGGCCATTTTTTATACTTCTGGAAGAACAAGTAATGAAGCTGCTTTTTTATATCAACTTTTTGTACGTGAATTTGGAACAAACAACTTACCAGATTGCTCTAATATGTGTCATGAGTCTAGTGGTGTTGCTCTTTCAGAAACGCTAGGTATTGGTAAAGGTTCTGTTACTTTAGATGATTTTAATCATGCAGATTTAGTGATTGTTATTGGACAAAACCCAGGAACAAACCACCCAAGAATGTTAACAGCTTTAAGTGAAACTAAAAAGAAAGGTGGTAAAATCATTACTATAAATCCACTTCCAGAAGTTGGTTTAATGAACTATAAAGATCCTCAAAATCCATTAAAATGGATTGGAAAAGGGCAAGATTTAACAGACTTATTTCTACAAGTAAAAATTAATGGAGATGTCGCGTTATTAAAAATCATCTTAAAGTTAATGAAAGAACAAGAAGATCTAAAACCAAATTCAGTTTTCGATCATCAATTTATAAAAGAAAAAACAGCAGGAATCGATGACCTATTAAAAAATTTAGATAACTATTCTATTGCAGAATTATTACCACAAACAGGTTTAACTTTAAAAGAAATAACAGCAGCAGCAAAACTAATAATTAATAACGAAAAAGTTATTATTTGTTGGGCAATGGGTTTAACTCAGCATAAAAATGCAGTTGATAACATACGTGAAGTGGTAAATATACTATTGCTAAAAGGTAGCATTGGTAAAAAAGGTGCAGGAACTTGTCCTGTTCGTGGGCATTCTAATGTACAAGGAGATAGAACAATGGGTATTTGGGAAAAAGCTCCTGATGCTTTTTTAGATAATTTAGAAAAAGAATTTAATTTTAAAGCTCCTAGAAAACATGGTTTTGATGTTGTAGAAGCCATTGAAGCGATGCATGCTAAAAAAGCGAAAGTATTTTTTGGAATGGGTGGTAATTTTGTTTCTGCTACACCAGATACCGAATTTACTGCAGATGCATTACAAAACTGTAATTTAACTGTACAAGTATCTACTAAATTAAACAGAAGTCATTTAATTACTGGTAAAAAAGCATTGATTTTACCTTGTTTAGGTCGTTCTGAAAAGGATTATCAAACTTCAGGACAACAGTTTGTTTCTGTAGAAAATTCTATGGGAGTTGTGCATCAATCTAGAGGCCATTTAGATCCTTGTTCTGATAGAACTTTAAGCGAAACTGCAATTGTTGCTAATTTAGCAAACTTTACTTTAAAAAAATCGAATACAGATTGGATTAACTTAACCTCTCATTATGACTTAATAAGAGATAAAATTGAAGCTACAATTCCGGGTTTTAAAGATTATAATAAACGAGTTCGAGTACAAGGCGGATTTTATTTACCTAACAATGCTAGAGAAAATAATTTTGAACCAACAAAAACAGGTAAAGCAAATTTTAGTATCAATAAACCATCGGAAATTGAATTAGAAAAAAATCAGTTTATGATGATGACTATTAGAACTCACGACCAATACAACACTACTATCTATGGTTTAAATGATCGATATAGAGGTGTTTTAAATGAAAGGAGAGTTGTTTTTATGAATGCAGATGATATGCGAAATTTAGGATTACAAAAATTAGATTTAGTAGATTTAACAAGCCATTTTAAAGGCGAAAAAAGAAAAGCTAAAGGTTTTTTAGCGGTCCCTTATGATATACCAACACAATGTACAGCTACATATTTTCCTGAAGCAAATGTTTTAGTTCCTATAAAAAGTAAAGCAAACCTTAGTAATACACCTGCTTCTAAAACAGTAATAATTACTATCAAAAAAAGATAAACTCATTATATGAAAAAGTATATTTTATTATTTTTTATCGCATTTATCAGTCCGTTTTTAAATGCACAGAAAGAAGTAGTTCCAGAAATGAAAACTCAAAAAGGATTTGCAAAACTCGATTTTCTTTCTTTAGATTTACCTGAAAATGATCCTAATATGGGCTTTACAGGAATTCATTATAATTTAATGATTAACGATTGGTCTTATGCAGGTTTGGGAATTTACGGAGCTGTTTCTGGTAATAAAGGAGGTTTTTTTACACTTGGTATAAACGCTGGTATTAAAAAATATTTTACTGATGATTTTTATTTAGATACAGGTTTCCATTTTGGTGGTGGTGGTGGTGCAGCAGCACCAGATGGTGGTGGTGCATTTATTTTACCTCATTTTAATTTAGGTTACACTTTTAAAAATTTCTCTATAAATTCTGGATGGAGTTATGTAAACTTTTTTGATGGTGGTGATATTAAAGGGCATCAATTAAATGTTGGTTTAGAAATACCATTAGACTACTCCTATTCCAATTATGAGAATTTAGAAAGTAAAAATGACTTTAGTAATCTAAAAACCTCTAAATGGAATGTGCCTTCTAAAAAAACATCGATGATGTTTCATGTAAATAATCTAAAAATTAAAGGCAGAACACAAAACAGTAATGGTGTAAAATATAACGGAGAAACCATTAGATTAGCTGGTTTTGAACTAGCTTCTTTCCTATCTAAAAACTGGTTTGCATTCCTAAAGTTAGATGGTGCTTTTGATGGTATAAAAGCTGGTTATATGGATGTTTTTTTAGGAGGAGGATATCAATTCTATTTTAACAAGAACAGAACAAACATTGTAACTAAACTTGGTCTTGGTGCTGGTGGCGGTGGCGGTGTAGACACAAAAGGTGGCTTTTTAATATATCCTGATGTTTCTATTGAACAACAAATTTTTAAAGACGTTTATCTTTCGATAAACAAAGGGTTTGTTATGTCACCAGATTCCCACTTTTACACATCTTCTTTTGGAGTAGGTTTAAAATATTACATAGAAAGAAACGGTATCATCTCTAATGAAAAGACTTTTACAAAAGGAACTTTTAAAGGACTTGAAGTAATTACTAAGCACGATCTTTATTTTAATGCAAAAAGAGAAAGTAATCCTACAGAAAACTTACACCAAATCTCTCTACAAGTAAACCTTAACTTAAATAAACACTTTTATGTTGCTGGTCAAACCTCGTTTGCAAATTTTGGTAATGCAGGTGCTTACGCAGAAGGTATAGTTGGTTTAGGCGCTAAAACAAATAAAATTTTTAATGATAAAACAACCTTATTTTTACAAGCATTAGCAGGAGCTGCAGGTGGCGGTAACATAAGTACTGGTGAAGGTTTAATTGTAAAACCAAGTCTTGGTTTTAGTTATCAGTTAAATAAAACATTAAGTTTTAGAACTGCTGCAGGATATGTAAAAGCTAAAGGTGGTAATTTAAGTAGTACGTTTTTAAATTTCGGAATTAAATATAATTTATCAATTCTAAAAATGAATTAAAATAAAGCCCTATTTTTAAAGAATAAAAACATGTAAACATGAAATTTAAAACCCTCACTTTATTTATTTATTTATTTTTTCTAAATATTTTAACCGCCAATTCGCAAAACATAAATATTATCCCTAGACCACAAGAGTATTCTTTTGGTAAAAATAATTTTACAATAGATGAAAGTACTTTAATTATTAACACAACAGAGAGCCATAAATCGAGTAAAAATTTACAAGAATTTTTTATAACTAATTATAATATAAATCTAAAATCAACTGATTTTCAAAGTTTAAAAAAGAATTCTATTCATTTCATGGTAGATGAAAACTTATCAGAAGAAGGTTACGATTTATCAGTTTCTGATGAAGGAATTACCATTTGTGCTCTTAATGACAAAGGTTGGTTTTATGCTGTACAAAGTTTAATGCAGTATTGTTCTTCTAATTCTTATTTTTCGAAATATGAAAAATCAGTAAAAATAAAAGAAGTTGTAATTAAGGATTCTCCAAGATTTAAATGGCGAGCGTTTATGCTAGATGAAGCAAGACATTTTAAAGGTATAGATCAAGTAAAAATGTTATTAGATGAAATGGCATTTTTAAAAATGAATATTTTTCATTGGCATTTAGTTGACGATCAAGGTTGGAGGATAGAAATAAAAAAATACCCTAAGCTTACCGAAATTGGATCTAAAAGAAAAAGTACACAAATTGGTCCATTACAATGGGAAAGTCCAATACAATCCGCAGAACCACATTCTGGTTTTTATACACAAGAACAGATAAAAGAAATTATTAAATACGCTAAAGAAAGACACATTACGATCATTCCTGAAATAGAGATGCCAGGGCACTCTACTGCTGCCATTGCTTCTTACCCATGGTTAGGTACTTCAAAAAAAGAAATTGAAGTACCAATTAAATTTGGTGTTGGTAAAGATGTTTACGATGTTACAAACCCAAAAGTACAGCAGTTTTTAACGGATGTTTTAGACGAAGTTATGTTGCTTTTTCCTTCAAAAATCATTCATATTGGTGGAGATGAAGTAAAATATAATCATTGGAAATCATCTACTTCTGTTAATAAGTACATGAAGGAAAAAAAATTAAAAACTCCTGCTGATTTACAAGTTTATTTTACCAACTACATATCTAATTATTTACAAAGTAAAGGTAGAAGAATGATGGGTTGGAATGAAATAATGGGACATAATTTACATTTTTACCAAAACAAAGAAGATACAAAAACAACACAAAAACTAGCAAAAGAAAGTATTGTTCATTTTTGGAAAGGCGATATTGACTTAGTAACAACAGCTGCAAGTAGTGGTTATGAAATAGTAAACTCATTACACTCTTATACTTATTTAGATTATAAATATAAAAACTTACCTTTATCTAAAGCATATTCTTTTGATCCTATTCCAGAAAAATTAGAAGTTAAATATCAGGATAAAATAATTGGTTTAGGAGCTCAAATGTGGGGAGAATGGATTCCTACAAACGGAGAAATGCATTTTAAAGTTTTTCCTAGAATTGCTGCTTATGCAGAAATTGGATGGACCAATAAAGAAAATAAAAACTTCAATTCATTTAAATCTGCCTTAAAAAACCTTCAAAACAGATGGTCGAAAAAAGGTATTTATTTTGCAGCAGATAAATTTACAGAAAAAAACAAAAATTTTTAGAACTAATAAAAACACCATTAAAAAACTACATTTCAATCAGTTAACAAAACCACACTTAACTAAACCCAATATTAAAGCTTAAGAAAATATTTTCTCAAGCTTTTTTTATACTTCTAAAAGACAAGAAATTGTTTTTTATCTAAATAAAAATGCTTTTCATCTAAATATAGAATTATTATTCTATTAAAATGTGACCTTTGAAGAAAATATGTATCATAATAGTGAGGGTCTTTTATAAAACATTAGATCTTTTAACATAAACTTTAAAAAATCTTAATCATGTATAAAAGCACTTTTCAACAAATAATACTTTTCATTTTAACTTCAGTTATCATTTATAAAGCAGGACAATATTTAGTGGCACTAAATGACATTAAATCTTTTACAGATTTTTTTATAATAATGGCTTTCTTTGTATCAACAGTATTGTTTCTTAACTGCTTCGCTAGATTAGGTAGTAAACTTGTAAGCACCTTAAGTTTCTAAAAAAAAACATATATACAATATTAGATTTTACAATACAATCCCTTTTGAATTGATTATTAAGCTTTACTTAACTAGTAAAGCTTTTTTTATGCATAAAATTAATCAAAATAAGTATTAAAAAAAGCCTCACATTAAAGTGAAGCTTTTTGCAATAAAAAAAAATAATAAAAATCAATTTTTACAACCAGATTAGGTTACATATTGTAAACACCTCCATTTATATCTAATGTAGCTCCGGTAATAAAACCATCGAATTCAGATGCTAAAAATAAAACCGCTCTAGCAACATCTGCTGCATTACCTGCTCGTTGAATAGGAATACCTGCTGTTGTCTCTGCGGCAGATTCTTTTGTTGTGTGTGTATTATGAAATGACGTACCAAGAATAAGCCCCGGAGACACTGCATTAACTCTAGTACCTTGTGCACCCAACTCTGTAGAAAGTGCTCTTGTAAACGTTAAAATTGCACCTTTACTTGTAGAATAAACTAACGAACCTGGATGACCTCCTTTACGGCCTGCTAATGAAGCAAGATTAACAATACTACTATTCTCATTTTTACCTAAATATGGTGATGCTGCTTTTGTTACAAACATCATAGATGTCATATTAATATCCATAACCTTATGCCAAAACTCTGCTTCCATTTCATTTAACATTCTACGTGCAACAAGTGAACCAGCATTATTAATTAAAATATTTAACCCGCCAAGTGCTTCTATTGTTTTTTCTACCAAAACATTTGCATCAGCTTCTTTTGTTAAATCACCACTAATAGCAATTGCTTTTTGTCCTTTACTAATGGCATATTCTACCAATTTATTTGCTGTATCGGCACTAGAAAAATAGTGGATGGCAACATTTGCACCATTATCTATAAAATGTCTTGTAATTGACTCTCCTATGCCCTGTGCTCCAGCAGTTACAAGAACATTTTTTCCGTTTAATTTATTTTGATTCATTTTGTGTTTAATTATTTATGATCGTTTTTATTGAAATAACCTTGATTTGAAACAGAAGCATCACTTATTTTAATACTTGCTGTTTTAAACCAAACTTCAGCATAATTACCGTCTGCATATTGTTTTTGAATATCTCCTCCATGAGTTTCTGCACCAGAACACCAATTTCTATTTACTTCTGGAGATTTTCCATTAGTTTGATTATAAGCTCCTAATTTAAAAAAACAACCTTCACCTGCGTATGCTTCTTTTCGCTCTACTCCATCCTGACCTATTGGTACAAATAATTTTTGTGTTTGTTCAGGAATATCTGCTTTTGTAATGTAATCTGATGTTATTAAATTTTTAGTAAATGTTTTAGTTTCATGATTTTTACTTGTAAATTTCAAGTTCATAACTCCATCTTTTACTTCAATTTCATAACTAAACTCTTCACCTAGAGCAATACCATCTTTAGGTTCTTCTGGGTAAGTATCTTCAGTTTTTCCAACTACAGAAAAATCATCTCCCCAAACAGCATAAGAAAAATCCCATCTTTTAGAATTGTCCTCACCTTTAGTATTTATTTCATAATGCCAAAAAACTGATCCTTTTGTATGACCTGGAAACTTCTTATAAAATATTTTTAACGGTTCATTTTCATGTTTATCTGCACTATGAATTTGCCCAACAACTACAGCATGCGAAGCTGCAACTCTAGCATCTCCTGTTGCTGAAACATTCATTACTTTAAGAGTAGCTGTTAATTTATCATTAGCCGTTTTTGGGTACCATTTTTTAGTTTGTCCTAATTCTGTTCTTGTATTGTTAGAAGTTCCATGTGTACTTCCTGCATTTGGTGCTTTAAAAACTACCCAGTTTCCATTGGCATCATTTTCTGTATAAAAGAAATCTTTATTTTCAAAATTATTAGCTATTCCAGCATTTTCACCATTTCCTAAAACTAATTTCCAATGATCAAAAAAAGGAATAACATCACTTGCGTAAACTGTTTTTTGTGCTTCTTTTTTATCTGTTTTTTTTACCGTTTTACCACAACTACTCAGTACTAAAAAAATACCAAAGATTAGTAATATTGATCCCGATCTACTCTTTTTTTTGTTCATTTTTTTATTATTTAGTTTCAAATTTTTTATTAATTAAATTTTTATTTCCTATATGTTTTGATAATTTGAAAAAGTGTTCATGCATCATTTTTGTTGCTAATTCTGGATCTTTTGATTCAATTGCTAAAAAAATATCTTCATGTTTTTTAATTTCAGAAATTACTTTATCGCCTTCACAAACAGCATCTCTATCATAAGTGGAAAGAATTGGTGGCATTAAAAGAAGCATTAATGAAATCATGGTTCTGTTTTTACTCGCTTTAGCAATTGATAAATGAAATAATAAATCTTCTTCCAAATAATCTTCTCCAGATATTATTTTAGATTTAAAAGCATTTAAAGCTTCTTTTATCTTTTTAAGATCTGAACTCGAGTGTCTTTCTGCTGCTAAACACACCGTTTTTAATTCTAAAGATATTCTAGTTTCTACAAGTTCTTTAAAAGAAGGTGTTTCTAAAGAAAGAATTTCTTCTACCATACCATTAAATCCGGTTAAACCAATTGCTAGTATAGTTCCACTTTGAGAAACCGATTTTAATACTCCATAAAACTCTAATCTTCTAATAGCTTCTCTAATGTGGTTTCTTTTAAAGTTAAATTTTTCAGACATAATTCTTTCTGAAGGTAATTTATCTCCACGTTCTAGATTTTTTAAATTGATAAAATCTTTAATTTTATTTATTACATTATTCTGTAATAGTATATTCTTATTATTATCTACTAAGCTTATCTTCATATAATTTTATAATTAAATTTGGAGGACTTTTTATTATGCTTAACTCCTAAAAATAATCCAATAAAGCTAATATACCGTTGTAAGAAATAACTAAAGAAAAGAACAAAGCAGAAAATAAACCAACATAAACTCCAATATTAGTTTTATATTCCTTCATCACTTTTTTACTTTTTAGCATCAAAATAATTCCAAATATTACAACTGGTAAAACAAAAACGTTAAATACTTGTGATAAAATTTGAATTTCTATAGGATTTGCTCCAAAAGCAGGACCTATTAAAGCAACTAAACAAGCTATTGCAGTAATAATTCTAAATTGTCTTGAGTTCGTATCTAGTTCTCCAGATTGATAATCTGCAATTAATAAAGGTGCTATTAATAAACATGGAAAAATAGATGATAAACCAGCGCTTAAAGCTCCAAAAAAGAAAACAGAAACGGCCCATTTACCAGCAACTGGCTCTAAAGTATTTGCCATATCTAGTACTTGTGTAACCTCTTTACCTTCATAAAACAAAGCACCTGCAGCAACTGCCATAATAACTCCACTTATTATAAATATTAAAATAGCAGCAGTAATTGAATCTTTCTTTTGTTGATCTAAATTTTTAATTGTCCAACCTTTTCCTTTTACAAATAAAGGTCTAGATAAAAAAGTGGCAGATGCCATAGTTGTACCTACAAAAGCAGCAACCAACATTTTACCTCCTGGAATATCTGGAATAGTTGGTATTAATCCTTTTACTACATCTAAAGGTAATGGTTGCACAAAACATAATGACAACACAAATGAAAAGCCCATTAAAGTTACAAATATGACTAGTATTTTTTCAAAAAAAGTATATTTACCTACTAACATTAATAAGTAAAAAGTTACAATAATTATTATTGCTGTTATTAATACTGTTTCGTACTTATGAGAACTTAATCCATCAAAATTAACAGCTAATATTTCATAAATAATATTTGAAGAAATCCCTAAAATACCCATTAATGAATTCCATTGTCCAAATGTGATTCCAACAATAATTAAAATTGCTAAAACTTTACCGTATTTTAAATGTTTTTTAAACCCATAAAGGGCTGTTTCACCAGTTATTAATGCATAATTACCATAAGCAAACATTAAAACACCAGAGAACACACAACTTAATAAAAGTACCCATAATAATTGCATATTAAATTTACTACCAGCAACAATCATAGACGTTACACTACCAGTTCCAATAGTGTAACCAATAGCAAAAATACCTGGGCCAAAGCCTAAAATAATAGCTATGATTTTTTTAAGAAAAGATTTCTTTTTTTCTGTTTTTGACATATTTATTCACTTTTAAGTTTAATTATTTTTCCAGTTAGTGTGATAGAATTTTTTAGATTCATCATTTTTTCTCTGGTATGTATGAGCTCCAAAATAATCTCTTTGAGCTTGTATTACATTTGCTGAAGAATCTGCTACTGCAAAACTATTTAAAAAATTAATTGATTCGCTTAAATTTGGAATTGCTAATTCATTTAAAACACATTCTGAAACCACTTTTTTAATACTTGGTTTTAATGATTTTATTTTTTCAACAATTACATCACTAGTTAATAAATTATTTGTTGTTTTAAAAACAGTTACTAATTCTACCATTAAATCTGATTTAATAATACAACCATTTGTCCAAATCCTAGATAACTCGCTTAAATTTAAATCCCAATCATAACTTACAGAAGCTTGATTTATTAATCTAAAACCTTGATAATGATTTATAATTCTGGCAAACTGATATGCTCCTAAAAGATCATCATTATTTAAGTTTAATTTAGCTTCAAAATCACTTTTAAATTTATGATCAGCAGCAACTCTTTCATCTTTGTAAAATGAAATATATCGGGCAAATAAAGCAGAAGCAATCATTGTACTAGGAATTCCTAATTGCGCAGTAGTAATCGTTGTCCAATTACCTGTACCTTTATTACCAGCTTTATCCATTATTTTATTCACTAACCAATCATCACCTTCCTTTTTTCTTAAGATATCAATAGTAATTTCTAATAAGTAACTATTAGCAGTATTTTGCCAAGATTCTAAAATTGTAGCAATTTGATTTGGGTTGTTACCTTGTTTTGTTAAAATAGTATAAATTTCTGCAAGCAATTGCATTTCTACATACTCGATACCATTATGCACCATTTTAACAAAATGACCACTTCCCTCAGTACCAATATGAGTACAGCATGGTAAATTATTATCATCTTTAGCAGCTATTGCTTCTAAAAAAGGTTGAATATATTTATATTCTTCTTTACTTCCACCAGGCATAATAGACGGACCTTTTAAGGCACCTTCTTCACCACCTGAAACTCCTGCACCTATAAAATGAATATTTTTAGATTTTAAATAATCAAATCTTTCTTTTGTTTTATGATAGTTAGAATTACCGCCATCAATTAAAATATCTCCTTTTGATAAAAAAGGTAAGAGGTCTTCAATTACGTAGTCTACAATCTTACCTGCATTTACCATTAGCATAATTTTTCTTGGAGTTTCTAATGAGTTTACAAAAGATTCTATATCTGAGAAAGGTAATGCAGTTGATAGTTCTTCAAATTCATTTTTAAAAGTTATAGCAACATCTTCTTCAAGTCCATCAACATGTCTATTAAATAAAGAAATATCGAAACCTTTATTTGCCAAATTTCTACTAATACTTTTACCCATTACACCTAATCCAAATAAGCCAAATTCAGATTTTTTTAATAATTCTTTTTTAATCACTTCTAAAATTTTGTTTGGAGTTAAACTAATATCAATTTTTATAGCGTTTTTTGGTTCTTCTAAAATATCGAATTGAGATTTTAATAAATCTGAACTCATAAAATGACCTTCACGATTATTAATTCTATCTGTAATTTGATTAAATGAACCATGAAGAAAAACCCATTTCGAATTATTTTGGATATTTACAGTTAAAATATCACGATAAAATTCTTTTAATGCTGAACAAACTATAATGCAGCCTTTGTTTTTTGACTGATTTATGGCAAGTTTATTTAATGTTTTTAACCACCCTATTCTATCATCATCATTTAAAGGTTGCCCTTGCGACATTTTTAAAACATTACTCTCAGGATGATAATCATCTCCATCAAAAAAAGGAATATTTAACGATTTAGATAAAATGTTTCCGATAGTACTTTTACCTACACCAGAAACTCCCATTATAAAAATAATATCTTCTTTAATTACGCTCATTTTAATTATTGGTTAACCAGTTTGGGCACCCAAAAATACATTTATTTTTTGATAATAACCTATGAATAAGTAAAATAATATTTCAAAAATGAAAAATAAACCCAAAATAGTTGAAATATTAACAAAAAAAGATAGAGTTAAAACAAATATTAATTAACATACAGCAGGAATAAAGTTTTTTATTCTAACAAGTAAAAGATTTTTAAATATATAAAAATAAAGAGTCTCACATTTCTGTGAGACTCTTTATTTAAATTGAAAAAAATTAGAATTTATAATGTGCGATTATTATTTAATAATTTATTGGTAGACCTTAAATAACTATTATAAACAACATCGTATTTTATAAGTTCATTAAAACTAAAAGGTGTTAATGAATTACTACCTATTAACCTATCACCATTATTTAACTCTTTGCTTCCATTCTTATTTATTTTTAAGTCATAATCCAAAAAAGTATCTTTATGAAAAGGAACTATAATACTTTCATTAGCTAATAAATTAAATTTTCCAGAAGTCTTATCTAAGATAAAAATACTTGCGTCTATTGTATTATACCCTCTAAATTTTTTTTCAAGTTTTGTTTCTACATAAAATGTTAATTCAGAAGACGGTCTGCATTCTGACTGACTATCCAATAGGATCTTTTCAACATTAATATCTTTTAAATTTAGACCAAAATTATATACTTCATTGTCTTTTTTAGAAAAAGATAATGTTCCAATAAGAAATATTAAAATTATTGTTGATTTTTTTAAGGTATTCATATTCAGGGGTTGTATTTAATGATTAAAACATAATTACAATGTAAATATAAAATGTTTCTAATATAGTAAAAGCTAAATTTCGTTTAACAAAACTAAAGCATAGATGAACTGTATATTATCTAACGTTTAAGTTCTGTTAACCAATATGCAAAAAAACTCATTAATATTTATGATTTCAATTATGATGCCCTATAAACAACAAAAAAGCCTCACATTTCTGTGAAGCTTTAAGTGAGCCCTTGAGGAATCATATATACTAGTTATTTATTAAATACATTCAAATGATAATTATATTAATATGAAAAAGCTACTCAAACCTTGCATCAAATCTATCTTCTAGTTTTCTTGAATTTTTAGTATTTGATTGATATTAGCAAATAATTTTATTAGAATTTTGAAATTGTAATTATTGATTTTTTTTTTACAAATATTATTTTTACAAAATATTTAAT
>CAJQQH010000039.1 GCA_905480405.1 uncultured Polaribacter sp. | reverse complement strand
TGCGCCATCTGTAGCGCAAACAATATCGTAATCAGATAGGTTTGGAAGCTTTTTTGGGGTTTTTCCATTTAATAGTAAGAAAACTTTTTTTTGTTTCATCAAGCACAAAAATACAAACAAAAAAGCATCATTTCTAAAAATTAGAAAGATGCTTTTACTAACTAGAAATTCAAGAAGTTGGGGTTTATTTCTTTGTCCAAGTTAAAATTATAGTAAAAAGTCTTGCTATTAAGAAAATTAACATTCCAATAATAGGTGTAATCATAATATATTTAAAGCCGACTGCTAAAACTTGAGGAGGAATTGTCTTTGCTACACTTACATCATCTAAAGTCCAAACAAGTTCTATTGTAGATCTAAAAAAACCTAATATGAAAGCCAATAAAGAAATTTCTTTAATAAGTTTGATGTTCTTTTCGGTATTGTCTTTTAATCCTTTTATGAATAAAAAGATTATAATAATTAATAAGATTGAAAAAGTAATCAAATACATTGGAGCTGCTTCTAAAATAAAATTCATAATATTTGTTTTAAGATTATAATGCAAAAGTATAGTGTAAACAAGTCTGAAATTTACTTTAGCGACCAAATGCCAATTTAGTTAACGTTTTAGCTTTTTGTGTGTTTTTATAAGAATAAATATAAAATTTGTTAAATCACTTGTTAATTTGGTAATTGGTCTATTTTTACAGTAGTTAAGAAAAAAAAATATTTAGTTTGTAGAATGAGGAAATCCAATGTAAAAATATTAAAGAAAATTCTTTTGCATCTTGTTTTTTGGTATTTTATTTGGTTTTTTTTTACTAGTTTTTTTAGTATTGGCTCTAGTAATGGAAATTTTATTTTTTGGTTTTCTGGAATTTTAAGTACAATTTCAATAATAGCTTCTTATGTTTTTGTATATTATTTAATTCCTGAGTTTTTAATTTTCAAGAAGTATAAAAAGTTTATTTTATACACTTTATATTCAGGAGTTTTTATAGGTTTTGCTGTTTTAGTGACAGTTTATTTTGGGTTTATCTTTTTCTTTAATTTAGAATACAAGAATATGCCTGCTTTAACCAAAAACTCAGATGTAATTTTGGTTTGTGTTTTGTTGATAATAACACTTGCTAGTGCTGTTAAGATTTTAAAGTATAATTATAAATCTTTAGAGGAGAAGAAAACATTAGAAAATAAATTTTTACAAACACAATTGCAATTAAAAGAACAAGAATTAAAGTTTTTGAAAATGCAAATTCACCCTCACTTTTTGTTTAATACACTAAATACTTTATATGGTTTTACTTTAAAAAAGTCTGAACAAGCACCAGGAATGATTTTAAAATTATCTAATTTGTTAGATTATATTTTATACCAGGTTGATAAGCCTTTAGTGCGTTTGCAGGATGAAATTAATCATATTGAAGATTATATATCTCTAGAAAAATCTAGGTTTCAAGAAGGTTTACAAATAGTTTTTAATAAAAATTTTTTAGATAATGAGTTGCAAATTTCTCCTATGCTATTGTTGCCGTTTGTAGAAAATGCCTTTAAACATGGTGTTCAAATTAATGGAGTTGTAAACGTGAGAATTATGTTAAAAGTTGATGGAGAAGAATTGAATTTTTCAATAAATAATACTTCAAAAAATAAAGAGATTTCTATAAATGGAATAGGATTAGAAAACATAAAAAAAAGGTTAGAAATGTTATACCCTGGAAACTATTTTCTGAAAATTTCACATGAAGAAAAAATGTTTTGTGTCAAATTAAAAATCAATCTATCATAATAAAAAAGTTTAATGTTGAATATACTTTTACTTGACTATTGTAACTCTTTTTTTTTAAGTAAAGACCTTAAAAACGCTATTTTTATTTTCAAAAAATGCTAATATCCACACTAATAGTAATGTTATTTCTTTTCCTTTATAACTAAAGAAGGATGATTTTTCTTCAATTTTAATAAATCGTTTTGCTTATTTTTTAAGTGATTATCAAAAAATGAAACAAGAGTTTTGTTTATGGTTTGATAAGCTTCTTTTGGGTTTATTATTCCAGATTCATTTAACTGAGGAATGTTAATCATTAAAGGAATATCCATAAAACTTGCATGACCAGAATTTTTAATTTTAGCTTCATAAAAAATATCTGTTCCTCCATTTCTATATGCGTATTTGTTGTAATTTGGGTGTGGATGTTTCCAATCTGATGAAATTACAAGAAAAGGTTTTGTTACTAAAGTGTCAATCATGTTTCCCCATTGAACACCATCTAAGTTTGCGCCAGCAGAAACTCTTTTATCATCTAAAATAGATTGTGCAACAGATGTCCCTCCTTGTGAATGCCCAAAAACACCAATTTTAGTAATATCTAAATGATTCGCTAAAAAAGAATTTTTATTCCAGTTTTCTAATACATCAATCACAGAAGAAATATCTTTAGACCATCTTTTAGAAATATCTGCAGCAATGTAATTTTTTAAAGCAAAATCTGAAGTAATTAATCTTTCTTCTTCGTTTTTAGCATTGGTGTAACCTTGTTGCATTTTCCATGCTAATTCTGCCATTTCTTGAGTGCTAATGTATTTGTTGTCATATGTTTTGTTGTAAAGTTTTATGCTTCCGTCTGGAAATAAAGTTCCAGTACTTTCATAGGTGTGATTAATGTTTAAAACGATATATCCATGACTTACAATATCTTCAATAATTGCATAATAACCAGAAGATTTTGAGTAAGAACCATGAGAAAAAATAAGAATAGGAAATTTTTTTTCAGCTACTTTTGGATTTAAATAGGTATTTGTTTCAATAGCATTTAAGTAATTAAAAGTACTGTTTGGTAAACCATATTTTGCAGCAAAGCTAAAGCGATCACCATCATTTAAATAGGGCTCCTTTTCTTCATTTTTGATACTTGCAGGATACCAAACTTTAATCATTAACTCTCTTTTATCATCCTTGTTTTCTGTAATAGTTTCTGCTCTATCAGTTTTTAGATGAATATATTGCGAGCCTACTTTATAACTTCCTGTTGTTTTTGGAAGTTCAAAAATAGGTAAAGTACTTGGTAAAATAAATCCAATAATTAATAAGAATAATAAACCAATTATTTTTATAGTTTTTAAAAACCATTTTCCTTTTAAAAGCAAAATATCTTTATAAGAATAAATAGTAAAAATGAGTAGTAAAATATATATTGGAATCATTTGCCATCTATAGCTTTCAAAAATTAGATGAATAGCTAACAAGCCAAAAATTAAGGTCAATTCTATTGTTTTGTTTGTAGAATTTTTTCTGATTGAAAAATAAAAAATTGATGCTACTGATAGTAGAAGTAAAATTATTTCAAAAGTTCTCATTATTTTTTCGATGAAGTTAAAATAATTGAAAATAATTTTCCTAAAAGGAAAATAATTACCCCAAAAGTAGGAGAAAGTAGTCCTACTTTTAAACCAGTTGCTAAAACATCTCTAGAAACCTCTTGAGTAACTGCAATTGATTCTAATGCACCTAGTAAACCAATTATAAAACCCAAAATACCAAAAACAAAAGAGAATAACGATATAGAATTAATTAGTTTAACAGTTTTCTTTGTATAAATTTTTAGACCTTTTATAAATAATGCAGTAATAATTATTAATAAGATTAATAAAGGAACCATAAATATAGGTCCACCTTCTATAATGAAATTCATATTATTTGTTTTTTAATATCACAAGCTAAACTATATTTTTATCACTTATGACTATGCTTTTTGCGACAATTTACCAATTTAGATTAGGTTTTAACAGTTATTGATTTTTTTTACGAATGGAGTTTCAATGTTGTGAAATCACTTGTTAAAAATGTATTTCATCTATATTTTTTTCAAACAATATAAAAAAAACAGTTTATTTGTAAATTGTTAATAATATCATTAGCAAGTGCTGTTAAAATTTTAAAGCATAATTATAAATCTTTAGAAGAGAATAAAACAATAGAAAATAAATTTTTACAAACGCAATTACAATTAAAAGAACAAGAATTAAAATTTTTAAAGATGCAAATTCATCCGCATTTTTTTGTTTAACACCTTAAATACTTTGTATGGTTTTACTTTAAAAAAGTCTGAAAAAGCACCAGATATGATTTTAAAACTATCTAACTTGTTAGATTATATTTTATATCAAGTTGATAAACCAAAAGTGCTTTTACAAGATGAAATAAATCATATTGAAGATTATATTTCTTTAGAAAAATCGAGGTTTCAAGATAGTTTACAAGTGGTTTTTTATAAAGATTTAGTTGATAATCAATTTGAAACTGCACCAATGCTATTATTGCCTTTTGTAGAAAATGCTTTTAAACATGGAACGCAAATTGATGGAATTCTAAAAGTAAATATTCATCTAAATGTTGATGAAAATGAACTGAATTTTACAATTGAAAATTCAGCAATCAAAAAAGAGAATTCTAAAAACGGAATTGGTTTAGAAAACATTCAAAAACGTTTAGAAATGTTGTACAAAAATCAATATTTTTTAGAAGTTTTGCAGGAAGAAAAAACATTTATAGTTACTTTAAAAATCCCTATAAAAAATGAGGAATAAGTTAAAATGTGTTATTGTAGATGATGAACCAATGGCGAGAGAAATTATTGTATCTTATATTTCTAAAACTCCAAACTTAGAGCTCGTAAAAAGTTGTAAAAATGCTTCTGAAGCACTTTTATATTTGCAGGAAAAAGAAGCCGATTTGTTTTTTTTAGATATTAACATGCCTGATATTTCAGGACTTAGTTTGGCAAAAGTAATAAATAAGAAAACTCAAATAATTTTTACAACTGCATATAGAGATTATGCAATTGATGGTTTTAATTTAAATGTGGTAGATTATTTATTAAAACCCATTAGTTTCGATCGGTTTTTAGAGGCAACGCAAAAAGTTTCTGCACTTAAAGTTAATGAAATTAATAATGATTTTATGTTTGTAAGATCGGAAAGGAAGATGGTAAAAGTAGATTTTAATTCTATTTTATATATAGAAAGTTTAAGTGATTATGTTAAGATATTTACTACAGAAAAAACTATAGTAATTAGAGAAACTATTACTAGTTTAGAGCATAAACTACCTTCAAAATATTTTTTAAGAATTCATAGGTCTTTTATTATCTCATTTAAAAATATTACATCTTATACCAATGAACATATAGAAATTCATAAAAAAGCATTGCCAATTAGTAGAGGTTATAAAGAATCCGTTTTACAAAAATTAGCAGAAGTGTAGGCTAAACTTTATCTTTGTTTAAAAATTTTTAGACCTTGAACACAGATCAGTTTTTAGTAAAATCAGCATTAAAACACATTGATAACGCTAGCTTTACTTGGCAAACACCAAGTAATATTGCATTAGTTAAATATTGGGGAAAAAGTAATCCTCAAATACCAAAAAATGCATCAATTAGTTTTACTTTAAACAATTGCCATACGATAACAACTATTGATTTTGTTAAGAAAGAAAAATTTGAAGAGGTAAGTTTTAATTTGTTTTTTGAAGGAAAACCAAAAGAAGAATTTAAGCCTAAAATTGCAGAATTTTTTAAAAGAGTTCAAGAATATTGTCCTTATATCTTTGAATATGAAATGACAATTAGCTCAGAAAATTCTTTTCCACATTCTAGCGGAATTGCATCATCAGCAAGTGGTTTAAGTGCAATTGCTATGTGTTTAATGAGTCTAGAGCAAGAATTAAACCCAGAATTATCATCGATATTTATTAATAAAAAAGCATCATTTTTAGCAAGATTAGGATCTGGTAGCGCTAGTAGAAGTATAGAAGGTCCATTAGTGGTGTGGGGAGAGCATCCAGAAATAGAAGGAAGTTCAGATTTATTTGGTGTTCAATTTCCGTATGCAATAAACCCCGTTTTTGAGAATTATCAAGACGCAATTTTATTAGTAGATAAGGGAGAAAAGCAAGTTTCGAGTACAATTGGTCATAATTTAATGCATAACCATCCGTATGCAGAAAACCGTTTTAAACAAGCAAATGAGAACTTGTTTAAAATGTCTAAAATTTTACAAGAAGGAAATATTAAAGACTTTATTAATTTAGTAGAAAGTGAGGCATTAACACTACATGCAATGATGTTAACGAGTAGTCCTTATTTTATTTTAATGAAACCTAATACTTTAGAAATTATTAATAAAATTTGGGAATACAGAGAAGAAAACAATAGTAACATCTGTTTTACTTTAGATGCAGGTGCAAATGTGCATGTTTTGTTCCCTGAGAATGAAAAAGAAAATGTAATTCAGTTTATTGATAATCAGCTTTCTAAATACTGTCAGAAAAATCATTATATTTGTGATAGTGTCGGTTTTGGAGCAAAAAAGTTGTAAAAATTTTCATTTTAAAATAGAATTTATGAAGAAATCAGCATTCGTTATTTTAATATTTATTGGCTTTTTATCTGTAACAATAAACGCTCAAGAAACTATTTGGTTAAATAAAGACCTTAAAAAAACAACTAAGAATAATGCTTTATATTATAAAATAGGAAAAAAGACAGAGGGTGAGGTATCTTATTTTTATAAGAATAAAAGTATTTTTAAAAAATATTTTTTGATAGCAGGAAAAGCTGAAGGCAAATATGCTGAGTATTATGATTCTGGCGAGTTAAAAGTAGCAGGAAAGTATAAGAATGATGTAAAAGACGGTAATTGGAAAGTGTATTATAAAACTGGAAAAATTAAAAAGAAAGGTAGATACAATAAAGGAGATAAGGTTGGAATTTGGAAAGTTTTCTACAAAAACGATTAATAACAGTAGCTTAATATTTTAATTTGTATTTTTGCACTGCTATTGATTAAAAAAAAAGATATATATGAAAGGACCACTTTTTTATGCTAAGATTCTTCTTTTTGGAGAATATGGAATTATAAAAGACTCTAAAGGACTAGCAATTCCATTTAATGCTTATAGAGGTGCTTTAAAAACTACAGACGTTTTAGAAGGTGTTTCTAAAGATTCAAACAAAAATTTACTAAAATTTTACACTTATATTTCAAGCTTAAATTCTAATTTAGTTTCTTTTGATTTAGAGAAATTTAAAACAGATTTAGATAACGGTATGTATTTTGATTCTTCTATTCCACAAGGTTATGGTGTTGGAAGTTCTGGTGCGCTGGTAGCATCTATTTATGATAAATATGCAGATGATAAAATTACGGTTTTAGAAAATTTAACAAGAGACAAATTGTTAAAATTAAAGACAGTATTTTCTTTGATGGAATCGTTTTTTCATGGTAAAAGTTCTGGTTTAGATCCTTTAAACTCATATTTAAGTTTACCTATATTAATTAATTCTAAAGAGAATATTGAAGCAGCAGGGATTCCATCACAAAAAGAAGGAAAAGGTGCTGTTTTCTTATTAGACTCTGAGCAAATTGGAGAAACTGAGCCTATGGTTAACATCTTTATGAATAAGATGAAAAACGAAGGTTTTAGAAAAATGTTAAGTGAGGAGTTTTCTGCATCTACTGATGCTTGTATAGAAGATTTTTTACAAGGTAATGTATCCTCTCTTTTTGGGAATGTGAAAAATTTATCAAAAATTGTTTTTAAGAATTTTAAACCTATGATTCCTGATGCTTTTCATAAGGTTTGGGAAAAAGGTATTAAAACAAACGATTATTACCTTAAACTTTGCGGTTCTGGTGGTGGTGGTTATATTTTAGGCTTTACAGAAGACTATGCTAAGGCTCAAAAAAGCTTAAAAGATTATAAGTTAGAATTGGTTTATAGATTCTAAAAAATATGCAATGAGCTCTTCAAAAAAGAAGACTTTCTTAAAAAAAATATTTAGTTTATTATCCGTAGTTAGAGGTTATAATATTCTTGTTTTAGTTATTGCTCAATATTTAGCCGCAGTATTTATTTTTTCACCAGAAAAGTCTATAAGACATGTGTTTTTTGATGTGGACTTGTTATACATAGTTCTTGCTTCTGTTTGTGTTGTTTCTGCCGGTTATATTATCAATAATTTTTATGATGTTCAGATTGATAGAATAAATAGACCATTAAAAACCGGTATTGATAATTACGTAAAGCAATCAACAAAATTATCACTTTATTTTTTCTTAAATCTTTTAGGTTTTACTTTTGGTTTTTTCGTTTCCTGGAAATCTGCCTTGTTTTTCTCGGTTTACATCTTTGGTATTTGGTTTTATTCTCATAAACTAAAAAGGTACGCGTTTACAGGTTTAATTTCTGCTACAATTTTAACAATTTTACCATTTTTTGCAATTTTTGTGTATTATAAAAATTTTTCTAAAATTATTTTTGTGCATGCAATCTTTTTGTTTTTAGTAATTATGGTAAGAGAATTAATAAAAGATTTAGAAAGTATAAAAGGTGCTCTAGCAAATAATTATAAAACTTTTTCGGTAGTTTATGGTGAGTTAAAAACAAAGCAATTATCAATTTTATTACTAGTGTTAACATTTTTACCTATTACTGTTTTGTTTAGTTACCCAGCAATAAGTTATATGAAATACTTTTTTTACATAGCATTAGCAACCTTGTTTTTTGTGGGTGCTTACTTATGGAAGGCAACAAGACAAAATGAATATAGGTTTCTTCATAATGTTTTAAAACTCTTGTTATTAGTAGGTGTTTTATGCTTGGTTTTTATTGATACATCTCTGCTAATAGAAAAAGTTATAGATAGACTGCATTAGAAAATCAATTTAAGTACCTTTGTCAAAATTTTATAAATGGACTCAAAGAATAACTCGTCGAGAAGACGACAGGAAGGTAAAAAAAGTACAACTCCAAGAGATGGTAAAAAAAGTACACCTCTAAGTAGAAAAACTTTTAAAAAAGACTTTAAAAAAGTTAAAACTGCGCCAAAAGCAAATGAATCTACAGGTATTCGTTTAAATAAATATATAGCTAATTCTGGAGTTTGTTCTCGTAGAGAAGCTGACACTTATATAGAGCATGGTAGTGTAGAGGTAAATGGTAAACTTGTAACGGAAATGGGTTATAAAGTACAACCAGATGATATTGTACGTTTTGATGGTACTTCTATTACACCAGAGCAAAAAAGATATATACTTCTTAATAAGCCAAAGAATTACATTACTACAATGGATGATGACCGTGGAAGAAAAACGGTTATGGAGTTAGTTTCTAACGCTTCTAAAGAAAGAATTTATCCGGTTGGTAGGTTAGATAGAAATACAACTGGTCTTTTATTGTTTACAAATGATGGTGATTTAGCAAAAAAACTAACACATCCAAAACATAATGTTCGTAAATTATATCACGCTTCTTTAGATAGAAAACTAGATTTAAAAGATTTAGAAAAATTAAGAGGAGAAGTAATTATTGAAGGTAGAAAGGTGTTTATTGATGCTATTTCTTATGTAGATGGGCAACCAAAATCTGAAGTTGGTATAGAAATACACTCTGGTAGAAATAGAATTGTTCGTAAAATATTTGAACATGTTGGTTATAAGGTTAATAAGCTAGATAGAGTTATTTTTGCTGAATTAACAAAGAAAAATTTACCAAGAGGACGATGGAGAGAGCTTACTAATTTAGAGCTTAACAATCTTCAAATGTTAAAATAAATATTTAAATCCAGCTTTTTTGCTGGATTTTTTTATGCTTTACATTTGTGTATATTGTACTTAAAATATAAAGAAAATGTTAAGCAAACAGTTTAGAGTAATAAAAGAGCATATAAAAGATATAGAAATTGAGGATTTAAGAATTTCAAAAGGAAATGTTGGTTGGCACATAGATCATTTGCTAAAAGTGATTAATAATGTCTCTGACGCATTAGTAAAATCGAATTCTAATGATTATAAGAAAGAATTTAGTGGATTGCGCATGATTACTTTTGCAATTGGTTTTTTTCCACGAGGTAAAGCAAGGTCTCCAAAGCGTGTGTTGCCTCCAGAAATAATACTTATAGAAGATTTAGAAAATCAATTAGAATTGGCTATTAAAAATTTAGATTCAATAAAAAACCTTGAAGAGAACCAGTTTTTTATACATCCTTTGTTTAAGCAGTTAAATAAAAAACAAACAACAAAGTTTTTAAAACTTCATACAAATCATCATTTAAAGATTGTTAGAGATATTTTAAGTAATAATTAAGTATAAAAAAACCCGAACAAATTGTTCGGGTTTTAAGTGGTACCTCCAGGAATCGAACCAGGGACACAAGGATTTTCAGTCCTTTGCTCTACCAACTGAGCTAAGGTACCATTGCCTTAGCGGATGCAAATATAGTATGTTTTTTGACATCTCCAAGTAAAAAATTAAAAA
>CAJQQH010000038.1 GCA_905480405.1 uncultured Polaribacter sp. | reverse complement strand
TTTGTTGGACGAATTAGAAAGGATGAATCTCAAGAAAATACCTTAAATTTGTGGATAGTTGCAGATAACCTACGAAAAGGTGCTGCTACAAACACAGTTCAAATTGCTGAATATTTGGTAGCAAATAATTTGGTATAAAACATACATTTTTAATGGCAACATTTCATAAAGTAAACATACAAGAAGTAAAACAAGAAACCGCAAATGCGGTTTCTGTTTTATTTAATATACCTCAACAATTAGTATCAGAATTTAATTTTGAAGCGGGTCAATACATTACGCTACAGAAGGTAATAAATGGTGAAGAAATTAGAAGAGCATACTCTATTTGTTCTACTCCAAAAAGTGGTGAGGTTAGAGTAGCAATTAAAAAAGTAGAAAATGGAGTGTTTTCTACGTTTGCAACTTCGTCTTTAAAAGCTGGTGATGAAATTGAAATTTCTATACCCGAAGGTCGTTTTTTATTAAACACAGAAGCTAATAAAAACTACATTGGTTTTGCTGCTGGTTCTGGTATTACACCAATTTTATCAATGGTAAAAACAGTTTTAGAAACAGAACCTACTTCTAATTTTACTTTGGTTTACGGTAATAAATCTGTTGCAGACACTATTTTTTACACAGAGTTAAATGCCTTAAAAGAATCTTTTTCTGGCAGATTAAACTTACATTATATTTTTAGTAGAGAAAATGTAAAAAATGAATTAAGAGGTAGGATTGATGAAAATGTTACCAATTATTTTGTTAAAAACATGTACAAAGAATCTACTTTTGATGCTGCTTATTTATGTGGCCCAGAAGAAATGATTAAAGAGGTTTCTAAAGCCTTAAAAAACAACAAAATTAGCAAAGAAAATATTCATTTCGAATTATTTACAGCTTCTGTAGATGAAGAAGCTTCTTCAGAGATTAAAGAAGGTACAACAGAAGTAACCATTTTGTTAGACGATGAGGAAACTACGTTTTCTATGCAACAAACAGATGATATTTTAGCCGCTTCTTTACGCAATAATATAGATGCACCTTATTCTTGCCAAGGTGGTGTTTGTAGTTCTTGCTTAGGTAAAGTTACCGAAGGGAAAGCTGTTATGGTTAAAAATTCTATTTTAACCGATGATGAAATTGAAGAAGGTTTAATTTTAACTTGTCAAGCTCATCCTACTACACCAAAGATTACTGTAGATTTTGATGACGTATAAAATCCGTATTTTTGTAAAGTATGGATATTTATGATTTAAAAAATGCTATTCTTATTGGGTTTTTCATGGCTTTCATGATTGGTCCTGTCTTTTTTATGCTGATACAAACCAGTATTTTAAAAGGAGCTAGAGCAGCAATTGTTTTCGATTTAGGTGTTATTTTAGGTGATATCACTTTTATCCTTTTCGCTTATTACGGAAGTAGGCCTTTGTTAGAAAAAATTAAAGACGATCCAAGGTTGTTCTTTTTTGGCGGATTAGTTTTAATCATTTACGGTCTTATAACTTTCTTTGATAAAGAAAATAAAAAAGAAAAATTAGAAGCTGCAAAAACCATAGAAGTTCCAATTACTCAAAACAATTACCTTAAATTATTTCTAAAAGGATACTTTTTAAACTTTATAAATATTGGCGTTCTAGCTTTTTGGCTAGGTACGGTTTTAGTAATTGGCCCAACTTTAAATATGAATCAGAATGCTATTTTTAGCTATTTTGGTGTTATCGTTTTAGCTTACTTTGTTACCGATCTTGGTAAAATATTTTTAGCCAAACAATTAAAAAACAAAATGACACCTAATTTAATTTATAAAGTAAAAAAAATAATGGGTATTATTTTAATAGTTTGTGGTATCTTTTTATTCTTAAAAGGATTTATTCCTAATGACAAAATAAATCAGTTAATTCAATAAAAAAACCTTTTAAGTTTTTACACTTAAAAGGCTTTTAATATTCTTCTAGTATTTTTTACTTTACTTCGAGCTGATTATTTTCTAAATTAATATCTGCCATTAAACCACTTTTATCTATTACAATAGATTTAACTGCTTTAGAAGCATCAAAAGAATAGGTTGGGTGTGCCCAAGTCCAATCTTCTAAAATCTTTGCAGTTGTTGGTTTTTCGCCTCTCATTATTCTTAAAGGAATATTAAAACTTTCTGTAGTTCCGTCTAAATAAGTAACTTCTAAATCTATTGGCATTGGCATTTTACCAATTCTTTCTAATGTTACTTTCTTACCATTAACAGACTTTATTCCATAATCTATAGTATGTAATGTTTGCGTCCATTCGTTTAAATACCAATCTAAATGAATACCAGAAACCTTCTCCATAGAACGCTTAATATCGTTTGGTGTTGGATGTTTAAAACTAAAATCTGTGTAATATTTTTTTAATCCTTTAGCTACATTTTCTGAACCAATTACATATTCTAATTGCGATAAGAAGATGTTTCCTTTAGAATAACTTGCAACTCCATAACCTGTATTAGAATTATATCTATCTGCATGCGTAGAAAGTGTTTCTTCAATTTTATTTTTTACAACATAATTATATCCTCCGTAAGAACCTCTATGTGGATTTTCTTTACCTTTTTTAAGAATATCATTTGATGCTTTGTTAGAAATATAAGTTGTAAAACCTTCATCCATCCAAGGATGTAAACTCTCGTTTGAAGCTAATAAAAACTGAAACCAAGTATGTGCCATTTCATGAGCTGTTACACCAAACAAACTACCAAAACTTCTTTTACCTGTAATTAAAGTAGACATTGCATACTCCATACCACCATCTCCACCTTGTACAACAGAATATTGTTTATAAGGATATTGACCAACATTTTCGCTAAAAAAGGTCATTATCTCTGCTGTTTTTGGCTGAAGATCTTTCCAGTTTTTTAAATATTTCTCATCTAAAGTTTTCTTATAAAGAAAATGTAAATCAATTCCATTCTCCATAGTTAAAACATCATGTGTATACTCATTATCTGCTCCCCACATAAAGTCGTGAACATTTGGCGCTTTAAAATGCCAAGACAACTTATCTCCTTTTGGCAAGTTTAATGCTTTAGAAGCATCTTCATATCCATGACCAATTTCTTGCGGATTTTGTAAATATCCAGAACCTCCAATTGTATAGTTTTTATCTAAATGAATTGTTACATCAAAGTCTCCCCAAACACCATGAAATTCTCTTGCTATATAGGGCGGTGTATGCCAACCTTGAAAATCATACTCTGCCATTTTAGGGTACCATTGAGACATTGACAATGCAACACCTTCTTTACTATTTCTACCTGACCTACGTATTTGAACAGGAACCTGAGCATCAAAATTCATATCAAAAGTTACACTTTCTCCAGATTTAATTGGCTTGTTTAAAGTAACTTCTAAAATTGTACCAACAGTTTCAAATAAAACTGCAGCTCCATTTTGTTTTAAAGTGTTAACTTTTATATAACCAATTTCATTTGGTTGTAACTTACTTATTCTATCTCCAATTTTTGCACTCGGATCTTTAATGTTTAAAGAACGAACATCCATTTGAGAACCAGGTTGAAAAGCATTAAAATACAAATGATAAAAAACCTTGTCTAACACTTCTGGAGAGTTATTTGTATAAACTAACTTTTGTTTTCCTTTATATTGATGGTTATTGACGTTCATATCAATATCCATTGTATAATCTACATGTTGTTGCCAATAACTATTATCGTTTATAATTGTTGATGTTTGTTTTTCTGAATGCGAAGTTTCTTTAGTTTGCGCACAAGAAACCATCATTAAAAGAGATAAACCTAAAAAAATTGTTTTTTTCATTTCTATGTTATTAATTTTAAATTAGTCTTATTATTTACCGTTTACAATTTTATCTGCCATCATTAAAGCATTATATGCGTTCACAACTCTACCGGAAACTGATAGTTCAGAAAATTTAACCATTTCTCCTTTAGGATTTTGTCTAGATGAAGATCCAGGTTTTATAACTTCAAAATTAATTTTAAGACCAGAGTTCATTAATATGTGTTTTACTTGACTTGCTGTTAATTTTGGATAATAAGAACGAACTAATGCAGCAACACCTGCAGTAGAAGGTGCAGCCATTGAAGTTCCGCTAAACTTAGCATAACCGTTTTCTGGTGTTGTAGAATAAATTTGAACCCCAGGAGCAAATACATCTACGTTTTTCTTTCCATAATTAGAAAAATTAGCGGGTAATTTTTCATTATAATTTAAGCTCATCGCCCCAATTGTTAACACATTATCAGAAATTTCTGTTTCCAAATCCTTAGAATCATTAGGAAATGTTTTTTCTACATCAATGTTTTTCCCATCATTTCCAGCCGCATTTACAATTAAAACATCTTTAGAAGCTGCGTATTTTATTGCTTCCCAAACCCATTCTTTTTTTGGAGAATATCCTTTTCCAAAACTTGTATTAATTACTTTTGCACCATTATCTACTGCATATCTTATTCCTAAAGCAACATCTTTATCGTACTCATCTCCATCAGGCACAGCTCTTACTGCAATAATTTTCACATTATTAGCAACCCCATTCATACCAATACCATTATTTCTAGAAGCACCAATAATACCAGAAACATGTGTTCCATGCGCTTCACTTTTTATTGAATGACCACTTTTATTATCTCCATAAAATTTTTGATCCATAGTATTTGGATCATCACCTAAAACACTTCTGTAATCTTTTTTTAACGCATCTCCGTTTAACAAATTAGCAGCATTTGTAACTAATTTTGTTAGTTCATCTTTTGCAGCACTTATAGACGGTAAACCAAAACCA
The DNA here is from genome assembly GCA_905480405.1 of uncultured Polaribacter sp. Lineage (GTDB taxonomy): Bacteria > Bacteroidota > Bacteroidia > Flavobacteriales > Flavobacteriaceae > Polaribacter. Next base: position 4,099 of record CAJQQH010000038.1, on the reverse strand, counting down.
TACATCTGTTTAGCAATAGCAACACTTTGCAAAAGAGAAGCGTCTTCTGTAACAATTGCAGAAACTTCTTCTTTTGTATATTCAGCTTTTTTTAATTCTTTAGCTATTGCTGCATCAGCACTAGTAACTCTTTGCAACATTTGATCAAACCTTAATTTACTTGCTTTTGCTGCTTTTACTTTTCCATCATAAAAAGCTTGTGCTTTACCAGCTTCTTCCTTAGTAGTAATAGATGGATCTTTTACAATTCTTTCGTATTCAGAATTTTCTTTATAAATACTTCCTAAAAAGTTCCAACCATTAATATCGTCTTTATAACCATTCCTATCATCATCAATTCCGTTGTCAGCAATTTCTTTTTTATTTACCCAAGCAACATCTTTTAAGTCTTCATGTTTTAAATCTGTACCAGAATCTACAACACCAACAATTACTTCAACACCTTTTTTACCATCTAAAAACTTATACGCTTTTTCTAAACTCATTCCCGGAATAGAATCTGTTTCAAGATCTGCATGACCCCAACCATTCATTTCGTCTTCAGTTAAAGTTCCTTTTTTTGCAGGAATATTTATGTAATTATCCATACCTGTTGGTACAGGAATATTAGAAACGGATTTACAACCTGTAAAAATAATACTTGCAGTTGCTGCAAAAAATATTGACTTAATAATCTTCATAATTATGTTATTCTATTAATTAAATATGTCTGTGAATTTATGTACGTTGTTTAATCTTACTCCTTTTTCAGTTTGTTTAACTGTGCAAATTTCATTGTAGGCATCATGCTCTAAAAAAAGGTAGTAATTTTTGTTTGCTGCTTCATTTAAAAAAGCTGCTTTTTCTTTTATTGTTAAAAGGGGTCTGGTATCATAACCCATTACATAAGGCAAAGGAATATGACCTACTGTTGGCAATAAATCTGCCATAAAAACAATCGTTTTATCTTGATAAGTTATTTTAGGCAACATTTGTTTTTCTGTATGACCATCCATAAACAAAACATCAAAACCTATTTGATCTACAGCATTTCTATGTATATAATTTAACTGACCACTTTCTTTAATTGGATGAATGTTTTCTTTCAAAAACGATGCTTTTTCTCTTGGGTTTGGTTCTGTTGCCCATTTCCAATGATTATCATTAGACCAAACTTTGGCATTTTTAAAAGCAGGAATTAGCAAACCCTCTTTACTTCTTTGAATAACACCTCCACAATGATCAAAATGCAAATGAGTTAAAAAAACATCTGTTATATCATCTCTATGAAAACCATGTTTTTTTAGAGATGTATCTAAAGAAAAATCTCCAAATAAATAATAATAGCCAAAAAATTTATCTGATTGTTTATCTCCTAATCCAGTATCAATTAAGATTAATCGATCTCCATCTTCAATTAGCATACAACGCATACTCATTGATATTAAATTATTTGAATCTGCAGGATTGGTTTTTTGCCATATTGTTTTAGGTACAACACCAAACATTGCGCCACCATCTAATTTAAAATTCCCTGTTTCTATAGGATATATCTTCATAGTAGAAAAATAAATTTATTAAATATAATGCATAAAAATAGTTAATTAATAACTTAATATTATCAAAAATGAAATTTTTAGCGACAAACACACAAAGATGAAAAAGAAAAAATAATTTTTTGTTAAGAAAACTTTAAAGGTTCAAATAAAACGACTACAAATTAAATAAATTCGAAATATTGTTTTTATAAACAAAAAAAACGCTTCAATTTCTTGAAACGTTTTTTGAGGTGTCTAGCGGATTCGAACCGCTGTACATGGTTTTGCAAACCATTGCCTAGCCACTCGGCCAAGACACCTTTTATTTATTTGGATTGCAAATTTACGCAAATTTACAAGTATTACAAGCCTTTTTTTATTTTATCGCTTTTTTGTGAGAATTATTACTACTTCTTCTACATTACCGCCAATTGGTGGGTTTATTTTTGCTACCGAAACTTTTGCTCTTCTAATCATTCTTAGTTCTTTAAAAAAACGATCTAAAATTCTTTGTGCAACTTCTTCTAATAACTTAGAACGTATTGCCATTTCTTCTTTTACAATATGGTTTAAATGTACATAATCTACAGTATCTATTAATTCATCAGATTTTGAAGACCTTTTTAAATCGGCTTTTACCTCTACATCAACTCTATATTCTGAGCCAATTTTTGCTTCTTCATCCAAACATCCATGATAAGCATAGAGTTTAATATTATTTACTTGTATTATTCCCAAAATTTATTTTTTATAATTAATATATCGTAATTGTATAAAGCTTTTATACTTTTCTTTAAAAGTAAAAGTATGTATTAAATATCATTATTTATTTCAATCCAATAACCATCTGGATCTTGAAAATAGATTTGTAAAATTCCATCTTTTCTAATATAACCTTTTTCAGGGGTACCTTTCCAATCAGAATATTCAATTTGCAAATCATTTAAATGATTTACAACAGCTTGTATATTATTGGTTGCTAGCGCAAAATGAACAGCTTTATTCGTTTTTATTACAAAATCTGGACGAGGTATTAAATGCAATTGCTTGCCTTCTGCTAACAATAACCATCTCGTTTTGGAATTAGACGCAGTATTTTTAACCTCTTTTAGTAGTAATACTTTCTGATAAAAAGCTACCGACTTATCAACGTTTTTTACAGAAATTGCTATATGATTGAATAAAAAAGAAAACATACTTTTAAAATTTCTTATTTTTTTTCAAAAATACGATAATAAATAAAGATGTATTATTCTTAATACAATTTATACTACTAGTAAAGAAATGGCATCCTTTTTTTTTGAAAAAAAGATATAATGTAAAGCGCAACCTTTAAGGAACACCCAAATTATTAATTAAGTTTATTAGCTAGTAAAAAAATCGAAAACATTACTAATTGCACTCGTTCTGGTTTTATAAAACTCTGTATAAGTACACTTTTGACAAGTAACGCTTGTAAATTTCTTATTCTGTATATCTAAAATTTTAGAAAACACACCTCCTGTAGCTCTCATCTCATCTACTTTACAAGATTTATGATTACATTTTGGACATGTATAATTTCTTATTTGATTGCTCATAATTTATGTTGTTTAATTATTAGAAGCTTAAAAAGTAATTTTGTTACAAAAGTGAACATTCGACTGCATAAAAATACGTAATTTTGTAGCTTAATTTTTCACTTAAATTATGTCTGAAGAAAAAAAATCGCTCAACTTTTTAGAGCATATTATAGAAGAGGATTTGTTAAACGGAATGCCTAAAGAAAATTTACGTTTTCGTTTTCCACCAGAACCTAATGGATATTTACATATTGGTCATACCAAAGCAATTGGTATTAGCTTTGGCTTAGGTGAAACTTATAACGCACCTGTAAACCTTCGTTTTGATGATACAAATCCTGCAAAAGAAGAGCAAGAATATGTAGACGCTATAAAAAAGGATATTTCTTGGTTGGGTTACAAATGGGCAAACGAATGTTATTCTTCAGATTACTTTCAACAACTTTTTGACTGGGCCATTTTATTGATAAAAGATGGAAAAGCGTATGTAGATTCTCAGTCTTCAGAAGAAATGCGTGTGCAAAAAGGTACACCAACAGAAATTGGAACAAATAGTCCGTTTAGATCTCGTTCTGTTGAAGAAAACTTGGAATTATTCCAAGCTATGAAAGATGGGAAATTTAAGGAAGGTGAGCATACTTTGCGTGCAAAAATAGACATGGAAAATCCAAATATGTTAATGCGCGATCCATTAATGTATAGAATTATGTATAAATCCCATCACAGAACTGGTGATGATTGGTGCATTTACCCAATGTATGATTGGACGCATGGTGAGAGTGATTATATTGAACAAATATCACACTCTTTATGTTCTTTAGAGTTTAAACCTCATAGAGAACTATACAATTGGTTTAGAGATAATGTGGTAGATTATAGTAGAGCTGAATATCCGAACCCGCCTAAACAACGTGAGTTTTCTCGTTTAAATTTAAGCTACACAATTATGAGTAAACGTAAGTTACTTAAATTAGTAGAAGAAAATATTGTTTCTGGATGGGACGATCCAAGAATGCCAAC